>DATFXF010000388.1:0-19570 GCA_035258565.1 Candidatus Acidiferrales bacterium
GTGCCGGTGATGACCTGCAGCTCGATCCCGGATTTGCGGCGGATGCGCTCGATCAAGGCCCGACGGTTGCGTGCCTCGCGTGCCGCGCTGGTGGCTACGGCGCGATAGATGCTGACGCGGTGGCGGTCCATCTCCGCACGGAAGAGGGTAAAGGCCTTGGCGGCACGGCGGATGGTTCCGTCGTCGAGTTGGCCTCGAGTAAAGGCGTTATGGCCAAGGCGCACGGCGGCGCGCTCCGTCTCGAGTTCTTGGATGTCGGTGGGGGAGGTGGCGCGGGCGATCATCAGGCGGATCGCATTGGAGCCCGCGTCAATCGCCGCGAGGTGGGCGGGGTCAGCCAAGGCTAACGCCAGAGGTGCGCCAGCGCGGGCGAAGGCTCGTAACGCACATTCTTGATGCCCAGGTGAGCCGCGACGCGCTTGCGCAGCTCCCGGTTCACTCCCCGGATGCTGCCCTCACCATCCAATTCCACGAAGCCGTGACGCCCGGAGAGATCCTCGAATTCCTTCCTCACCAGGGATTGGTAGCGGACGAAGGATTGGAACAAGTCGTTCGAAAGAGACATGTCGCGTCCCGACTCCCAAAAACTGATTGTTTGTGATTTCTTGAATTCACGATCGAAAGCGACCTCCGGCCGCACGTTGAGCCAGAAGGTCAGGTCCGGCCGGAGTGCCATCTCGTAGATCCCATCGAGATATTCGCGGCTGATGCCGCGGACGGCTGCACGCGCAATCAAGGTGTAGAAGTAGCGATCGGCCAAGACCAGCAAGCCCGAGCCCAGTGCTGGCAGGATGCGATGCTCGAGCTGGTCGTAAAAGTCGGTTGCGTACATCAGGGCCAACGTCAGCCTGGTGACGGTATTCTCCGCCAGGAGCGCGTCAATATCCTTGGCCACCAGGTAAGAACGGCGCAAGCCCATGGTCTGCACCGCGAAGCCCTCCGATTCTAGCCACTCGGTGAGCAGGGCGATCTGGGTCGAGCGTCCTGAACCATCCATGCCTTCGAGCACAATCAGAGCGCCAGAGAGCTCTTCTTCACGCACTCCGGGCAGCGGGGTACCGTAGAAGCGCGTGCCGGGCGCGGGAGGAGCGACTTCGGCCGGGACCCCAACGGGCGCCGCCGGCCGGTTCGAGTTCGTGCCGGAGTGTTCAGTCATCTTTCGGTTGCGGCGCGAAGCGCGCGAGGTCGATGCGCGCCTCGACAATCTCGCGCATCTGCTTTTGCAACTTGTTCACGGGCACGGTGCCATCCATGAGCACGAAGTGGTCGGTTTCGACCATCAGGTCGTACTGCTCGAGGATCCTCCCCTGAAAAGCGCGGAAGCTTTCGGCACGATCGAGAGAAATGCCGAGGTCCATCCCTGCTTCATAGTACTTCAGCTTGGGACGCCCGGCGACGATCCGGTTCACCGCCACATCGAGCGGCGCGCGGAAATAAAAAGTAACATCCGGAATCGGCGCGAAGCGATAGAGATTGCGCAGCCATTGGGGCGAGCAGCTGCGGGCGACATCGCGTGCGAAGGCCGTATAGATGTATCGATCCGCGAGCACCAAGTACGCCCCGTGCAGCAGGGGGAGGATTTGTCGCTCGCAGCGATCGGCAAAGTCAGCGGCGTGCAGCAGCGAAAACGTCGTGGGAGTCAGCATCCGGCGCTGCTTGCCCCGCCGCGTCGCCGACTTCACCAGCGGTGACGAATTCCATTCTGTGAGGTGGATCCGATACCCGCCTATCTCGAGCCAGCGTTTTAGCAGATAGAGCTGCGTGCTCTTCCCGGAGCCGTCGATGCCCTCCACAACGATCAGGGCTCCCGGATAGGGACGTTCCGGGGCGCGTTGGCCGGATTCCAATTGGCTGGTCGTGACCCCTGTGTCCATGACTCCGATCGGTGACCATCAAGGAGCTTGACCCGACAGGGTAAATCTCAGATGAATGGTGTGTTGCTCCACCATAAATCCGGTCGGGTCACAAATTATAGTCTGGAATAGGCCTGCGAGGAAACTCCTGTCATTGGCGGCGTTCGGCGGGGGGAGCCACCGCCTGGCGCTTCCCGCCGCCATCCACCCTTTCTCCAAATTTCATATCTGCTTTATCTGTACGTAACCTCGACCGGGCATTCTGGCTCCATGGGAGAAGCAAATTCGCTGGTGGGTGTAGCCATCGGGGCGGGGATTCTTCTGGTACTTCTTTTGGTGCTGGGAGAACTTACGATTGAGCCGCGTCCCAGCCTTCGCTTCTTTGTTCGAGCGGTTCGGGGAGGATGAGCGTGGTGACATCGGTGGGGAGGGTAGAAGTCATCTACCAGGATGCGCTGGTGAATTACCTGGTCTCCATGGCGCGGATGGTGGAGAGCAACGTAAGCCGGGCGCTCGAAGCCCTGCTCCGGCGCGGTGATACGGCCGCGGCCGAGCTCCCCGGCCAGGTTTTTCTCGCTGAACCGCGCATCAATGAGATGGAGATCGTGATTGATGAGCACGCGGTGCGGCTGCTCCACAGCGGCAACTTGCAGGATATCGAGATCCGGCAGGTGGTCGCGGCGATCAAAATCAATAACGACCTCGAGCGCATGGGCGATCTGGCCGTAAACATCGCCGAACGTGTGACTTCCCTGGCGGAGATGCCGGCGGTCGAAATGCCGCTTGAACTCAAGCCCATGGCGGCGACCGTGCGCGCCATGGTCACCAAGAGCCTGGGGGCGCTGATTTTTCGCAACGTGGTCCTGGCCGGGGAGATTCTGGAAAGCGACGACATTGTGGACAGTTATCGCGACCAGCTTTTTGAGCGGCTACTGGCCGGCATGAAGGAAAACCCCCAGCGGGTGGGCCCCAGCATGCAATTCATTCTGGCCACGCGTTATCTCGAGCGCATCGCCGACCACGCCACCAACATCGCCGAGGACATCATCTTCTGGCTTCGCGGGCTGGACGTGCGCCACGGTCGCGCGCGGCTTGCGCCCTCGCCGCCCCCCAAGGCTGTAATCGAGAATTCACTCGGGCGTGACGCGGCGTTGACCGAGGAAGAATAGCTTCACCGGAGCTGCATGAACGCTTCCGACCCCTCGGCAACCTCCCGGGGTACGCGAAGCTTCCTGTTGTCCCCCGCGGGGCCAGCGTTGCCCCTGACGCCGGCCCCGCACCTCAGTTGTGCTCTTCAGGGCGTCTGGCCACCGGTTCTCGGTGCGGATCGGTGCCCTGGTTGTAACAGAGAATTCACAATAGGTTCACCTTTCATTGAATGGCATCGTGTAGCTATCCACGCGGCGAACTCAGGGGTGCATCCATCTATTCTCAGGTTTCAAGATCAGGCGCCTCTTCTCGACCAAATCTCACAGGAGGAACCCATGCGAAGGATGGGGATTGGAATGGTTGTCCTTGGGCTGCTGATGGCCACGTCAGCCCGACTCGGAGGGGCCGAGACCCCCGGGGCTAAGTCCACGGCGTCCGCGCCGGCCAACAAGGCGGTCAAGCTTGCTCGAGCGGATGAAGCGAGGAGCACAGAAGACAGCAAGGGGGAGAAAGAACTCGCGCCGGCAGCCTCATCAGTCGAGATCGAACTTCAGCAGCTGCGGGATCTTCTCGAATCCCAAGCCCGGCAACTTCAGGCGCAGAGCGAGCAATTGCGGGAGCAGCAGCAGAAAATGCAGGCTCTTGAAGATCAGCTGAAGACAGCCAACGCACGACGGGAGAGTGTCTCGGCTGCGGTTGGCCGTGGGGAGAACGGGGCCCAGAGCGCAGGCCTCAAGGAGCTGCGTCAAACCCTCGAGTCCCAACAGGGAGAACTTCAATTGTTGAAGGAAGAGCTTGCCAAGCGCAACCGCCAGATCGACGAAGCGCGTGAGGCAGCAGTGGCCGCGAACGCTCGGGCGGTCGAGGCAAACACCAGAGCAACTCAAGCGATCGACAGCACTGCAGAAGTGAAGTCCACGGCCGCTTCTCTCAATTCCACGGTGAGCGCCTTGAAGGCGAGCAATGACGCCCTCAAGACTACCGTGGCTGCCGAGCAGGCGGAAGCCAAGAAAGCGATGGAAGAAGGTCCCAGCACCATCAAATTCAAGGGCATCAACATCACGCCGGGCGGCTTCATCGCGGCCGAAACGGTTTCTCGCACCCGTGCCACCAGCGCCGACGTCAATACGCCGTTCACCGGCACTCCCTTCCCCAACAACGCGCTGAGCAAGGTGACGGAGAACAATTTCTCGGCCCGTCAATCGCGACTCACTTTGTTGGCAGAGACAAAGGTGGGGAGCGCCAAGGTTAGCGGCTACTACGAAGGGGACTTCCTCGGTGCTGGCACGACCTCCAACAATCGCCAAAGCAACAGCTATGTGTTCCGCCAGCGGCAGTTGTGGGCTGGCGTGACTTTCGATAATGGATTTTCGGCCTCCGGCGGTCAGATGTGGAGCCTGGTGACCGAGAGCAAGAAGGGCATCGCGAATCGCCAGGAAGCTTTCCCGTACCAGATCGACGCACAGTACGTCGTTGGCTGGGCTTGGCAACGCGCCTACGCTTTCCGCTTAGTGCAGAGCTTTCGGGACAAATTCGCAGTGGGCTTCGCGATCGAAAGCCCACAAACCACCATCGGTGGCCGCGGCTTTCCCGCAAACTTCTTCATCAACGCTCTCGGCAATGGCGGCGGCCTTCTCAACTCATTCGACGGCAGGTTTGACGGCGCCGGATATACGCTCAATCGCGCGCCAGATGTCCTCGTGAAGTTCGCGCTGGATCCGGGATGGGGCCACTACGAGGTCGTCGGAATTCTAAGCAATTTCCGCAATCGCGTATATCCATGCGCTGCGTTGGGTCCCCTTCCCGCTGGCTGCACAAGCGCAACCTCGGTCGCAGGGGCATTCAATGATTCCCGGGTCGGCGGGGGCGTTGGTGCCACGGCCCGCTTCCCTGTGGTCGCCAAGAAGTTGGACCTGGTTGCGCACTTCCAGGGCGGCGACGGTATCGGCCGTTACAGCTCGGCACAGTTGGCCGACGTCACCGCGCGTCCGGATGGCACCCTGGCACCGATTCGGACTGCCGCATGGTTAGGCATGCTCGAACTTCACCCCACTCCCAAGTTTGACTTCTACGCGTACGGGGGCGGCGAATACGCCGCGCGCACTGCGTATACAAGCCCAACGGGGACAGCGGTTGGCTACGGCTCACGCTTGTTCAATAACAGCGGCTGCAGCACCGAGGTGGTTCCCGCTTCGGGTGGACCCTCGGGCAGCGGTTTCCCGGCCACAGCCGGCGGTTGCGCCGGCGATATCCGCCAGATCCTCGAAGGCACGCTCGGATTCTGGCACAAGCTGTACCAAGGCTCTAAGGGCCGCGTGCAGTGGGGCGTGCAGTACTCCTACTTAACCAAGGTCGGCTGGTCGGGCAGCAACAACAACGCCGTCGTTCCGGCAGTGAGCCCGAAGGCCGTCAACAACATGGTGTTTACGTCTTTCCGCTACTACTTCCCATAGGCGCAGGCGGCCAGGAGCGGAAAGTGATTTGAAGGGGAGCTGATGTGGACCGTGCCTGGGCCCGACGCGCTCCCGGAAGCAGTTTGGGCCCGGCCCGATCTACAAGTTTTGGGAGCTTTCACAGAACAGAAACAGGGCTGTAACAGGTTTGTAACATAGATTCGATAGAGTTTAAGGGAGGAACCCATGCAGAGGATGACAACATTGGCTTGTCTTGTGGTGGCGGTGTGTCTCGCACTCACGAGCCCTATGGGTGCGCTAGGGGACGAGACCATCCTGGTGAACGGGGCGGGGGCGACATTCCCCTATCCCATCTATTCCAAGTGGTTTGACGAGTATCACAAGGCCCATTCCCGGGTACAGATCAATTATCAGTCCGTGGGTTCCGGTGCAGGAATCCGCCAGTTGATCTCTGGCACGGTGGACTTTGGGGCCACCGACGGGCCAATGAGCGATGAGCAGTTGGCCCAGGCCAAGACCAAGGTCCTGCACTTTCCAACCGTACTCGGGGCCGCGGTGCCGACGTACAACATCCCCGGTGTTTCGGCACAGCTGAACTTCACTCCGGAAGCCCTGGCGGGCATTTTCCTGGGCACGATCACGAAGTGGAACGACCCGGCCATCACCGGCACGAATCCGGGAGTGAAGCCGCCGGCGAATGAGATCGTCGTGGTGCATCGTTCTGACGGGAGCGGCACGACCTACATCTGGACGGACTACCTCTCGAAAGTGAGCGATGCGTGGAAGAACAAAGTCGGCAAGGGCACCTCGGTCAATTGGCCAGTGGGTCTCGGCGGCAAGGGCAACGAGGGCGTTGCCGGGCTGGTCAAGCAGACGCCGAATTCGATTGGCTACGTCGAGTTGATCTACGCGATCCAGAACAACCTCCCCTATGGTCGGGTGCGGAACTCCTCGGGTGCGTTTGTTAAGGCGGATTTGGCCAGCGTGAGCGCCGCAGCCGCGAGCGTGGCCAAGTCCATGCCGGATGACTTCCGCGTCTCGATCACAAACCCTCCCGGCAAAGCTGCCTACCCCATCTCCAGCTTTACTTGGCTGCTGGTCCCTGCCAACGTTCAGGACGCCAGCAAGAAGGCCATCCTCAAGGAATTTCTGCACTGGATGCTGACGGAGGGGCAGAAATATGCCGAGCCGCTGGCTTACGGCCGGCTGCCTCACGAAGTGGTGGACAAGGAGCTGAAAGCCATCGCGCAGATCCAGTAGCATGGCCAGCGCTTCCAGAGCGATTCGAGGCCCGGGTCTTTCCGGGGACCCGCGTGCTTTCCTGCGCCGGCTCCAGAGCGGCGACGAAATCGCTCACCTGACCACGTTGTTGTTTGGCGCGAGCGTCCTGTTCATCACCGGCCTGCTCGTATACGAGCTCTGGGTGAACTCGGCGCTCGCGCGACACAAGTTTGGTTGGGCCTTTCTGTGGACGCGCGTCTGGGACCCCATCTTCGAGAATTTCGGTGCCCTGCCTTTCCTCTATGGAACACTGATCACCTCCGCGGTGGCCTTGATCATCGCCGTGCCGCTGGGCCTGGGGGCGGCGATTTTCCTGGCGGAATTGGCGCCCCCCTGGCTCTCCGACTCGCTGACCTTCGTGATTGACCTACTCGCGGCGGTGCCCAGCGTGATCTACGGGCTGCTCGCCATCTTCACCATCGTCCCGCTGCTCCGGGAGTACGGCGAGCCATTTCTGCGCAGGACTCTGGGCTTCCTCCCGCTCTTTCAGGGCCCGGCCTTTGGGGTGGGCTTTCTGGCCGCGGGCCTGGTGTTATCCATCATGATCGTGCCCTTCATTATTTCCGTCTCCCGCGAGGTACTCCTTGCCGTGCCCACCGACCAGCGGGAAGCGGCGCTGGCGCTGGGCGCGACCCGCTGGGAAGCCACCTGGAAGGTGGTAGTCCCCTTCGCTCGCGCGGGAATTCTCGCGTCCATCTTCCTGGCCTTGGCGCGGGCCTTGGGCGAGACCATGGCCGTGACCATGGTGATCGGAAACAACCCCCAGATCAGCGCGTCGTTGTTTGCGCCGGGCTATTCGATTGCCGCGGTCATCGCCAACGAATTCACCGAGGCCACCGGCGACCTCTACTTGCATGCCCTGATCGAACTCGGGCTGGTGCTGTTCCTGTTGACGTTTGTTCTGAACGGCCTGGCGCGGCTGCTGATCCTTCTCACCGCCGAACGCGGAGCGGCCCTCGAATGAGTCTGCGAAGGATTTGGAGAAAAGTGGTCAATGGTGCCATGCTCAGCCTGACCGGCGTGTGCGCCTTGATCGCTGTTTCGGTCCTCTTCCTCATCCTCGGTTATCTGGTATGGCACGGGGGGAGGTCTGTGAATTGGAGCTTTTTCACCGAACTTCAGAAACCCGTCGGTGAGACCGGCGGTGGTATGGCCAACGCCATCGTGGGCAGCGCGAAATTGTTGCTGCTGGCCTCCCTCATCGGCGTGCCCATCGGATTTCTCGGCGGCGTGTATCTGGCCGAGTTTGGGGGGCGGACCTTCCCGTTCATCGTGCGCTATACCACCGACCTGCTGAATGGTGTGCCCTCGATTGTCATCGGGATTTTTGTTTACAGTTTGATTGTCCTGCGGACGCGCCACTTCTCGACTCTGGCGGGCTCGGTGGCCCTGGGCCTGATGATGATTCCGATCACGCTGCGCAGTTCAGAGGAGTTCTTGCGTTTGGTCCCGCGGTCGCTCCGTGAAGGCGCCATGGCGCTGGGAGCGAGCAAGTGGAAGACCATTCTGACGGTGGTGATCCCCGCTGCCTATCGCGGTATACTGACAGCGGTCCTACTGGCCCTGGCGCGCGTAGCGGGAGAAACCGCGCCGCTGCTGTTTACCGCGTTCAGCAACCGGTTCTGGAGCTCAGGCTGGAACCAGCCCACGGCATCGCTTCCGGTGATGATTTTCACCTACGCCATCGCACCGTACGAGGACTGGCATCGCCAGGCTTGGGCGGCGGGACTGGTGCTGTTGGCTCTGGTCCTGGCGACCAATCTGGTGGCGCGGCTGGTGCTCATGCGCCCTGGCTCGCTTCCGAGGTCGTAAGCCATGCACACCTCTACTGCGCTCGGGCTGGCCAAGAAGGCCCTGGAGAACCGGGGGAAACAGCCTTCGGCAGACGCGACCGCTGCCCTCTCCTTGCGCATGAAGATCTCCGACCTGAACTTCTATTACGGGGCGAAGCAAGCTCTGTTCGGGATCGATCTCGGAGTGGCCACGAACCGCATCACGTCACTGATTGGCCCCTCGGGTTGCGGGAAGTCCACGCTCTTGCGCACGCTCAATCGCCTGCACGAGACGCTCCGCCAGGCCCGGCTCGAAGGAGAGATCCTGCTCGATGGCGAGGACATCCTGTCGCTCGATGTCACGGACCTTCGTCGGCGCGTGGGCATGGTCTTCCAGAAGCCCAATCCCTTCCCCAAATCCGTCTTCGATAATGTGGCCTACGGCTTGCGGATCAATGGGTGCAAGGGCGGGCTCCGAGAGGCGGTAGAGCGCAGCCTCACGCGGGCCGCCCTATGGGACGAGGTGAAAGACCAGTTGCACAAATCGGCCTACGCGCTCTCCGGCGGCCAGCAGCAGCGGCTGTGCATCGCCCGCGCATTGGCCGTAGACCCCGAGGTGATCTTGCTCGATGAGCCGTGCTCCGCGCTCGATCCGGTAAACACAGCGAAGATCGAAGAGTTGCTGTTTCAATTGAAGGAGAACTGCACGATTGTAATCGTGACGCATAACATGCAGCAGGCTGCGCGCGTCAGTGACTTCACCGCCTTCCTGCTGAACGGGCAACTCGTGGAGTTCAAGCCGACACCGCAACTGTTTACCACCCCGGCCGACCCTCGGACGGAGGCCTACATCACCGGCCGGTTCGGCTAGGAGCAACGGGATGGAACGCCATTTCGAGCGGTACCTCGAGGAAGCGAAAGATCGCCTGCTGTGGATGGGCAGCCTGGCCGAGCGGGCCGTGCACCAGGCCGTGCGCGCGGTCCTTGAAGCCGACGAGGCGCCGGCCCAGACCGTGCTCGAGGAAGAGCATGTGCTGAACGAGTTGCAGATTGAGATCGACGACCGCGTGGTGCAGCTGCTGGCCCTGCAACAATTGATGGCTGCTGACCTGCGCTTCGTGCTGACCGTTGCGCGCATCAACAACGACCTCGAGCGCATCGGTGACCAGGCGGTGAACATTGCGCAGTCCGCGCTGCGCATCGTGCGGCACCCGCGCGTGAAGCCCTATGTGGATCTGCCGCGCATGAGTGAGCTCGCCGAGGAAATGGTCCGCGACTCCCTGAACGCGGTCGTGCGTCGGGATATCGAGCTGGCTCGCTCCGTGCTCACTCGCGATGATCAGGTGGATCAGCTCCGCGACCAGATCTTCCGCGAGCTCCTGACCTACATGATGGGCGACTCCTCCTTGGTTTTCCCGGCGTTCGAGTTGATCCTGGTGGCGAAGAACCTCGAGCGTGTGGGCGACCACGCCACAAATATCGCCGAGGATGTCATCTATATGGTCGCCGGGCACGACGTACGCCACCCGGCCGTCGACCGGCGCTAGATGCCCTGGCTCTATTCCGCGGGCGATTCTCTCCCCGAAGGACCCTCCCTCGGGCGATACATCTGATACACCTCGAGGTTCCCATAGCGGTACACGAGTTTTCCGACCCCGGCCAGGGAGGCGGCAAAGCGCGGCGTGTTGTAATCCCAGACGTAGTCATAGTCTTCCTCGACCTGCTTCCAGTCCGGCGTTTCCTTGCTGTAATCGAGGTCCAAGAAACCATCGAGCGTGTAGGAATCGGTGCGGATGCGCAGAGGCAGCAAGCCCTTGGTGTCGAACAGGTAGGGAGAAAACCAGCCGCGCTCGATCACTCCATAGGCCCAGAAATGAGCAAAGGGATGGTCCCTCGGATTCTCCTCCCCATTGGCTTGGACGATGGGCAGCACGCGCGCGTGGGGCGAGGTTCGGGAGAACGAGCCTGCCAGCCCTCGGAGTTCAGGCTGCCGAGCGAGGAAGTTTTCGGTTACGTTTGCAGTGCGCAGGAGGAAAACGAGCAGCGCCAGCGGCACGAGCTTCCGTCCCCGGGGCCCCATCCGCGCCACGGCAAGAACGAGAACGAAAAGAACCGGCAGGACTCGCGTATCGAGTTCGGAACCCTCGCCGTAGGACCACGGCAATGCCCAGAAGAGCACAAAGAAACCCGCCGCAAGGACGAGCCAGCGAGCATTCCAGCGAAAAGCAAAGTTCCACCACCAGGCCGCAAGGAAGAAGAGCGCGAGCGCCGCGAGCGAGATCTTGTCGAGCCGCGCGGAATAGCCGCGCAGGAAGAAACTGAGCGAGTCGACCTTTTGGCTGAAGCCATGAAAAATGGCGGCGCCGGTCTGGCTTTCGGCCAGGCGCGAAGAATGGCGATAGAAGAAGGCCCCGGGCATGAACACAAGCCAGGAGAGCAGAAGCTCGCGGAGCTTGCGGCGCTCGAGAAAGCCATACGCAGTGATCAGCAGGGCCGCCATCCCGAAGCCGAGAATGTGTGAGAAATACAAGCCGGTCGCTGCGAGGAGAAGCGCGCACCACCTGAGGAGGCTGGGGCGCTCGAGGTAGCGCAGCCAAAGCCCCAGGGTCACCAGGCACATCACCACACTCAGATAGAAATTCAGAAAGCCGTAGATGAAAAAAATATGGTATGCGTTCAGCAAGCCCCAGAGCGCCAGATGGTCTTCCCCTGGGTTGGCCTGGCGAAGAAAAAACCAGCACGCCAGCGGCATCCCCAGGACCAAGAGGCTCAAAAACACGCGGCCCGCGACCAGGGGCGGCAAAAACGGGTGGAGCCCCAGCAGGATCACGTCCATGGCCAGATAGGGGTAGAAGCCCCACTCCGCGCCGTAGTACTGGCCGAAGCGATAGGTCGGATCGTTCAGGTGGGCGAGAACGAAGGAGCCGGCCAGATGGTTGGGATAGTCGAGCAAGGGGGGATAGTCCACGACCCAGATCGGGGCCACCAGAAGGCCAGCGATGACCAGGAAGAACAGAACGGCGCCGAACAGCTGAGCGCGCGCGCGTGCGGGGCGGATCGGCTCGGGGGTGGCCACGGGCATCGTTTGGCCGCTCGGAGAGGAACCGCGAGAATACAGAATCCTGCCGCGTTGCGCTAGTCACACCAGTCATAGTACATAATGCGTGCATGTCCGAAGTTGCGGTGAACTCCAGCCGAACACCACCGGCGCCCACCGGCGCTCAGGAACCCATTCTCGAGGCCAAGGCGCTCGAGAAGTTCTATTCGCCGGAGGATGGCGGGTGTATCCAGGTGATTGCTCCGATCGATCTGGCCATCTATCCGGGGAAGATCGTGGCCTTGCTCGGACCCTCGGGTTGCGGCAAGTCTACGCTGCTGCGGATGCTGACCGGACTGGCCAAGCCGTCAGCGGGTCAAGTGCTGTGGCACGGCCTACCGCTCGATGGCCAGCTTCCCAACCTGGCCATCGTTTTCCAGAGTTTCGCGCTCTTTCCCTGGCTGACGGTGATTGAGAACGTCGAAGCGCCGCTCGAGGCGCGCGGGGTCGCTGTCGTCTTGCGCCGCAAGCGCGCCTTGAGAATTCTCGACGCCGTGGGTCTGGACGGTTTCAAGACGGCTTACCCGAAGGAGCTCTCGGGCGGGATGAAGCAGCGCGTGGGGTTTGCGCGGGCGCTCGTCGTCGAGCCAGAGGTGCTGTTCATGGACGAGCCGTTCTCGGCACTCGACGTGCTCACGGCCGAAACCCTCCGCGGCGAGCTGCTGGAACTCTGGCTGGGGCGGAAGATCCCCACGCGCGCGATCTTTCTGGTGACGCACAATATTGAAGAAGCAGTGGTGCTGGCCGACCGAATCATCGTTCTGGCCCACAACCCGGCGCACATCCGCGAAGACTTTGCCGTGAACCTGACCCATCCCCGCGACCGCAAGTCCGGCGAGTTCGTGGAGCTGGTAGATCACATTTATAAGGTCCTGACGCGGCCCGCCGCCGAGCGCACGTTACCGGCTCCGCGCGCCCCGAGCGGGCAGGCGCCGCCCTCCGTCGCGCCCGCGAAGTATTCCATGCTGCCGCACGCGCGCCCGGGTAGACTCAAGGGCCTGCTCGAAATCCTGGCGGATCGCGGCGGGCGCGACGACATCCACCATCTGGCCGGCGATCTGATCCTGGAGGCGGACGAGTTGCTGCCCATCATCGAAGCCGGCACGCTGCTGGGCTTCCTCAGAGTGTACGAAGGCGACGCGGAACTTACCCCCGAAGGCAGGGCATTCGCCGAGGCCGACATCCAGACGCGCAAGGTGCTCTTCCGCGAAGCGGCGCTCGCCCATGTTCCCATCCTGCTGCAGATGGTGCGCGCGCTCAAAGCTAAGGCCAACCGCACATTGCCTGACGACTTCTTTCTCGACCTGCTCGAGGAACACTTCAGCCCCGAAGAGGCGCGTCGACAACTGGGGATCTTGCTTCAGTGGGGCCGCTACGCGGAGTTGTTTGACTACGATGCCGCTACCCGCCGGCTGATTTTGAGCGAGGCCTAGCTCGGGTGGCCCCGGCACCTCCCACAACGCCGGGCTCCCCCGTGTCGCGGGGGTTTGCCCGGTGGATGCCCCGCCGCCGGACTTGGTCGCGACTGACCGATCTGGCCGTTTTCGCCGCCGTCCTGGTGCTTTTCTACGCGCTGCTGGAGCTCGGCCGAACGCTGCTCGGCCCGGTCACGCCCGCTGCAGAGATCTCGCGAAGCCCCAGGGCGCTTCCCTCCTATGCGGTCTTTTCGCTGGCACGAATTGTCATTTCCTACGTGTTGAGCCTGGGTGTTGCGCTCCTTTATGGTTATGTCACAGCGCGCTCGGCACGCGCGGAACGCATCCTGTTGCCGCTGCTCGATATCCTGCAATCCATTCCCGTGCTGAGTTTTCTGCCCGGCGTAATGCTGGCCATGGTGGCGCTGTTTCCCGGACGACAACTCGGCATCGAGCTGGGTTCCATCCTGCTGATTTTTACCGGGCAGGCTTGGAACATGGCCTTCAGCTTGTACGGGTCACTGAAGGCCATCCCGCGCGAGCTCGACGAAGCTGCGCGCCTCTATCGCTTCAGTCGCTGGCAGCGCCTCAAGGAGCTTGAGCTCCCTTATGCGGCCATCGGCCTGGTGTGGAATTCGATGATGTCGGTTGCGGGTGCCTGGTTCTTCCTGATGACCTGCGAGATGTTTGAACTGGGCCAGCGCGACTTTCGCCTGCCGGGGCTGGGGTCATACCTGCAGCTCGCCGCCAGTGCCGGCGATACGGCCGCGATTCTCTGGGGTTTGGCGGCGATGATCGGGGTGATTGTTGCGCTCGATCAACTCGTCTGGCGACCGGTGATCGTCTGGGCCGAGCGGTTCAAGTTCGAGGAGGTGGAAGGCGCTACGCCACCGCGCTCGGCGGTGCTTGAGCTGCTGCGCCGCTCGGGGCTTTTCGCTGCCTTTTACCGCAGGTTGACCAAGCCAGCGAGCGAACGCCTGACACTCGCGTTCGCGCGGCGAGCCAGAGCAGCGGCCCAGGTCGCGAAGCCCCGCGCTGGGCTGCGGTGGCTTGGGGCGGCGCTGGGCCTCGTGCTTGTCGTGGGGCTGGGCTACGCGGCCGTGCGCGCCTGCGTGGTCCTGGCGAGGTTGAACGTCCAAGACCTTCGTGAACTCGCACGAGGCACCGGAATCACGTTCCTTCGCGTCGAAGCCGCGCTGCTGCTGGGTGCGCTGTGGACCATACCGGCGGGCGTGGCCATCGGCTCAAGCCCGCGACTCGCGCGCCTGGCTCAGCCGCTCGTGCAAATTGCCGCTTCGGTGCCGGCCACCGCATTGTTTCCCGTCGTACTGTTGGTGCTGATTCGGTGGGGCGGCGGCATGGGCCTGGCTTCGCTTGTGCTGATGCTGCTCGGAACGCAGTGGTACATCCTGTTCAACGTCATCGCCGGCGCCATGGCCATCCCCTCGGACCTGAAGGAAGCGGCTGCCGTCTTTCGCTTTGGCAGTTGGGACCGCTGGCGGCGCCTGATTCTCCCGGGAATTTTTCCGTATCTAGTGACCGGGATGCTGACTGCTTCGGGCGGGGCCTGGAACGCCAGCATCATCGCCGAGTATTTTCACTTCAAGGGGCAGACGCTTTCGACCGCGGGCCTGGGCGCCACGATCAGCCGTGCCACCGATGGGGGTCAGATGCACTTGCTGCTCGCCGCAACCATCGTCATGGCCTCCGTTGTGGTCATGATAAACCGGCTCGTTTGGCAGCGGCTGTATCGCCTGGCCGAGACGCGTTTTAAACTGGAGACCTGACGACGCGGTCTGCCCGAGACAACGAGCGTAGCCCTTTTACGGCAGGTCGAGGAGCAGGAAATCGGCCGGAGCGGAGCCGGCGGCGAGTTGCAAGGAACGCTCGCCGGTGATGCGGGCCTGATCGCCTGCACTGAGCGTCAGGCCATTGAGCTTCAATTCGCCATGGATCAGGAAGAGGTAGGCGCGGCGCCCGGCGGCGAGCGACTGCGCCACGGAATCGCCGGAACGCAGGAGCGCGGTGTAAATCGTCGCGTTCTGGTGGATCTTGACCGTACCGTTGGTCTTCCTGCCCGTGCCATCGGCAGGAATGGCGATGGGCAGGAGCTTGCCCGTCCGATCCTCGAGCGAGAAGCGCTGCTGCTCCCAGGAGGGTTCGAGCCCTTCGACCGCCGGTAGAATCCACAGCTGGATCAGGTGCACCGGTTTCTCTTTCGACGCGTTCGACTCCGAGTGGCGGATGCCGGTACCGGCGCTCATTCTCTGGATCTCGCCCGGAGAAATTACACCCACATGACCCAGATCGTCGCGGTGCTCGAGCCGCCCCTCGATCACGTAGGTGACGATTTCCATTTCGCGGTGGCCGTGCTTTGGGAAGCCGCCGCCGGGGCGGATGACGTCGTCGTTGAACACTCTGAGCGGACCGAAGGACTCGTTTGCGGGGTCATAGTAATGATCGAAGGAGAAATGCCAGTAGGTGGAAAGCCAATCGGTTTCCAAGTGGTAGCGCTCCGCGCTAGGAATAACCTGAATCACATGCACCTCCCGGCCACCGAACCAGCCGTTCGTCGGCCCGCCCGCACCATCCCTTTGATGCTGCACCTCGACAAACGATGCAGAAATGCCCCCTCCCTTTCGATGCGAAAATCGGCCCTTGGAGACGGTCCCGGCGCCGCCCGAGCGATATCTCTCCCACCGGGCGAGGCAGTTGGTGTAAATTGATGTTCTAGGCTGTTCGACCCGGAGGCGCAAGCCATGAACCCCGTGAAACCAGTGCCGCAGGACATTCGGGAAGAGGCCACGCGCACCAGCCGGGATACGCTCACCGTCATCGACAACCGCACCGGAAAGCAGTACGAGCTGCCCATCACGCACGACACGATTCGTGCGCTGGATCTCCGGCAGATCAAGGTCGAGGACCGAGATTTCGGGATGATGAGCTACGACCCGGCCTTCATCAACACGGCGCTGTGCAAGAGCCGCATCACTTTCATCGATGGCGATAAAGGCATCCTGCGCTACCGCGGCTATCCGATCGAAGAGCTAGCGGAGCGGAGCAGCTATCTCGAGTCCGCCTATCTGATCCTGCACGGCGAGTTGCCCACGCGCCCGCAACTCGAGGACTGGACCTATCACGTCACCCACCACACTTTTATCCACGAAAGCATCAAGAAGTTTCTCGACGGCTTTCACTATGACGCGCATCCCATGGGGATGTTGATCTCCACCATCGCTGCCCTCTCTACCTTCTACCCTGACGCGAAAGATATCTTCAATGCCGAGTCACGCCGCAAGCAAACCTGGCGGCTGATCGGGAAGATGCCTACGCTGGCGGCCTTCGCCTACCGCCATAGCCTGGGCATGCCCTATGCCTATCCCGACAACGATCTGAGCTACACGGGAAACTTCCTGAACATGCTGTTCAAAACCACCGAGCTAAAGTATCGGCCGAACCCGGTGCTCGAGCGCGCGCTCGATGTGCTGTTCATCCTGCATGCCGACCACGAGCAGAACTGCTCGGCCAATGCCATGCGCAACGTCGGCAGTTCGCACGTGGACCCCTACTCGGCCACCGCCGCGGCCACCGCCGCGCTCTATGGGCCGCTGCACGGCGGCGCCAACGAAGAGGTCTTGCGCATGCTGCTGGAGATCGGCGCGGTCTCGCGCGTGCCCGACTACATCCACCGCGTCAAAGCCGGCGAGCGCAAGCTGATGGGCTTTGGCCACCGCATCTATAAGAACTACGATCCCCGCGCGCGCATCATCAAGCGCGTGGCCGACCAGGTCTTCGAGATCATGGGCCGCAACCCGCTGCTGGACATCGCGCTCGAGTGCGAGCGCATTGCGCTCCAGGACGACTACTTTGTCAGCCGACGCCTCTACCCCAACGTGGACTTCTACACCGGGCTGATCTACCAATCCATGGGCTTCCCGGTGACGATGTTCCCGGTGCTCTTCGCCATCCCGCGCACCTCCGGCTGGATTGCCCAGTGGGAAGAGATGCTGCTGGACCCGGAACAGAAGATCGCCCGGCCACGCCAGATCTATTTGGGCCACGGGCAGCGCTCCTACGTCCCCATCGAGAACCGCAGCTAGCCCCGCCCTTTCCGAAGTCCGCGGGGCGCAGGGAACTCTCCCGGAAAGCAGTTGAAAAGCGAGCCAATCTTTGGCACAAAGGCGCTTCCCGCATTGGGCCCGAGCGCTGCCGATGCCAGAAGTGCGCGCCGCCGAGGGGGATCACCCTTGCAAATCACCACGCGCCAGTCCGTAAACGCGATCGTGCTGGATCTGGTGGGCGACATCGATCTCCACAATTCGCCCCAGGTGCGACGCGTCATTCTCGAAGCCCTGCGACAGAAAAACACCCCTCGGGTGGTCGTCAACCTGAAGGCGGTGCGGTATATTGATAGCTCGGGTGTAGCCTCGCTCGTAGAAGGGCTCAAAGTGTCGCGCGAACTGGGCCTGCGCCTGATCCTCTATGGACTTAGCCCGGCGGCGCGTGAGGTCCTGGAGCTCTCGCGGCTGATCCGCGTGTTCGAAGTGTACGAGAACGAGGAGCAGGCGCTCGCTTCCTAGGCCGAACCTCCCCGCGCGTGAGGGTCGAGAGGGCCATGGTGGAGCTCACCGTTCGCATCGGCCGTGCCACCCTGGGTGGGCTGGCCTATTTGGGCGGCCTGGCCCAGCTGGGGACACGGGCCGCTTATTTCACCTTTGTCGCTCCCTTCCGCGGCCGCGCACTGCGCCTCGAGCGCGCGGTGCACCAAGCCATGGCCGTGGGCGTGGAGGCCCTACCGATCCTCTCGCTGATCTCCTTCTTCATCGGTTTGATTCTGGCCTTGCAGGGCGCCTACGAGCTGCGCAAGTTTGGCGCGATGCACTACGTGACCAGCGCCGTGGCCGTCTCCATGACGCGCGAGCTGGGACCGCTGATGACGGCGATCGTCGTGATCGGCCGCTCCGGTTCCGCTTTCGCCGCCGAAATCGGCACGATGAAAGTCACCGAAGAGATCGATGCGCTCGAGACCATGGCGCTCAACCCCGTTCAATTCCTGGTCACCCCGAAATTCCTGGCCATGTTGACCATGCTGCCCTGCCTCACGACCTGGGCCGACCTGATGGGCATTTTGGGCGGATCGGTATTCGGCGTCGCGAACGCCGGATTCAGTTTCGGCGGCTACATCCGTTCCACGCTCGATGCCCTCTACCTGCGCGACATCTACACCGGCCTGATCAAGAGCGTGATGTTCGGCGCCACGATCACCGCGGTGGGGTGTCACGAGGGCTTCTCGACCGGCGCCGGCGCGGAGGAGGTCGGCCGCTCGACGACCTCGGCGGTGGTTAAGTCTATTTTCTTGGTCATTGCGGTGGACCTGGTCTTTACTGCGATCTTCTACTTCCTGGCACCGGAGTAAAGCGCGGCGATGAACACCAGTGCGGGCGACAGCAAGACCGATGACAACGTTATCTCCGTGCGCAAACTCCGCGTGAAGTACGGAGACCGCGAGGTGCTGCACGGCATCAGCTTCGATGTGCACCGGAGTGAGACACTGGTGATTCTCGGAGGCTCGGGCTCGGGCAAGAGCACGCTGCTGCGCACGATGGTGGGCCTCGAGCGGCCGAGCGGCGGCGAAATCTGGCTGCAGGGCAAAGACCTTTGCCGGATTTCCGAAGCCGAGAGGGATGAAATTCGTCGAAAGATCGGGATGTCGTTTCAGGGCGGTGCCTTGTTCGGCTCGATGAGCGTCGGCGAAAACGTGGCCCTGCCCTTGCGGGAGCATACTGAGCTCGAAGAGTCCACGATTGAGATCATTCTGCGCATGAAGCTCGAACAGGTCGGACTGGCCGGGTTTGAGAATTACATGCCGTCGGAGCTCAGCGGGGGAATGAAGAAACGCGCCGCGGTAGCCCGGGCGCTGGCCATGGACCCCGAAATCCTCTTTTTCGACGAGCCTTCGGCAGGCCTGGACCCGATTATTGCCGCCGGCATCGACAACCTGATCCTGAAGTTGAAAAAGGCGTTCCGCATGACCATCGTGGTGGTGACGCACGAACTAGCGAGCGCCTTCCTGATCGCCGACCGCATGGTGCTGATTGATAAGGGCAGCATTGTGGCCATCGGAACCGGGAAAGAATTGCAGGCGAGCACGCACCCCCGGGTGCGGCAGTTCCTCGACCGTGTGCCGGAGCCGGAGGTGTCCGAGGAGCTCGACTACTTACAGATGTTGACCGAGGAGTACAGGCAGCGGGATCACTAGGAATCCCCGGGCGTTCGAAGGGTCGAAGCGAGGTGAACCATGGAACCCAAAAGAGAACAAGCATTAGTAGGGGTGTTTGTGCTGATTGTGGCGGCGTTGCTGGTGGCCACGGTGTTTGCGTTGTCCGGGGCGTTTGGCCGCCCCACCAACACCTATCGCGCTTACTTCACCTTCGCCGAGGGCGTGGAGCCCGGCGCGGAGGTGCGCTATGCCGGCGGTCCGCGGGTGGGGCGCGTCGAGCACACCAGGCTCGACCCCCGAGACCCGTCGCACATCGAGATCACCATCGGCGTGCGGCCAGACATCCCCGTGAAAACCGATAGCGTGGTG
>DATFXF010000389.1:0-14792 GCA_035258565.1 Candidatus Acidiferrales bacterium
GCGCTCGCCACAGCTCTCCGATGATTTGCAGACCGTTGTCGTGAACATTGACGATCCCGGCCGGCTGGCGGACTTCATCGCCGGGACGTTGCCGACGCTCTCCACCCTCGTGCGGCAAGAGCTGCTCGAGACGGTGAGCGTGCGCAAGCGGCTCGAGACGTTGATCCGCGAGCTCACCAAGGAACTCGAGGTCCTCGAGCTGCGCAGCAAGATCCAGGAGCAAGTGCAGGAACAGGTCAGCCAGACCCAGCGCGAATACCTGCTGCGGGAGCAGCTCAAAGCCATTCAGAAGGAGCTGGGCGACGGGGATGATTCGCAGACGGAGGCGGCGGAGCTGCGCAAGAAGCTCGAGGAATCCGGCATGCCCGCCGAGGCGCGCAAGGAGTGCGAACGCGAGCTCAAGCGGCTCGAAAAGATGACGCCGGCCTCGGCGGAATACATGGTCGCGCGCACCTATCTCGAGTGGATGACCTCTCTGCCCTGGAGGAAATCGTCCGGTGTCGAAGAGATTGACATCCGGAAGGGCCAGGCCATTCTTGACGAGGACCATTACGACCTCGAGAAGGTGAAGCAGCGCATCCTCGACTACCTAGCGGTGAAGAAGCTTCAGCCGGGGATGAAGGGGCCCATCCTGTGCTTCCTCGGCCCTCCGGGCGTGGGGAAGACCTCGCTCGGGAAGTCCATCGCGCGGGCGCTTGGCCGGAACTTCGTGCGCATCTCGCTGGGCGGGATGCACGACGAGGCCGAGATCCGCGGCCACCGGCGCACCTATATTGGCGCGCTACCGGGGCAGATCATTCAGGGCATTCGCCGCGCTGAGACCAACGACCCGGTCTTCATGCTCGACGAGGTGGACAAGCTCGGCCGCGACTTTCGCGGCGACCCCTCCGCCGCTCTGATGGAGGTGCTCGACCCCGAGCAGAACGTCGCGTTCCGGGACCACTATCTCGACGTGCCGTTCGATCTCTCCAAGGTGCTGTTCATCGCCACCGCCAATTGGATCGATCCGATTCCGGAGCCGTTGCGCGACCGCATGGAGATCATCGAGCTCCCCGGCTACACCGAGGAGGAGAAGATTCACATCGCGACCAAGTACCTGATCCCCAGGCAGGCCGGCGAACACGGCGTCCAGGTGGGCGAACAGATCGAGTTCACCATCGAAGGTCTGCGCGAGATCATCCACAGCTTCACGCGCGAAGCCGGCGTGCGTAACCTCGAGCGCGAGATTGCCACGCTGATCCGCAAGCAGGCGCGGCGCCTTGCTGAGGGCAAGACGGACAAGCTCGTCGTCACGCCTGAGGTTGTCCGCGAGGTGCTGGGCGTGCCGAAGTTCCGCACCGAGAAGGAAGTCGAAGAGCGCGTCAAGCGGCCAGGCGTTTCCGTGGGCCTGGCTTGGACCCCAACGGGCGGCGACGTCCTGTTCATCGAGGCTAGCGGCATGCGCGGGGGCAAGCAGTTCACCATGACCGGCCATCTGGGCGAGGTGATGCAGGAGTCCATGACCGCGGCGCTTACCTGGGTGAGGGCGAACGCCGAGCGCTACGGCATCGACCCGGACTTCTTCCGACGGCAGGACATCCACATCCATGTGCCCTCGGGCGCGGTACCGAAGGACGGGCCCTCGGCGGGCTTGGCAATGGTGACCGCGCTCGTGAGCCTGCTGAGCCGCCGGGCCGTGCGCCCGCGCGTGGCCATGACCGGGGAGATTTCGCTCTCGGGCGTGGTGCTTCCAGTCGGCGGGATCAAGGAGAAGGTGCTGGGTGCCAAGCGGGCCGGAATCCACGAGGTCATTCTTCCTGCGGACAACGAGCCCAACGCGAAACAGGACCTTCAGCCGCAGCTGCTCGAGGGGATCCAACTCCACTTCGTGCGCACCGTGGATCAGGCGCTGGATATTGCGCTGTCTCCGGGCGATGCCACAGCAGTTCGAACGGCTCATGGCCACCGTCCGAGTGAAGACTCTCGACCGGTGGCGGCGCATTCGGTCCACTGAGCGACACATTCCTCGAAAAGAAAAAGGCCTGGCGGTCTCCCCGCCAGCCCTTTTCAATTGATGGGCGGCGCCTGAACTACTCAAGCGGCTTCTGCAATTGCGCTCCGAGAGTCGCGGTGATCCGCGCTTGTGTCTCTTCCAGGTGAGCCTTCGTCGTGGGATCGGTCACCTTGCCGCCAGCCAGCGCGGCGCGTATTTTCGCCTGCAGGCTGACTAGGTTCGCGCGGGCGAGCGTTGTAGCATCCTCCGGCGGCCGCGGCACGGGCGGTGTGTGAATCACTAGGCCGACGGGAGGAGGTCCCGGCTGCGGGGGGGCAGGCCGCAGGGTCAGCCGAATCAGTTGCTTCAGGTGCTCGCGCTGGAGGTTGCGGCGCAGGGTCGGGATCTTTGCTGGATTCGTGTCGAGCTCCGACCAAATCGCGGTGTCGAGCCCTTTGAATAGATCGGCCATCGTAAACGGCTTCTCCTGGGGCCCGAAACGTAGCTCATTGTCTTCCACGCGGGCGAGCAGAACGGGATGGTAGAGCCGGTTCAGAACATTGCGCTGCAAGTTGAGCACGGCATCGTGCCAGGCGTAATCGAGGCGCTGGACGTTGAAGTAGCTAATGAAGTCCAGCCCCTCTTGCCGTTCGATGGCGAGCTTGTTGAGCAGCCCGGGTGGTAACTGGAAAGCCTTTTCGCTAAACGCGTAGGTGCGCAGGAATTCGAGCGCCTCGCGTTGCTTGGACGCTGGCACGGGCGTGTAGGGCGGGCGGCCGTTGGGGTCACCAGCGTGGTCACGGACGTGGTAGATGCCGCCAATGAACTTCGAGGAGGTGAGCAGGGCGCGGTTGTACTCGTTTGCGCCGCGATTGAAGCTCCGGCGGAGTACTTGGTAGCCCTCGCCGGGCTTAACCAGCTTAGATTCCATCGAGGTCCACAGTTCATTCACGATCCCGAGTCTTTGCCTGTAGTACGCGATGGGGTCGCTTGACTGGTCGTACTGGTTCGCCAGTGGGTCGATGGCCAGCGGTGAGAAGGTTCCGCGCGCATCCTCGTCGGTAGCGTAGGGCAACATCGGGTCGGCGGCGCGCGAGGCGATCTTGGCAAGCTCGGCCTTTTCGTCACCCTCGATGGGCTTGTATGCGTACTCGATGGCCCAGTAGTCGTACGGTCCCAGCGTGGGGGTGAGGAAGTGCCCCTGCTTCTCACCCTTGCTGGCGATGACCACCGGGTTGTAATCCATCACCGAGCTGGTCTGGCCCATTTCCTCGGTTTTCTGAACGTTGTTCAGATCGTCGACTTTCAGAATCGTGCTGGCGCGAAAATTGTGGCGCAGGCCCAGCGTGTGGCCCACCTCGTGAGCCGTCACCTCGATGATGAACTCGCGCATCAGCTTCTGCTCGACGTCCGGCGTGAGCATGCCTCGGGCGTCGAGTAGGCTGAGCGCCAAGGCCCCCTGTTCGGTGAGCCCGTTCACGTACTCGCACTGCCAGGGCTGGGTGCGTCCCCAGCGGGTCAGCCGCAACGCCTCTTCGAACCCCGCCGGAACAACCGGGTTCACGAACTCCTCCGCATCGCGGCGCGTGTAGCGGACAAGGCCCTCGCTGAAGCCGATGTCTGCATCGTAGATTTGGCCGGTGAAGGGGTTGGCGTGCGAAGGGCCGATGGCAAAAGTCGCATCCACGCCGGCAAACCAGCGAATCGTGTTGTACCGCTTATCCGCCGGGTCCCAATCGGCGTCATCCGGCTGCTGCTTCACGACGATGGCGTCTTTAATGCCGACGCGCTCAAAAGCCTTGTTCCAAAGCAGGATGCCCTCCTTGAACCATTCCCGATACTCCACTGGAACCGTGTTCTCGAGCCAGAACACGATGGGCTCCTTCGGCGGGGAGAGCTGCGCCGTGGGGTCTGCCTTCTCGAGTTGCCAGCGGTGGATATAGCGGTTGTAGGGCGAGACGGGATGATCGGAAGTGAAGTCCTGCTGGACGGTCAGGAACTGTCCCACGCGGTCGTCCCCCAGGCGTGGCTTGTAGCCTGTTTCTTTGAGCGTCGAGAACTCGTAGATGACGCCAATCGGGATGCTGCGTGGATCGGCCAGCGCGACGGAGGTCGTGCGCGGGTTCTCGGTCACGTAGTGCAGCGTCAGGTTGAGCAGCGC
This sequence comes from Candidatus Acidiferrales bacterium, assembly GCA_035258565.1. Lineage (GTDB taxonomy): Bacteria > Acidobacteriota > Terriglobia > Acidiferrales > UBA7541 > DATFXF01. The sequence continues at coordinate 4,134 of DATFXF010000389.1, forward strand.
GTTTTCCGGGAGATCCTTGAGGGTTCCGACGGAGCTGTTATTCTTGTCGAAGCGGTAAGTGGTCGGCTCATAAGCCCGGCTTAGGAAGGGCGTGAATCCCGGGAGATCGCTGATGAACATCTCCGCGACATCGATCAATACGCTCTTCCGCTCCGGGTGCGGTTTTGCTTGGATCTTCGCCGAGCCTAGAATCGCGTCCGCGAAAGACCGCGCCACGTACCGCGATGCCGGCGTGCCCGGTTGAGCGGTGAAGCTCGAGTTCTTCTCGATCCATTGGATGCTCTTGCCCACGCGGTGGAAGAGGAACGGGAAGTTGTCACCCATCTGCGCGGCATAGAGCCCACGCTCGCCCGTGCCACGCTCGAGCGTCCCTGAGAACAGGAAGATCTTGTCGAGTTGGTCGGGCAGCAGTTCCATCAATAGCTTGTTTTCTTCAGCCTTGTAATAGAAGGTAAAGAGTCCCTTCTTCACTTCCATATCCTTCACAACTTCCTCAAACGGCTTTTCTTCGCTGGGCTTGGGGCCTTCGGGTTTCTTGGCCTCTTCGGGCTTAGCCTCTGACTGCGGCGCAGCGGCCTGTGCCTTGGTTGGCGGCGCGGGATGCTGCCCAAACGCGTCCCCGACCAGCGCCAGTCCGACCAAGACAGCCAGCGTGAGTGCCGGCCACGGGCCCCGAGATCTGTTCCTCATGATGGTCTCCCTTCTTCGGCTGAGATAAAAAAGCAGAGAATTCCGTTCCGCCGCTCGTCGCCGCTCAGTCCCAGTTGGAGCTCCCACGGCTCGACAGCGTGTATTTCAGATTGACCGCACCCCGAGAACCCGGGGAAGTGACACACCCAAACCGTGCTGTCTATTCAGACGCAGGCGGGGCCAAAAGGTTTCCTCAACCGCAACCTCGGGGGGGCCTTTTGTCGGGCGAGCCCGCAGGCCGCTGTTAGAATCGAGCGCGTGCCCCGTCGTCAAAAGATCTTCCCGACCCATGCCGGTGAGATAGCCAATAAGCTCCTCGGCGCCGTGCGTGATGACGGACTGGTGGCACGTTTCGTGGACTCTTACGTCGCAGAGTTCAGCCGCCGCGGCCTAAAGGACCATCCGGCCCGTTACCGCGAGCTGCTGGCTACGCTCGGACGCGAGGCACTGCTGGCCATGATGGCGCAAGTGAACGCCGAGCTGCCTCGCTACCTCGCCCCGCGGCGCCCGCTTCCTAGCGCGGCCGAGGTGGAAATCGCGGACACCTTCGCTCAGGAGTTGTTCGCCGCGCTCGTCCGCGCGTCCCGCTGGACTTCGGAAGAAGCCGAGGAGTTCCGCCGCGACCTCAATCTTTACGCGCAACTCTCCGCGCGCACGCAGAAGGTGAAAAAGCGCCGCAAACCCACCGACCCTGCCGAAGGGCCGTTTGTGGATCGCTGTGCCCTGCTGCTCGACCCTTCCATGCTGGAGGCCGCCCGTGCCGCGGCGGCCGCCTTCCTGGTCGAGCTCGAGCAAGCCACCGACGCCATTCTGAGGGGCGTCTTGCGCCGCCGTAGATTATAGCCGGGAGGAAGAACCTGTTGGGACTAATGAACGAAGTCTTTTATCTCCTCATCGTGCTCGAAGTCCTTCTGGGTTCGTACTCGCTCTGGGAGGGTGTGCGCTGGCTCCGGATGGCGCGGCTGCGGCTCGGGGCCCATCCCGGCTTTTATGTGCCGCGCGTCGCGCTGATCTGTCCGGTGAAGGGCAGAGAAGTGCGGCTCGAAGAGAACCTCACAGCCCTCACCACCTTCGAGTATCCCTACTACGAGGTCTTCTTCACGCTGGCGAGCGCGGACGACGCCGCGTACGAAGTGGTGCGGCGCGTGGTTCGAGGGAGTAAGCGCCCGACACACATCGTGCTGGCAGGCCCGCCGGAAGGCTGCGGAGAGAAGGTGAACAACCTGCGCGTGGCGGTCGAGCAATTGCCCCCGGACTTCGAAGTCCTCGTATTCGCCGACTCGGACGGCTTCCCGGGTCGCCACTGGCTCAGGCGCCTGGTGGCGCCGCTGGGCGATCGGAGGCTCGGGGCGGCCACGACGTTTCGCTGGTATCTGCCCGACAAGGGTGGCTTTTGGAGTGCGTTGGCCGCCGCGTGGAACGCGCCCATCGCCACGCTGCTCGGCGACCATGACCGAAATTTCGTCTGGGGCGGCGGCACGGCCATCCGCCGGGAAGTGTTCGAGGAGGTCGGCGCGCGGAGCTTCTGGCGCGGGTCGGTGAGCGACGATTACTCGCTCACGCGCGCCCTCCGCGAGGCCAGCAGGCGAATTGATTTCCTGCCGGAGTGCCTGGTGCCCACGCTTCACAACTCTGATTTCGCGGGGCTCATCGGGTTCACCAACCGGCAAATCATTATCACGCGCGTGTACGCACCGCGCCTGTGGGCGCTCGGAGCCGTCTCGCACCTGCTCTACTGCGCGTCGTTGTCGCTGGGCCTGGTCTTGTTCCTGGAGGCGTTGTTCTGGGGTGGTCCCGGACTGCACTTCCTGATGCTCCTGTCCATGGTAGCCTTGCTCGCCGCCGGGAAGGGGTGTTTGCGGCTGGTTGCGGTGAGCGAGCTCCTGCCTACCTGGAGAGAAAAACTGCTGGCCTATGGCTGGGCCTGGACGCTGCTGGCCGCCCTGGTGCCTTTCCTCTACGTTTGGAACTCGCTGGTCGCCGCGTTGACGCGACAAATCTCCTGGCGCGGCATCCGCTATGAACTCGTCTCTCCTACTGAGACGCGCATCCTGACTTCCTGAAGCGACTTCCTCGCCGTTATTGCCCGGAAAGAAGTGGGTAGTGTGCCGAGGCCGCCATGAAAAACAGCATCGGAAAGGAAAGCCAAAAGTTGGCGCGCGAGGCCAGGAAGGCCTGCCGTGCGAGCTGGGCCGATTCCGCCGGCATCGGAGTTCCTTTTTCGGCGTTCGCTCTTGTCCAGGCGATGAGCCGCTTCTGGCAGCGCCAAATGACGCCCCAGACGTTCAGGAACATCACCGTGCCCAGCCCCCCGCCCACGCTGATCGAAAGCGTGCGGTTGCCCACGCCGGGGACTCCCAGCAGGGAGAGCACCAACCAGGAAGTGGCCACGACCACAAAGCCGACCAGTCCGGCGAGCACCCAGCCGTTATTGAGCGCACCTTTGGCGGGTCGCAGCAATGTGTAGATGACGGCGAAGGCCAGCAGCCACGCCACAAACCAGATGCCCAGCCATCTGCCCTCCAGGCTGGGATGCCCCGCATTGACGGCGTCTGCCTTGACTAGGATCATGAAGTAGCGAAAGCCCGCGAGCCACGTGACCACTGCGCTCCAGCGAAACCACCAGAGCGCCTTCGGCATCAGTACGGGAACAACTTTTCCTCTGGTCGCCCCGTCGAGCGTCTTCATCACAGGGACGTTCACCAGGTTGAAGAAATAGAGCAGCCCAACCCAGCTAATGCCCGCGACAAAATGGACCCAGCGCAGGATGATCTGTTCCTGATCACTTATTCCCTGCGGAAACTGCACGTTCAGCTTCCACAAGACCAGGCACACGGCTGAGAAAAAATATGGTGTCATGGCTCCTCCAGATCCGCTGCTCGGCTGGCTTCACGAGCGCGCCATTGTATGCGAAAGCTGACGGCCCAGCGAAAAGACTCCTCCCTCGGCTGGAGGGGCAAGGCGTGGCTGTGCCGGAACGACGAGAAGCGGCACGGCCCGCCCCGAACCGGGTCAGGGCGGGCCGTCGAAGCTCGAGGGAAAGCGGCTACTTCTTCTTCGCCGCAGTGTAGTTTTCTGTGATGGCGTCCCAGTTCACAATGTTCCACCAGGCTTCGATGTAGTCCGGGCGGCGGTTCTGATATTTCAGATAGTAGGCGTGCTCCCAGACGTCCAGGCCCATGACGGGCTTGCCTCCGTTCATGATGGGGTTGTCCTGGTTCGGAGTGGACTCCACGACCAGCTTGCCTTCCTTGAGGAACAGCCAGGCCCAGCCTGAGCCGAAGCGTGTGATCCCCGCTTGTGTGAACTTGGTCTTGAACTCCGCCAAGGAACCGAACGTGGACTTGATGGCGTCTGCCAGCGCACCTTTGGGCTCGCCACCGCCGCCCTTCTTCATAATCTTCCAGAACATGGAATGGTTCCAGTGGCCCCCGCCGTTGTTGCGCACGGCCGCGCGAATATTTTCGGGAACCTTGTCCAGGCTGGCCAGCAGCTCCTCGAGTGACAGGGCCTGGAGTTGCGCCTGTCCTTCGAGGGCCTTGTTCAAGTTGTTGACGTAGGTGCCGTGGTGCTTGTCGTGATGGATCTCCATCGTCAGTTTGTCGATCCAAGGTTCGAGCGCGTCCGGCGCATACGGGAGTGGTGGAAGCGTGTGGGCCACAGGCCCCTCCTTCTTCAGAGTAGGTTGCTGATGTGCCACGGGAAACCTCCTGGGTTCGAATTGATGTTCGGGGTATGGTGACGGAAGCCCTTGATGCTCCAAGTCGCACCCTGGAGCATGGCATCCTGGGTGGCGTTCGGTCGAAGCTTGAGTTGCGTTTGACTCATTGTGTTGCTCGCTTACCCACCGTTAACGGCAGGATTGCATTCTAGTCTCTCGCGAGAGACTTCTCAACCCGAGGGTCGCGTGCGTCGCGGTTAGGGGGAGCGGAGTCGCGCTAACGCCCAGCGGGCATGCTCGGCAATCATGGCATCATCGGAGGCAGCCAGGCGCTCGAGTAGCGCGACACTGCGCGTGTGCTGGGGCGTGCCGGGCGGGACCCCGCAGTTTCCTATAGCGATGGAGGCGTTGCGGACTAGGCCGCGCCATTTCGCCCGCTTGATCGCGCTCGCGCGAAAGGCTTCGCGGTACTCCGCTTCGCTGAGGAAGGCCAGCCCTTCGAGTGCTGGCGTGAACAGGGAATCATCTCGGAGAGATTCCTCCCCCGCTGGGGCGGGTTCGGGATGAGGCCGCGCTTCGAGCGGCGCAGTGTCCGAAGGGTTTTCCTTCCTGCGCTCAACCCTTCGCGGCCAGAACGCGGCAACGCCCGTTACCGGGGCCTTGCGGTTCCACGGGCAGACGTCCTGGCAGATATCGCAACCGAACACCATGCGACCCATGGGCTCGCGCAGCTCCACCGGGATGCTCCCGCGGAGTTCAATCGTTAGGTAAGAGATGCAGCGTCGCGCGTCGAGCACGTACGGCTCAACGATCGCGCCGGTGGGGCAGGCGTCAATGCACAGCCGGCATTGTCCGCAGAGATCTGGCGGGGGCGCCTCAGCTGGTCCGAGCGAGGGCTCGAGCTCGAGCGTCGTCAGAATCACGCCGAGGAAGAGCCAGGAGCCGAGCTGTTCGTTGATCAGGCAGGTATTTTTCGCGAGCCAGCCGAGGCCGGCGTGCTTCGCCGCCACGCGTTCGACGATCGGGCCGGTATCCACGTAGGCGCGCGCCTCGAACGGCTCGTGGAACTGTTCGCGCAGCGCGGTGATGAGCGCCTCGAGCTTCCTGCCGAGCACGTCGTGATAGTCGTCACCCCAGGCGTAGCGCGAGATCCAGCCGTGCGGGCCGCCCTGTCCCTGGGTGGCATCTGAGTCCGTCGGAGGGCTCTCGCTTTCCCAAGGCACGTGGGTCGAGTAAGGCAGCGATGTGTTGTAGTTGAGCGCGCAGACAATCAGGCTCCGCGCGCCCTCCAGCACGCGCCCGGGCGAGCACCGGCGCTTGTCGTGCAAATAGGCCATTTCCCCAGCGTAGCCGCGCTCGAGCCATTCGGGCAGACGCTCAAGTTCAGTGAGGCCTTCGACCGCAGCCACCCCGCAGAGGTCCAAGCCCAGCGCGAGTGCCTGTTCGACCACCCATGCCGTCGCCGCCGCAGCCTGCATCGCTTGATTCTGCACCAAACGAGGACAGCCTGGCGAGTGGAGAACACTCGTTGCTCTAGTTCAAGCCCTCAAGCGCTGATACAATCGTCGAAAGTGGCAGACTGGCGACAAATCCAGGCCCGCATCCGCAAGGCTAAGGCCGGAGCCGACCCGCCCGGACAACTTGCCGCGCTTTACGAGAAGACGCGGGATGCCATGGTGGCGTTCGAGCTAGCGAAGCTGCGTGAGAAATCGGGCCAGACGGACGAAGCCGTGCGCTGGTATAGGGCGGCTGCCGAGCGATTTCGCCGCGCGCAGTGGAAGACAAAGGCTGAGGAAGCCTTGACGCGCCTCGGCGCTATCCTTCCCACTCCGGTTGCCTTGGAGACCCCGTCGCTTGGCTCTTCTTCTTCAAGCGAGGCCGTCGAGAAGACCCCCGAAGTTGTCGAGGCGGCGGTTCCTCTTGCAGGGGAAGCGATCGGTGGCGCACAGGGTGGGGCCGACCGGCCACGCCGGAGGCGCCGCGGCCGCCGTGGAGGCCGCGGGCGTCGCCGCTCTCCGCAAACTGCCGAGCCAACGCCGGTGCAGGTTTCCTCAGGGGCTCAGCGGCCGCCAGCTGCCCCGGGCGGTGAACTTCCGAGCCCAGAGCCGGCCTTGTGGCGCGGCCGTGAGGAATTCGTGGAACGCGAACGTGCGCCGGTTAGCGCGGCTGAGCCCACCGCGATAACGCAGGCTCGAGGTCGCGCTGGCGATCCCGGGCTGGCCTCTCGGCTCGCCCATCTGGAATCCCAGTTGCGCCGCTTGATCGCGAGTCCCCTCTATCGGCTCGATGAAGCTGATCAGGCGCCTGCCGGCCCGGGCGTCTTCATTCTGTCTGACGCTGACCAGACAACGTACTACTACGTTGAGAACTGCCAGACCCTGCGGATTGGCGTGTCAAACCTGCTCCGTGCGGAGCGGGATGGCAGGCGCCGGAGAGGTGATGACTCGCTCCGCTCGCGGCTGGCGGAGCATCTGGAGATCAACGAGGCGCGGGTGACCAAGTATCTCAAGGAGCAATGCGTGGTGCGTTGGCTCGAGTTGGATGAAGGGGCCTCGCACCTGGCCCACTTCGCCATTGCCGTGCTCCGCCCGGTTCTGAACGACTGAAATCCCGATCGCCCGCCCCAAGTCTTCCTTCTGTTTGGACTTATCGGTCGCGCCCGCCGGTCGGCGCCCGGACCTTGAGGTTCCCCGTTGGGTGCCGGTCGGCGCCATTCGCTCCCCGGTTTTACCCTTTCGGCGCATACGCCTAGACGATCTCCTCAGCATCGAGCAAACTAGGCTGGGATATAGAGTTAGGCAAGGTGCCGGGTAGCACTCCTCGGGGGGGGCAGTGGCCGCAGGGTGGCACGGTCGTCAAGAACACCCGCGGCAGCAATTCCATCAAGAGAGTGAGGGAGCCAGGATATGCCTAGGAGAGTAGGCACGAAGGTTTTGAAGATTGTGGACCTTGCCGTCTCGAAGACGGCTGGCGTGGCCTTCAACACCATTCAGTTCTTCAACAGGTATAATCCCAATCCTTCCTTTACACCGAAGTGGTCGGATAAACCGCTGCTGAAATCATGGGAGAAGACGAAACCAACCCTTGGTTGGCCACGCAGGACCGACTCGCTCTGCCCGGGCTGCGTCAAGGAAGCGCGCGAGGCCATCTTAAGCGGCGCCAAGGACTGGCGCGACCTGCTGCATGAGAAGGTCGGCGAAATCAAGGCGCAAATTGTCGAACGCGACGGCCAAATCTGGATGATCAAGGATTGCCCGAAGCACGGCCGCTGCGAGGACCTGATGGCCATCGACTCGAGGTTCCTCGCCTGGATTGAGAAGAACTTCCCCGGACGCGACATCCCCGCGCACAACGACGAGACCCTGCACAAGCACGGCTCGAGCACGGTTCGTTACGGCCGCGGGTCCGTGCTTACGGTGGATCTCACCAACCGCTGCAACATGATGTGTGACCCCTGCTTCATGGACGCCAATCAAGTGGGCTTCGTCCATGAGTTGAGCTGGGAAGAGATCACTGAGATCCTCGACAACGCCATCAAGATCAAGCCGCGGCGGCAGATGTCGGTGCAATTCTCGGGCGGCGAGCCCACCATGCACCCCTATTTCGTGGACGCTGTCCGCTACGCCCGCAAGCTCGGCTACAACAGTGTGCAGGCGGCCACCAACGGGATCGAGTTTGCCAAGAGCAAGGAGTTCGCGAGAAAAGCCTTCGAGGCCGGGCTACGCTACGCCTACCTGCAATTCGACGGCATCGGCAATGACGCGAACAGCCACCGCCAGGTTGGCAACCTGTTCGACGTCAAGCTGCGCGCCATCGAGAACATGCACGAGGCCGGCATCGAGATCATCCTGGTGGTCACCATTGTCAATAACGTGAACAACGACCAAGTCGGCTCGATCGTCAAGTTCGCCATGCAGAACCCCAAGAAGATTGCCTTCGTGGCTTTTCAGCCGGTGTCGTTCACCGGCCGCGATGAGGACATCACGCCCGAGCGGCGGCTGCGCCAGCGCTACACCCTCTCGCACCTGGCGCGGGACGTCTCGCGACAGGTGGGGAAGGTGGAGCCCACGCGGGACTGGTTCCCGATTTCCCTGGTGAGCGTCTTTTCGGGCTTTGCGGACCTGGTGCATGGCCCGGAAGCGACGTGGGGCCAGGTGAGTTGCGGCTGCCACCCGAACTGCGGCATCGGCACCGCGCTGATGATCAACAAAGAGACCAAGGAGTGGGCGCCGGTACCGCGCTTTCTCGATGTGCCGCAGCTGGTGGAAGACGTGAAGAAGATAACCGATGCGGCGCGCGGCAAATTCCTCTCCAACCTGATGATGGGCCTGGCGCTGCTCAAGAATTACAAGCCCTTCGAGGCGCCGGAGAGTCTGGCCTTGATCGATGTGTGGGTCAAGTTCGACAAGTCCTGGGGCTTGACCGGCGATCCGAAGAAGAAATACGGCTCCTCGAGCCCCGATCGCACCTACGAGGACGCCCTGAAACGCCGGAGCGACCCCTGGAACTTCCTCTTCATCGCTGGCATGTGGTTCCAAGACCTGTTCAACTATGACTTCCGCCGCACCGAGATGTGCATCATCCCCTACGCGACGCAGCAGGGCGAAATCTCCTTCTGCGCTTACAACACGGGCATCGGCTGGCGGAAGATCATCGAGAACATGTACAAGAACGCGACGGTCGCGCAATGGTACCGCACCCACGGCAAGCACGAAATCTATGCGAAGGGCAAGAAGGTCAACCTCGAGAACTACGAGCATTCGCTCGTGATTGACGCCGCTGACGCCGCGCGCGTGCGGCCCAAGGGGCACGATATCCCCATGACCGCCGCGGAAGAGGACCGCCTGCGCCGAAGGAAGGCGCTCGAGGAGCAGGCCAAGGTGCGGGAGATCTACGAGGAGCTTGTGCTGAAGAAGCCCAAGCCAGCCGTTGTCCAGATCGGCTCGGCAGAGTCCATCCGGGCCGCCGCGCGCGGCGGGCCCGCGCCGGTCACCATCAGCAACGCCAACGGCAACGGCAACGGCCATGGCCACAGCAAGGCCTGCGGTGCGACGGAGACGGAAACACCCGAAGCCGCGCAGGTGGCCGGCGACTAGGAAATCTCTCTCCTGGAGGGTGCGTCAAGGGGAAGTGGCGAATGCCCATTTATGAGTATCTGTGCGAAGAATGCGGGACGCGCTACGAGCGCGTGGTCTTCTCCGAGAGACTGACCATTGCATGTCCGAAGTGCGCAAGTGAACGCCAGACCCTCCAGCCCTCCGTCTTCCGCACCAGCAAGTTCGCTTCCCCCGACGGTTCAAGCTCTTCCGCCGGCCGCTGCGGCTGCACGCCCAAGACCTGCGGCTGCCACTGACACGGGTTGCCCTCTCGTCTATTTGCCTTTGGTTTTCGCCGCGCACCATGCCGCCCAGGCGTCCGGCGAGCCGTTCGGCCGAACGACCCGTTCGGCGACGCTTCCGCCCCAACCGTAGAGCGGCTCTGCGCCGTGGCCGGCAAAGCTGCCTACTTTCCCGAGCCGCGGCGCCGCGCCGGGAGCCGCAAAGCATACCGGATTGACCGGAGTGAGGAACCGTGCTATCGGTCTTCGGAGGCGAAGGACGAGGTGTGCGATGCGAGGGAAGTTTGCTATTTTCAGCCCCCAGACGTTTCGTTTTTTCCGTGACCTGGGGCGCAACAACCGCAAGGCGTGGATGGACGCGAACCGCGAGCGCTATCGCGCCCACGTGGTCGAGCCGCTCCGCGCGCTGCTGGACGCCTTGGCCGATGACGTCCGGCGGCTGAACCCGGAGTTCGATGTCAGTGGCCGGACCGGCGCGAATCTGTCCCGCATCAATCGCGACATCCGCTTTGCCCGGGACAAGTCGCCCTACCGCACGCAGATGTACCTGATGTTTTCCGACCAGCGCGTGAAGGACGGCGACGACGGGCAGCTCTACGTAGGCGTATCCCCGGACATGCTCACCGCCGGCTTCCGGATCTACGGCCAGGGCCGCGAGTCGCGCTTGGCGCGCACCGCGGTTCCGCGTGCACTCGAGCATAGCGCGTGGCTCCGGCAGCAGGCACGGCGCCTGGGAAAAAAATACGAGAGCTACTGGTATTCGACTGAGAAGGGTGCATGGACCAAGCACACTGGCTGGCCCCTGCGCCCAGAGGAATGGAAGCGGCTCAAGGGCTGGATTGTGCGGCGCCGGATGAAGCCCGAGCAAGCCACGCGCGCAGGATTCCCCGGGGGAGTGGCCCGCATTTTCCGCGAAGTCTTTCCGCTCTACCAGTTCACGTCGGCGGCCAAGTGGAAAGCGCGACCCGGG
>DATFXF010000390.1:0-16890 GCA_035258565.1 Candidatus Acidiferrales bacterium
TGTCACTCGCAATGCTCGAGAAAGCTTTCAAGCAGCGATCCTTCGAATTGGTCTACTTGCGGGATGAGCCGCAGTTTGATGGCCTCCACGAAGACCCGCGGTTCAGACAGATGCTAACCGAGAGGGGCTTCCCGGAGCCCCTGGACAGCGCCGCTTCGTCCACCTAATCGGGCCGCCGCAGGACCGCTTCCTGCCCACGACTGACATTGAGCGAACCTCCTCGGCAGTTGCTTCCGATAGGGTCCCAGCCGAACCCGGCCGGCTGGGTGGGCCATGCGGCTCAGGGCCATCCCTAACGCGACACTATTTTTTCACACCCTCTACGATGCTTGTGCCGAAGTTGTCTTGGAGGGGCGTGATGGCCCGAATTCGAAACCCGGCTGCCCGGTACAGCTCTTCCCACTGCGCCCTGGTTCTTTCCTTGCCAGGGATAAAGACCATTATGTTGCACTCCAAGAGCTTCGCCGGCGTGCCGCCTGTGTCTCCCATCGGGGGAAGAACCGCGTCAACACAGATCACGCGGCCGTCTCCCGCCATGCTTTGATGACAATTTCGCAGAAGCTGAATGCACCGCTCGTCGTCCCAATCATGGATGATGTGTTTCATTACATAATCTTGCGCGGGCGGAACGGACTCGAACATGTCTCCCCCGATATATTCCAGCCTGGACGCGATTCCCGGGTCGTTTTGCGGAAAGCTCTTCTTCGCGATTGGGATCAGGTCTGGTACGTCTAGCATGGCGCCCTGAAGTCCGGGGTACTTCTCGAGCAGGGCAACGAGCAAGTGTCCGAATCCTCCCCCAACGTCGACCACCTTCTTCGTGCCGGTGAAGTCGCATCGCTCGAGTACACCGTTCATCGAGCTGAGGCTGTTTGCCTTCATTGCTTCCCCAAAGTCTTCCATCTCCTTCGGATTCGCTTTGAGGTAATCCCACCATTCCATGCCGACCTGATTTCGGGCTTGCGGCTCGCCGGTTCTCATCGCATCGTACAGGCCAGTCCAGACTCTCCACCAGCTCCCCCCGAAACACTCCACGAACTTCTTCACCGAAACCGGAGAATCTGAGGTCAGTGCATCCGACAGTTCCGTGGGGCCGAACTCCCCAACAGCGTCCTCGGTGAAGAGGCCCAAGCTCGCACCCGCCCTGAGCGCCCGTTCAAGGAATTCCGGCCGAGCGTCGATTCCATGACGGGCGACCATTTTGGCCGCGGACATGGAACCGTGCTGTTTGAGCACATCAGGGACGTTGAGCCGAGTCACGTCAGAGATGATCTTCGATACCCGCGCGCCCATCACCATTTGAAGGACGACCGCCTGTGGCAGGGGAGACTGCTGAACGGCTGTAGTGGATTCCATTTGCTCTCTCCCAGGTATAGAGGGACAGGAAAGAGTATAGCGCGTGTCGTCAAACAGGCATGCCTGCATTCCCCAACCTGAATCGCGGAAAGCGTCTCGGAGAGAGATCGAGAAAGGTTCGAGGCTTTCCAAGCCCGAGCAGGCCGGGCTCCCTCTCCTCGATTAACACTTAGCGGAAAGAGGATCGGTGGGGTGAGTGTCGCTGCGCTGGCCCTGGCTCGTACCAAGGTGCTCCCGACGGGCCTCTCAGCAATTCATGGGAGCGAGTGCGTCGAGCCCTAGTACTTCACCGAACAGCCATAGGGACGCGTCGCAGGCGTCTCGACTGGTTTGCCAGCCATGGCCTGCTCAAGCGCGAGATGAACGTAATTCACGGCCCCTGGAATGTCGCTCAAGTCCGTCGTCGGGCGATCGTCAATCGCACCATCGTAAACCACGACACCCTGCGGATTGATGACGACCATCTGCGGAGATGTCTTTGCGTCGTAGAGATGGCCGATCTCGCCGGTCGGGTCAAGCAGGGCAGCGGTCGGTGCAGCCTGCATCTTCGTCAGATAGTCGTTCTCTTCGCTCGCGGATACGTAGCCCTGTTTGCCCGGTGCCGAAGAGATAATCGTGAACCAAACGACGCCCCGCGCGGTCCATTGCTTTTGTAGCCGCTGCATGTTGCCGCTGTTGTAGTGCTTCCGCACGTAGGGGCACCCGTTATTGTGCCACTCAAGCACCACAAACTTTCCGCGATAGCCCGAGAGGCGATAGGTCTTGCCGTTGCTCGCTGTGGCGGTGAAGTCCGGAGCCGGTTCGCCGATCTTTGCAGCCGCAATCCACAGCGGACCCGCGAACATCACCAGCGTAACGAGCGCCACATAGAGAGTCGACCGCTTCATCTCTGTAGTCCCTCCTGCAAGCGTTGTGTCGGTAGATTAGATTCCAACTCCTTAGTTGTTTCTCGCCGCCCCGGACCGCGCAACGGGCGCATCGATCACGTAGGCTTGATCGGCGGAAAGCACGAGCACGCCCTTCAGCCTCTTGATGGGCTCGAGGAGCCGATCCGACTTCCGCAGCGTCAGCCGGAAGCCAGCGGCCATTGGTAGGAGCTTCTGCGGGGCCGCGTTATCAATCTGTGACTCAGCAAGCGGAAAGAAGATGGCTTGGGTTGTCGGGTGGCCGAGGTTTGCGGTGAGGACGAAGGAGTCTTTCACTTCGTTGACGGTGAATCTCCAGTTCGCCGGTGCCAGTCGCGGCAGAGACTTGCGTGTGGCGGCAAACAACTCGCGAGTGCGGGTATCCGGCGCCGGTGGCTCGGATTTGACGGGGAGCGTGAGGGAGAGCTGCGCCTTGCCTGGGATGCACATTTCGCGGCAAACGAGCACCTTCACCCCCGCAGCGAAGCGTTTCGGCTGCGCCGCCAGGCTGGTAGAGGCATGCATAGGCGCGACCAGCATCACTGCGTCTTCATAACCGAAATCCACGATGCCAGATGTCCCGAGACGCCGCGGGGTGGGCCACTCCACTGCTCCCGGGGTGAGCCCTGCCGGCAACTGCCATGTGACGCGGGGCGGCTCGCCCGAATCGCCGGGATTGACCCAGTAGATGTGCCAGCCCTTCTCAAGTTGGAAATATAGGCCGAGATTGAACTCATGCCCCGGTCGGATCCATTGGTTCTCGGCGACGAGCTCGAGCGTGCCGTGCGGAATGGGTTCGCCTGCCGCCTGCGCGGCCGCCGGCCCTATCAAGAGCCTGATTCCGAGTGTCACAGCAAGGGCAAAAGACGGACTTCGAAGACACCGTCTCATTTTTCTCCTGACGCATCACCCGCCAAGACAACCCTTCAGCTTTGACGCTCCAGCCGAGCGATGGGTTTCCAGCCGCAGAATCAAGGGCGTTCCCCACCTGATCTTCGTCTTGTCCGGCCTCGCCGTCGAGGAGGGGAATCGTCGGGGCTGCCTGCCCAAACTGCAGCAAATAGCTGATAGAATGCTTTGTTATGCAAGCGAGAAAATCTGGCGACAGCAAAGCCGATGAGCTTTTCTTGCAGGAAGCGAAGGCTGCGGGAGCAGAGATGTACGCCCAAATTCAGGACCGATGGTTCTTCCAGGTTCCGGATACAGAAGCGGGCAGGGCATTTGAGAAACGAGTTCTTGAAGATCCACTTCGCAGCCTGCAGGGTAGCCACACCTAGGGGCGGGCACGTTACCAAACCAGTCCGCGTTCAGCTAGACAGCCTTCGCAGTAGTAGGTTTAAGTCATCCCTGGGTCCGAGTATGGCTTGCCCCAGTGTTGATGCGCCGCAGCGGTACGTGCTCGCAGTGTCAGGTTTATGCCTTAAGTGCAGCTTTACAATACTCATACGCAGCGAACTTCCGGCAACTGGATTCGGCGTCCACGGGTCCTCTGAAAGCCACATAGATACAGGAGTTTCATCACTTTGTATTAGTTCTATTGGGTCCCATTGAATCTGCCTGATGCCCTATAGAAATAGACACCAAGTATCAGACCTCTTCCCGCAAGCTGGGCGCTCAATGCCCGGTAAACCACACGCAAGTCTAGCTGAGGCAGTTGTCGCAGTGCGCAAGCCTGCTATAGTATCCGGCCATCCGATGCGGCCAAGGAGGCGATGATGGACCAGTCCGCCAAACTCTGCTCAATTTTCTCGATTCTGGTGTTCTTGGCCGTTCCGGCCTTCAGCCAGAACATTACCGGCACGATCGCGGGCACGGTGCGCGACGAGACCGCCGCGGTGATGCCCGGCGTGAAAATTACGGTTCACAACACAGCCACGGGCCTCGAGCGAAGCGCCCTCACCGGTGACAACGGCAGCTTCCGCATACCGGCCCTGCCCTTCGGCCCTTATGGGTTGAAGGCGGAGAAGCAAGGCTTTCAGACGGCGGTGGTGAACGACATCACCCTGGCCGTTGACCAGGTGCTGGGAGTGGATGTGGTCATGAAAGTGGGCACGCAGGTGCAAGTGGTGACGGTCACGGGAGCCGTAGAGGTGGTGAATGCCCAGACCTCCAACCTGGGCGGTGTGGTGGAGCATCGCCAGGTGGTGGACCTTCCACTGAACGGGCGCGACTTCACCCAGCTCGCCCGGCTGCAGGCCGGCGTGGCCTCCTCGGGCGGCGGAGGGGGCCAGCAGGGCGGTGAAGGCGGCGTCGCCAACTTCTCTTCCAACGGCCAGCGCTCCGATTCCAACAATTTCATGGTGGACGGCATCGACAACAACAACTATCTCTCTGGCGCCGTCGCCCAGCTTCCCTCGATCGACTCCATTCAGGAGTTCGAGGTCCAGACCAATAACTTCTCCGCCGAATACGGGCGCAACAGCGGGGCCGTCATCAACTTGGTGACTCGCTCGGGCTCCAATGAGTTGCATGGCTCGCTCTTCGAGTTCCTTCGCAATAGCGAGCTGGACGCGCGCAATTTCTTCGATAACTCTGCTTTACCCAAACCCGGCCTGCGATTGAACCAGTTCGGCGCCACGCTGGGCGGCCCGCTCCGCAAGAACCGCACTTTCTTCTTCCTCGATTACGAAGGATTCCGGCGACGGGCGGCCATCACCCGCACCACCAACGTGCCCACGCTGCTGGAACGGCAGGGCATTTTCACCGACGCGAGTGGCAAGCAGGTGCAGGTGAAGCTGGACCCGGTGAGCGCCAGGATGTTCAATCTGTGGCCTCTGCCCAACCTTTCCGGGCCCAGCGGAAACTTTGTCTCTTCTCCGTCGTTAAGCACGGACACCGATCAGGGCCTGGTGAAGGTCGATCATCACTTCAAGAACAACGATAGCTTGTCCGCGCGGTTCAGCCGGTCTCGGATCGACAACTTCTTCCCCTTTGTTCCCGGCCAGGGCGGCACCAACGTGCCGGGCTTTGGAGTCATCCAGCCGGGCGGATCGAACCTGGCGTCTGTGAGCCACACAAAGATCTTCGGCCCGCGGCTACTCAATGAGTTCCGCTTCGGGTTCAATCGCACCAAGCTTTTTGCGATCAACGAGCCTGGCCCGAAGGCCGCGGATTTCGGTATCAATACCGGTCACGGGCCGAACGACGAGCTCAACCTTGGCAACATCCCCAACATCACCTTCTCGGGCGGCTTTGTCTCCGGGGGCGGGCGCATCTCCAATCTTGGAGGGACCATCAACAACCCATCCGGAGCCGCGATCAACACGTTTCAATGGATTGATCATGTCTCCTACACCACGGCGCGTCATGCCTGGAAGTTGGGCGCCGACATCCGGCGCATCCAGTTGAACCGGCGCTTCGACCTGGCCTTCAGCGGCCAGGTGATCTTCGACGGCTCCCAGAACCCCGAGCAGCTTCCCAACGCGCTGGTGGATTTCGCCGAGGGAAGGCCCTCCGGCTCGCTTCAGTTTGTGGGCGATTCGAACCGAAGCATCCGCACGAGCAGCTACGACTTCTTTGCTCAGGACGCCTTCAAGATGCGGCCCAACCTGATCTTGAATTACGGCCTGCGCTACGAGCTGAACACGGTTTTGCACGACGCCACCGGCCGGCTGAGCACCTGGTATCCGCAGAACTTCAAGACTTTCCTCTCTCCGACCGCCAGCCAGTTCGACTTGAACGCCTTGCGCCAGTCCGGAATTGTCACCCAGGACGAGGTGGAAGGCTTGTACGTCGGGGACCGCAATAACTTCGCACCGCGCATCGGACTGGCCTATAGCCTGGGCCGCCGGGCCAGGACGGTGATCCGCGCGGGCTTCGGCGTTTTTTACGACACCATCATTGGGAACATTCCGGGCAACGTGTTGCTGAATCCGCCTTTCCTGCCAAACTTTTTCAATCCCGCGCCGTTCATCCAATGGCCAAACTCCTTCGGCCCCACGGCGTTCCCGGTGCTCACCGTTCCCGAGCAACACCTCCGTACGCCCTACGCGATGCACTACAACTTCGACATCCAGCAGGAGCTGCCCGGCAAAATGCTTTTCGAGATCGCCTACGTGGGGACCAAGGGCACCAAGCTGACGCGGTTCCGCGAGATCAACCAGCCGGCCATCACCCAGGCGGATATCGACAGGCTGACGCCCCCGGTGGATGTCCGCATGCAACTGATCGGAATCCCTCCTCCGGCGATCGCTTTCCTGAAGAACAATATCGCGTTGCAGCCGCCCATCGTCCGCGTCCCGTTCTTCGGCTTCGTCAAGATCTTCACCGCGGAAAGTTCGGTGAACTCCAATTACAACGGCCTGCAGACGAAGTTGACCAAGCAGTTCGGTGCGGGTTTGACCTTCCTGCTCTCCTACACCTACTCGAAGTCCATCGACTCAGCCTCGGTCTTTTTCGGCTCCGGGGCGAACGGCACGACGATCTTCCCGCAGAACAATTTCAACCCGCGGGCCGGGGAGCGCGGGCTTTCGGATTTCGACATCCGGCATCGGTTCAGCGGCAGCTACATCTACCAGCTCCCCTTGAAGAGGCTTTTGCCGGGCTCCCCCGCAGTTTTGTCGGACGGCTGGGAACTCGGAGGCATTCTGACGCTGCAAACTGGGCAACCCTTTTCGGTATTGACCGGCGCGAACAACAGCCGGACCAGCGAAGGCAATGACCGTCCTGATCTGGTCGGCGACCCTAACTCGGGACCGCGCACGGTCCAGCGCTTTTTCAACACGGACGCCTTCCGCTTGAACAAACTGCTCACCTTTGGCAACTCCGGACGGAACATCGTACGCGGGCCGAACTTCCGAAACTTCGATTTCTCCGTCCTCAAGAACACTCGCATCGGCGAGCGCTTCACTACGCAGTTCCGCGCCGAGTTCTTCAACCTGACGAACCATCCGAACTTCGCCCTTCCGAGCAACGTCGAGTCAGCGGCAAACTTCGGAGCTCTATTTCAAACCCCCGACGTGGCCCAGAACAACGTGGGCCTCGGTTCCGGTGGGCCGCGGCTGATTCAGTTCGGCCTCAAGCTCACCTTTTAGGAGCGGAATGAAGACACCGACGAGTGCGCGTCGGCGAGGTGAACTCGAGAGAGCCGCTCGAAGAGCGCCTGGGAAATATGGCCGGCGCGTTTGTGGTTCGCGGCTTCAACCTCGACCCGAACGGAGCCTCGCCAAGATCTCCCCAGGGGCTCTCGCCGCTGGGATTCGCGCCTTTCGAGTTCGGTTAGCTCATGCCGTGGCGAGCTGGCAGCTCACCCTCGCGACCCCCTTGCTGTTCTTGCCGGCCTTGGCCGCGGCGGCCCCGCGAGTGGAAAAGCTTGCGCCAGACCTTTACGCCTATGTCAGCGACAACGATCACAGCTCGAACTCAACGTTTCTCGTCGGCCGGCACGGCATCTTGGTCGTGGATACCGGGCTCAACACGGTCGAAGGCAAGAAGCTCCTCGAAGAAATCCGGAAAATCTCGCCTTTGCCGGTCAAGTTCATTGTCACGACGCACTACCATCTCGACCACCAGGGCGGCAATGGCGTCGTCGGCCCGGACGCGACCGTCATTAGCTCACCCTTCACACGCGAACGCACCCTGGAATTCATCGAGCAAATGCGCGAGCGCCAGGCCAAGGCCCCCGGTCCATCGGCGCCCGAGCCCGCGTTTCGCGTCGCCGCCCAGACTTTTGTCGAGAAGATGATTGTCTATTTGGATGATGATCCCATCGAGCTCATCGCTCCGGGCCCGGCGCACACCCTGGGAGATGTCTATGTCTACTTCCCCAGGCAGCACACCGTTGCCACTGGCGATCTCTATCTCACCAACTGCTCGCCCGCCATGGATCAGGGCAGCGCCCGGAACTGGGTTCGCGCTCTCGACGCCATCCTCGAGTTGCCTGCTGAACATTTCGTCGCTGGCCACTTCGAGGTCGGCACGCGCAAGACCATCACCCGCTTCCGCGACTACTTGGCTGACCTCACCGTCGAGGTCGAGCGCCTCGCGCGCTCCGGCGCAACTGTCGAGCGGGTGCGACAGCAAATCGACATGAAGAAATATTCGGATTTCAGGCAATACCCGCAGTTCCGCGCCACGTTTGCCGACAATGCCGAAGTTCTGTTTCATCAACTTTTCGGGCAACGCCGCTGATGTTTCTCACAAATTGCTCTTTGCCTCCTAGGCGCTTACAGGAGCGACATCGACAAAAGTCGTCGATGTGGTGCAAGCACCTTGTTTTCAACTGCCCCAGGGGGCCACTCGTTCGGGGCGAAGGCCCCGAATAAGCGTAGCGCCTTTGCGAGAAACTCCTTCGTCGTCCCAATGGGAGAAACGATGAACCGAAGGGCAAGAAGCTTCGCCAGGGTTGTTTTGTCATCGCTGCTGCTGAACGCCGGCGCCGCCCGGGCCCAGGAAAAGATCACCGCCATACGCGCCGGAAAGCTCATTGACGGCACCGGCGCCGCTCCCGTCCCGAGCGCCGTGATCCTGGTGCAAGGGAAGCGCATCCTCGCCGCCGGCGCCGGCCTGACCATACCGCAAGGGGCGGAAGTCATCGACCTCGGCAACCGTACGGTGCTGCCGGGCTTCACGGACATGCACACGCACATCACCTCGGAGGATCCCGGGCCGCGGGGGCTCGAACGGTTGTCGGCCACCGGCGCCGATTTCACCCTGGTGGGTGCGGTCAATGCGCGGAACATGCTGTTGGCCGGGTTCACTACGGTCCGCGACCTGGGTGCCTACGAGTACGCCGACCTGGCTTTGAAGCGCGCCATCGAACGGGGCCTGTTCCCCGGCCCGCGGATGTTCGTGGCCACGATCCCCATTTCCGCCACCGGCGGGCACGGTGATCCTACCAACGGCCTCAGTCCTTTCGTCGAGTTGAACATTCCCAGCGGCGTGGCCAACGGAGTCGAAGCGGTGCGCGCCAAGGTCCGCGAGTTGGTGAAATACGGCGCCGACCAGATCAAGTTCATGGCAACAGGCGGCACGCTTTCCCGGGGCGATAAGCCCACCGCTCAGCAATATTCCGAAGAGGAGATGAGGGCCATCATCGAAGAAGCACACCGCCTCGGAGTCAAGGTGGCTAGCCACGCCCATGGAAACGAGGGGATCAAGACCGCGGTGCGCGCCGGCGTAGATTCCATCGAGCACGGCATTTACCTCGATGAGGAAGCGTGCCAGATGATGATCCGGCACGGCACCTATCTGGTCCCTACGCTTTGGATCGTGGATGCCTTCGATGCGCGGTACAAGGAATGGCGTCTTCCTCCCTGGGCAGTGGAGAAGATTCAGACCTCAGGCTTCATTCCTACAGCCAAGAGGAGCGTCGATCTGGCCATCCGCATGGGAGTGAAAATCGCCCTGGGCACGGATGCCGGCGTAGGCGAGCATGCTCTGAGTGCCAAGGAGTTTACCGCTTACGTACACCACGGCATGAAGCCGATGGACGCCATCCTCGCCGGCACCCTGAACGCCGCGCGGCTTCTCGGGCGCGAAAGGGAGCTGGGGACCATCGAGGCCGGCAAGTTCGCCGACATCGTGGCCGTCGAGGGGAACCCGCTCGAGAACATCCAGGTGCTTGAGACCGTAAAGTTTGTGATGAAAGAAGGTCAGGTCTACAAGCGGGAGTAACATTGTGGGGCGGCTTTATGCCGCCAATCTTGCCTGCTCCTTGCACAGTGACGAGGCGCAAGGTTGCACCAATAGCCTTGCCTTTTGGATGGAGTGAAGAGAATCTGCCCCGAAGCGTCTTTCCCTTTGCTAGTATGCAATTCTTTTCCTTTGTCAGACGGGAGCGGCTGACCCACGTGCTTGATACCAAGGCCGGCGAAGTCGGAGCAACCATGGTCAAATTGATCGTGCTGCTTTGGGTGCTACTGCTCGCGCCATTGAGCGGGTTGGGACAGGAATACGACATTCTTATCCGCAAGGGTCGAGTGGTGGACGGAACCGGCAATCCCTGGATTTGTGCGGATGTTGGCGTGACCGGAGACCGCATCACCCTCCTCGGCCGCGCGCCGGCCAATGCGACCGCGCGCCGTGTCATTGATGCTAAAGGACTGGTGGTTGCGCCCGGATTTATTGACATGCTGGAACAATCCGAGTGGAACCTGCTGATCGACAATCAAGCCTTCAGCAAGCTAACGCAGGGAATCACCACGGGGATCACCGGCGAGGGTGGATCCATCGCACCGCAAAACGAGCGGACGCTGCCCGACCGGCGCGATTTTCTCCAGCATTACCATCTCACCGTGGACTGGCGCGATCTTGAGGGTTACTTCCGCCGCCTGGAGAGGCAGGGCGCCGGGATTAACCTGGGCACGTTCGTGGGCGCCACCCAGGTACGAAAGTACGTGCTGGGCAGCGTCGACCGCGCACCGACGGCGGAAGAGCTGGCACGCATGGAGCAGCTCGTGGATGCGGCTATGCGACAAGGGGCCATGGGCGTCTCCACATCGTTGATCTACGCCCCCGCCTTTTACGCTAAGACCGGTGAATTAATTGCGATGGCGAAGGTCGCGTCCAAGTACGGGGGAATCTACGCAACGCACATCAGGAACGAGGGTGATCGCGAGATGCAAGCGCTCGAGGAGGCATTTCGCATCGGACGCGAAGCGAACATACCTGTTGAGATATGGCATCTGAAGGTCAGCGGCCGGCAGAACTGGGGCAAGATGCGCGATGTGATTGCCGCCATCGAAGCTGCACGAGCGTCCGGGACGGATGTCACTGCTGACCAATATCCCTACACCGCCTCGGCCACCTCACTCGGTGCAACCATTCCGCCCAAGTATCACGAAGGCGGTTCGGAGGAGTTTGTTAACCGGTTGAAGGATCCGCAGGTGCGGACGGCCATCCGGCAAGAGCTCACCGGGGGTGATGAGAAGACGGAAAATATGTGGCGGGGCACGGGCGGACCCCAAGGCATTTTGGTTTCTTCTGTCCTGGACCCTTCACTCAGACATTACGAGGGCAAAACCATCGCACAGATCGCGGCCGGGGAACACAAGGACCCGTTGGATGCCTTGTTGGACCTAGTGATTGCCGGCAAGGACCACGTTGGAGCGGTCTACTTCACGATGAACGAAGACGATGTGAAACATGCAATGCAACAGCAGTTCGTTAGCGTGGGAACGGACGCAGGGGCAGTCAACATCCGAGGTCCATTAAACGAGTCGAAGACGCACCCGCGCGCTTACGGCAGCTTTGCACGCATTCTCGGGCGGTATGTGCGTGACCAGCGCCTGCTCACGCTGGAGCAGGCCATCCGGAAATTCACCAGCCTGCCAGCGCAGCGAGTAGGTTTGCGGGACCGAGGCACGTTGCGCACCGGCGGGTTCGCCGATATTACGGTTTTCGATCTAGCGGCAGTCAACGACGTAGCCACCTTCGAGGATCCCCACCGCCCGTCGATCGGCATCGAATACGTACTTGTCAACGGTGTAATTTCGCTGGACCAGGGCAAACTCACCGGCCGACTCGGGGGACGGCCGCTTCGAGGGCCCGGGTATCAGGCGCATGGAGGTGTGCAGCCGTAGCTGGATTCGGGATCGCGAAGTGCTCGGTGGAAGGAATCCGCACGGCCAGCAAGAAGTCAGCTGCGCGGCCGACTGGTTGCGGCGCGGCAAGCTCACTCTACCTTCCCGAGCCCTTTCCTAGGGCCGGATTCTCCTAATCCCGCACTCCCGGTGAATCAAGCTGCCTGCCGACCTGCCTGCGCGAAAGGTTTCCCTTTTGATTCCGAAAGGAAGGTCTCCCCGGGACAATCAAAATGGCTGTCAAAGCCCGACCGGGATCTAAAAGCGTCTCACCAATAGCACACTCTGGTCATCCATTTGTTTTCCGAACCTCCTCACCTCTGCTAGAAGTATTTCGCAGATAATCTTCAGAGACTCCGTGGAATGCTGTGTCACCTGCTGTTTGACTCTTTCGAGCCCGTACTCTTCCTCCTTGTCATTTGTGGCTTCGGTCAGCCCGTCCGTCAAGAGAATCGCGATGTCACCGCTTGAGAATTCCACTCGAGAAGTGGTGAACTCCTGCTCTTTGAAGATTCCAATGGGTGGATTTGACGTAGAAAGTTCGCAGACCGATCCAGTTGCGCTGCGGAAGTGCAAAATAGGGAGGTGACCTGCAGTCGCGAAATGGAGATCATTGGAGCTCCCAAGCGCCACGTAAGCCAGGGTCACAAACGTATCCGCCGCTGTCAATTCAGAGATGACGCGATTCAAACTCTCGAGGAACGCGTGCGATCCCGATATGGTGACGAGCCTCATCCGCGCAGCGCTCTTCACCATAGCCATCAATACGCCAGACGGTACGCCGTGACCGGAAACATCTGCCAGATAGCCAATCCAATGGCTCCCGTCTTGCACCAGATCAACCAAGTCGCCACCCATTTCCCCACCGGGAACTGACACCCCATAGAATTCGTGTTGTGACGTAGACGTAGCAATCGGAGGTACCAGGCGGCGGTGTATTTGTTGGGCAAGTTCAATTTCCGTTTGGACCCGAAAATAGTGCAGACCTTGTCTTCTGACGAATCGAACGAAGAGAACATAGCCGAGTAAAATGGCAACAAGGCACCCAATTACATCCGCCCCGGCCGCGGTGCTAGCGACTTGGGCCCAGTCTACAGCGACAGGTCTTAGAAACCTGAGGTGGGGAACGGCGAGAGCCAAGGCCACGTGCACAGCTACCAGGACCGGTAGAAGCTTTGGCGCTCGCAGGAAGCAAAAGCCGTACGCGACACCTATCGCACCACCCATGAAAACCAGGAAAAGTATGTGCGCGGTCCGACCGGGCGTCGGATTAGCCAAGTCAAGTAGGAATCCGACACCGGAAGACGTGAAAAACACGGCTTCCAAGAATTGCAGTCGTGCTTCCCACGGCATGGTGCCCCAAATTCCTCGCGAGCTCGAAAATGTTCCCAACTTCGCAAGATAAGTGAAGCGCATGCTCAGCGCATCATAGAAGAAGACGGGGCATGAGAGAAGACCGACAGAAATACTCCCCTCAAGATTTCATTCAGTCTGACCCAGAAACGGTTTCTTTTTTGGTGCGGGCGAAAACTCCTCCCGCTCGACTCCTCCAACACTTACAGATTGAAGTCCGCCAACGTTCTGATATACGGCCGCAAGGACGGACAGCAGAGAGGTCCAGTTAAAGCTGTATTGCATGGGCAATGGCTTGGGCGACCTCACTCTGCAAGGTGAGCACATCGCCGAGATTGCGTTCATACGTGCTTGCCCAAGGTGCCGCTCCGCCAATCGGACCACCGGCTCCTTCCACGACGCCGTCTACGTTCAATTCCTTGACGATCTCCGGAAGCGGTTTGCGGGTACCCTTGTAGCGCATCACCGACGTTCGCGAGATCACTCGCAGGGCGCTGATCTGCGCTAGGTCAGTGATGACGGCATCGGTCATACCATCGGCGAAGTACTCTTGCGCCGGGTCGCCGCTGAGGTTTTCCAACGGCGACACGGCAAGGGATTGAATCTTGGGAGGAATGGTCTTTCCCTGCACCCGCTGCCGCAGGCTGGGCAAATACAACGCGAGCAACAGCGCGAGGCCGGCGCCCGCTGCGAGAGCGACGCCCCAGAGGCTTCGGGCGAAGTCCGGCTTCGGCGACTGTCGGCGCATCTTCTGCGGGCTTGGCGATCGAGGCTGCCTCGGCTTGCGGCGCGCCGTTGCTTGGCAGGGCGCCAGGCGCGACCACTGGAGTGGCATCCTCGACGGAAGCAATGAAGCGATAGCCTCGGCGGGGAAGCGTCTCGACGTAGCGCGGGCTTTCGGCCGTGTCGCTCAAAGCGTCGCGCAGCCTCTTGATGGCTGTGTTGAGGCCGACATCGAAGTCCACGAAAGTGTCCGCGGGCCAAAGCTTCTGGCGCAGTTCTTCTCGCGTGACCACCTCACCAGGACGCTCCAACAGCAAGGCCAGGACCTGAAAGGGCTCTCGGGCACCCCCACCACGGCCGACCAGTTCAGCTTCACTGCGCAGGTGCAAGACTCTGCCGCTACCCCACAGACCGCCACCAGGAGCTACACAGTCACCATCGCCCCGGCCTCCCATGTCATCGTTTCCACTGCCAGCCTGAACTTTGGCCGCCAGCGCCGCACAGACCACAATCCTGAGCAACAACAACGCCGCCACCCTGAGCATCAGCAGTATCGCCACAATCGGCGACTATGCCCAGACGAACACTTACGGGACCTCATTGGCCCCCAGCTCGAGTTGCACCATCAGCGTAACCTTCACACCCACAACCACAGGGACCCGGACGGGGACGCTTTCGATCACTGATGATGCGGCCGGCAGTCCACAGACGCTGAGTCTCTCCGGCACCGGAGTTCTAACGTATCCGGGTACCTTTACCTATACCTACCACAACGATAACGCATGGACGGGCTCAGAACCTCAATGAGGCCATCCTCACCCCAGCCAACGTCAATCCACAGACATTCAGCGTCTACGCCTTCGATGCCGATGGGAGAGTCTCGACTCCGCTTCATGTCGCCGCACCTGGCCCCAAAAGATGGGTAAACCTTGGCCGGCGTGGTTACGTTTTGGAACATCGTCAAGCACCCTGGTGAGCGGGGGCAGATGGTTAAGTTCCAGAGACAGAGGTGATTACCCCCCGGAACAAGACCTGCTCCAGATGGGCAGGAATCCGCATGCCCAAGTATGTTTAAGGGCACACGGTTCGAGGAGGCCTCCTTGAGGAAACTGACGTGTTTTTGCATAGCGTCTGTAGTCGCTGTCATGTTGGTCCTGCCGGCTGCCGCGCAGAAGAGACGCGGCAACAATGGCGCCAACGAGCCGCACGGTAAAGAGCGTGCTGAAGAGGTTCAGCTTGAGAACAAGGGCACGGTCGCCCCAGGTGTGGAAAAAGCCGAAAGCAAGGATAAGAAGCACAACGGCAAACACAAACATAAGGGCTGGTTTAGAAAGGGCAAGCACAAGGCCGAGGGCCACAAAGAATAACCCCTGAAGGGCTTAACGACTCTGAACAAGGGGAACCGCCCGCGGTCCTGGCGGTTCCCCCGTTCCACTTGCAGACGGGTGGCCGCAGTTCATTTTCCGCATCGCTTCCCAGTGCCGCTCATTCCCCAGCTAGCTCTGATTCCGAGTCATATCATTGCCGTGGCCTTTGTTGTCGCAGTCTGCCCCACATGCCGGGAACGCTTCCAGCTTGCCTGGCGGATCGGCAAGAAGAAAGATTAGGCTGACTTGCCTGGCCCGCGCTCACAGCTTGGACAAATTCGGGTTGGGCTAGTGGTCTTCGAGCCAAAAGTTCCCGAGACGATTTGTCGTGGCGCTAGTGGCAGAGCAAGAGCTGCCGCACGCGCCCAAAGGTTTTTCCTCGCTCCGCCAAGCCGCGGCGTATAAGGAAGCTAAGCGAGAACCGACCGCGTGCTTAGTGCATGGTTGATGATTGACTCGACCTCAGCCCGTTGGAATGGGAAGGCAACGTAGTCATACACCCCCAGGCGTAGTGCTTCTAAGCACTTGTCCCAGTCACCTAGGCGAGAGACGACAATGACTGGGACCAGCTTTGCGCTGCGCTTTACCTCGCCGAGAACATCCCGGAAGCTACCGTCGGGCAGACGATCCTCGCAAAACACCAAAGAGACGGGTTGCCGAAACAGGATTGCTTCGGCCTCCGCCGCCGTGGAACAAACCACCGACTCTACCCCATGACAGCTAAGGATATGCGTAAGCGTCTCGCGGACTTCAGAGTTTGAGGAAGCCACAAGGGCTAGCGGCGCGGTGAACATTTCTGCCTCCCGCCGGCACTACTGACGGGTGCGGCCCCACTGCCGGCTTCATCTGCGCGACACGTTACGCTTGTTTATAAGGCGATGTCAAGCTTTGCGCCTGAGTTCCGAAGAAATGTGCGAACGCCCATGCGCCTGGCCACACTGTTGTACTCTCCGGGGCGGGTCTCCGCAATACACAGTCGAATACGAACTGGGCTCGGAATGCCGGATTTCCGGCCTGCTCGACTATGGAAACGGGCAAATCATCTGTGCCCCGATGAGCATCGAGGAATCCGTTGACGGTTTGTGGACTTACAACTCGTTTGGGCCACGTGATTACAACCGTAAAGCTGATGAAAAAGGTTACTATTTCAAAGTACGGAATACTGGGAGAGTTGTTGGCCCTGATGTCCCTGTTTTTCCGTTGCCGGTTGTATTTCATTTCCAGCAGGCTGCTCCCCGGAAATCCAAGCCTGGGCATGACTATCAAGAGGGAGTATTCCTTCGTCCGGGTAATATGCAATCCTGTAATCCATCCGCCTCTCTTTCAAAGCGCGAATAAGAACCTCGCTACCGATTTCAAGGAATTCCTCGACACGGTAAAGAGGCTGAATCCAAAGCTGCATCAGGACTTCATCTTGGCGTGTCACCACTACGCACGAGCCGTTAGAGAGGTGGGCGTTGATTCGGAAATGGTATTCATCCGGCTTGTGTCGGCGATTGAGGCGCTCTCCAAAGACGTGGTGCTGAATCGCAAGGACGATGCACTAGAACAGCGGGCGATCACCGATCTCATCGCGCAATCCAGTTTGGGGGCCTGGTACGGCACTGCCTCTTAAACTATCTTAGGGCGAATTCATCGCGGGAGATTGGGGCATGAGCCAGCAGG
>DATFXF010000391.1:0-4991 GCA_035258565.1 Candidatus Acidiferrales bacterium
CGATGGGTCCCTGCTCCTTGATCCCCTGAATGTTGTAGTAGAAAAACGCGACGATCGCGCAACCCAGCGTGATCTGGATGGCGCCGGTAGGCGCTTCGAGCGAAGGAATCAGCCCGATCAAATTGCCAGCCAGTACGAACAGAAACAACGCGCTGAGAAACGGTGTGAACCTCTCGCTGTGCTCACCGATGATCTCGCGGCTCTGGTTGGTAATGAAGTCGTTCATGAACTCAGTGAGGTGCTGCAGGCCGCCCGGCTTGTCCACGGACAGGCGCGAGCGAATCACCAGGAAAAGCAGCAAGAGAATGCCGATCACCAGGATTTCCATCGCTACGTAATTGCTGATCGGGGCGGCAGGATCGGCAGGGTGAAAGGCGGGCGGCAGAGCCTGAAGCACAGCGTTCACCGGCTTGGCGAAGGCGCGGTTCAGTAGCTCAGTAATCCAGAGTTGTCCTTCCATCCGCTTGTGGTTCCTGGGTTTTTAGAGTCCCGTGCGCAAGGCGCGGTAGGTTTGGTACAAAGCTTCGATCACGATTGCAACTGCCGGCAACGACAAACCCGCGAAGAAGCCGTACAAACTATTGGTAGTACTTCTAAATATAACATAGGCGGCGAGAGCTATCAAAACGTAGCGCAGCAGGAAGCGCAGCACCACTCCCCAGGCGGCGCGCTTCCTGGCAGGGAGCCGGCCGCCCATGGCTTCGATGGTGCGCTTGAGCCAATGGAAGTTCAGCATGGCGATCAAGCCGCCGGCAAAAAAGCTTAGCCCCATGGGCGCGTGATAGAGCGTCCAGGCCGCGCCAGTCCCGACACCGGCGAGAACTGCCATATTACGTACCAGACGCCGGTAGACCTCGGCGTAAAATGCTTCTTCGCTGGCAAGGGGATTTCCGGCGGGGATGGAATCCATCAATCCTTGAACTCCTCGGAGAGCGCCATACGGACGAAGTAGGTGAATCCGGAAATGATGCCCAGGATCAGGCCAGCCAGGGGCAGCCAGTCATAATGCAACCATCGCTTGAGGAGTTCACCCAGGAGCCATCCCACGACCGTGGCAGCCGGCAGCGTCATCCCTAACTGGAGATAGCGCTCCGCTCCAACCCATATGCTTTTGGGATCGCGCTCGCCAGCCATACGGTCCATTCTGCGGCGCAGAGTCTGCGGATGCAAGCACGGGTTAGCTATAATCAGATGTTCACCCTATGGGCAACACTGCTCTCCATCCATCGCAACCTTCTGCCACCGGCCGCATGATCTCGGGTCAGTATCTCGGGGTTGATGCCGTACTCCATTTTGGAGATCCCGCAGCCGAGCTGGCGGCACTGAACGAGAGCTGTGGCGTGTTTCACCTCCCCTGGCGGGCGAAGATCACGGTTACCGGGAAAGATCGCGCGCGCTGGCTGCACAACATGGTCACAAACAACGTCCGTGACCTGGCGCTCAATCGCGGCAACTACAACTTCGTGCTTAACGCCCAGGGCCGGATTCTGGGCGACATGTATATCTATAACCGGGGCGAATCGCTGCTGCTCGATACCGACAGCACCCAGGTGGAACCGCTGCTCACCGCCATGAAACGGTACATCATCATGGACAAAGTTGAGATGGCCGAAGCTCCGATCTTCGCCGCGGGACTCTGTGGCCCCAAGGCGGAGGAATCGATGGCCGCAGCCGGGATAGACGTAAGGGGTATGGAGCCGCTCGAAATTCGCGAATTCGCGGTTAACAGCTTGAACGTTATGGTCGCACGTGGCCCGGAGAACAAGCCGGGCTGGTACGAAGTATGGGTTACCGTGCCCGAAGACGAAGGCCAGGGCGGCTTTTTCGGCGGTCGTTTCCCAGGCGCGCAGAACGTCGGCGTTCAGGCGCTGGAGTGGTGGCGGATCCTGCATGGCATTCCTCAGTACGGACAGGACATACGTGATCGCGACCTCCCGCAAGAGACCGGCCAGACCCAGGCTCTGAACTTCACCAAGGGATGCTACATTGGCCAGGAGATCGTGGAACGCATTCGTTCGCGCGGCCAAGTGCATCGAAGATTCGTGGGGTTCGAGTTTGAGGATGGTCCCCAGGCATTGGGCAAGCATGAGGCGCAAGGGCGGACAGTGGCCGAGGTCACCAGCGCCGCCACCGTTCCGCTGAGCACGGGTGACAGGAACGTTGGGTTGGGCTACGTTCGTCGCGAAGCCGCAGATGCAGGACCGCAGATCGAGTTGGGGGGAAGCCGGGCGAAGGTCGTGGAACTGCCGTTCGGGTAGCAGTGCAGGTCGAATTATTGCATCTCGTCGTCTGATACACCGTAGTGGGTCAATTTGACCCACCACGGCCATTTGCAATGCAGCTAAGGTTTGAGGTATTGAGGAAGTATGGCTGAGAAGAAACAAGACTTTGTGGTAAGCGATCGGCGGCGGTTTGGCGCCGAAGGGGAAGCTCGTCCCGATGCTCCCGTGGCCGAGGAAGAAACCTCGCCCACGCCTTCCGCACCGGCCGCGGCTCCTGCCCCGGAACAAGCGGCTGCCGCAGCCCAGGCGAAAAACGAGCCAGCGGGTCCCGCGGAGCCCGAGGAGATGCCGCCTCCACCCACAGCGGCGGAACAGCAGGAACAGCGGGAGGCCTATCGCGCTTCGGGCAAGAAGCTGGAAGAGGTGATGGGGAAATCCGGCAGCCGGCGGGAAAGCCTGCCGGAGATGACCTTCGAACGGCTGGTCGAATCGTTCTACATGACCGCGCTGCTGCAGCTGGGCGCCATCCGCCAGGAAGGGGATCCGCCCGCCGTCGACATTATGGGAGCCAGGCAAACCATCGACTCTCTTAACATCCTGCAGGAAAAGACCAAGGGCAACTTGAACGATCGCGAGCAGACTCTTCTGCAAAACGTGCTGTTTGAGTTGCGGATGGCGTGGATCGAGATCACGAACGCCCTGGCCACGGCAGCGGTTAAATCTCCGGCCGGCCCGGGCCCCGACAAGAAATGAAGGCTTCTCTTACCGTCCTGGGTAGCGGCACCTCCATGGGTGTGCCTACCATTGGCTGCACTTGTGCCGTGTGTCACTCCCCGGACCCGCGCGACCGGCGCACCCGGCCTTCGATCATGGTGGAGTACGAGGGGAAGTGCGTCCTCATCGATACCACACCCGACTTTCGCGAGCAGGCCATTCGCGAGAACATCACTCACATCGACGCCATCATCTACACCCACGCCCACGCCGATCACATCCTGGGGCTCGATGACGTGCGCCCCCTGAGCTTTCGCAGCCCGCAGAAAATTCCTCTTTACGCCCACGACAGTACGGCCGAGGCGCTGCAGAGTGTTTTTCGCTACATCTTTGACGCAACCTACAAGTACGGCGGCATCGCCCGGGTTGAGATGCACCGCATCAACGGTTCTCTGGAGCTGTTCGGGGCGACGTTTGAGCCGGTCGAACTGCGCCATGGCGAGGCCACCATCCATGGTTTTCGCTTTGGCTCCGCCGCCTACCTGACCGACTTCAGCGAGATCCCGCCCCACTCCATGGATCGCCTACGCGACCTGGACGTCCTGTTTCTCGATGCGCTCCGGCACCGCCCTCACCCCACGCACTCGACGGTCGCCAATTCCCTGCGCCTGGTGGAAGAGCTCAGGCCCAGGCGAGCTTTCTTCACCCACATCTCCCATGACCTGCCCCACGAAGAAACCAACAAGACTTTCCCGGACCACGTTCGCCTGGCTCATGACGGCCTGAAGCTGGAGTTTGAAATCGCATGAGGATCTTTCGCGCGGTCGAAGAAATCCCCACCGATCTTGGCCCGACTGTGATCAGCGTGGGCAACTTTGATGGCGTCCACTGCGGGCACAAGCAAGTCTTGAAGGAGGTGGTGCAGCGCGCCCGGGCGATTGGCGCAAAGGCAGTCGGAGTGACCTTCGATCCCCATCCTGTGCGAATCTTGAGGCCGGACGTCGCTCCCAAGCTGATCACGCCGCAGCCGCGTAAAGAGGCCCACCTGGCAGAATGCGGATTGGACGCGCTCCTGGTTATTCCCTTCACGCGGGACTTCTCCATGACCACTGCGGCTGAGTTCGCTCGCAACATCCTCGCCGGCAGGCTGCACGCTGTGGAAGTCCACGAAGGAGAGAATTTTCATTTCGGCCACAAAGCTCAGGGGACAACCGGCCGGCTGGCCGAGCTCGGACGAGAATTCGGCTTCGAGGTAAAGTCCTATCCCGTGATGATGCTGCGCGGCAGCCCGGTTTCAAGCAGTCACATTCGCGAGCTGCTGGCGGCAGGAAAGGTGAGCCGCGCGCGTCATCTGCTCGGCCGTGTGTTCTCCATTACCGCGACACCCGGACGCGGGCGAGGCTATGGTCACAAGTACACGGTGCCCACCATCAACCTCAGCCGTTACGACGAACTGGCGCCCGGCGATGGCGTTTACATTACCCGCACCCGCGTGGACCGAGAGACGTTTGATTCCGTCACCAACATCGGCAAACGCCCGACCTTTGGCGAAGACCTGTTCGCAATCGAAACGCATCTCCTGGGCTTCCATCCTATTGAAGTAACCGCGCAGACCGAGGTCGAGATATCGTTTCTCCAGTGGCGGCGGCCGGAGATCAAGTTTCCGTCAGTAGAGGCATTGAAAGAGCAGATCGGGAGAGATGTGGGGCGGGCTCGGAGGTACTTTCAGCTCTCGGCGAAGAAACAATCCACCACGGAGGCGCGGAGGCGCTTTTCCTGAAATCCCGAAGCGCAGCGAGGGATCCATAATGGGCTGATGACCCTCGCGGTAGGCGCACAGCTCTTAGGAAAAGAACTTCAAGTTCGCCCAATACAATCTCTTGTTGGTATGTCGGCTATGGACTAAGAGAGAACAAATTTGAATAACTCAACAAAGAGTTTTGTTGCACTACCGCACCCCAATGATCGATCCAGCCCCGCCAGGGGCGGCCTGAAAATAGCCCGGCAGGAACTGCCGGGTAAACGTGGACAAGCGGTTTCAGAGTCCCGGCAGGG
>DATFXF010000392.1:0-6600 GCA_035258565.1 Candidatus Acidiferrales bacterium
AGCGCAAGCACTGATTGAAGCATACTGACTAGAAGGACGCACGAGGCTCAGTCGCCTCTCGTGCGAGTGAGCACAATAGCTCTGGCAAGAGCTCTCGCCAACCTGCCGCCGGCTGAACGATACGTCTCAATCCGCCAACCAGGGTAAATCAGGGCGGACGCACAGGACGAGCCAGAATCGCTCTTCGCGCGGGAATCCCATTGGCCCATTTTCAGGCGCGCGTCAGACGCCACCGAGCAAACCCCGTCAGCGGGCGTCGGCACAGGTGTACTCGCGGACCAAGATGCGCCAGGGCATCTGCCCCAGTTCCGGGAAAAAGCGCTGCTTGAGCTCATAGCCGGGGTCGCGGAGCAGCCTACGGTCGCTGTGCAGGTTGCAGCGCGCGTCGAGCCAATGCTCGGCCTCTTGTAGGGGGCCATTTGGCGAACCGGCTGGCACGCCTTTCGCCAGAAACACCATCGCACGAACCGGACGACGCGTCTCGACCCAGCGGTCGGCGTCGAAGACCTGAGGGTGTTCGACCGAGGAACCCAAGATACCGGCAAAACCTCGCCTGGGGACCTGCTCCGAGCCTCGAAGGGCATACGTCAGGTAGAGAAAGAAGGAAGGGTGATTGCTGATGGTGATACCCCCTTCGTGCACGACCTCTGCGGCCTGCTCAGCCACTTCTTGCCAGGGCTCAATGAAGCGCGGGGCCGCATAGAACCGTCGCGTCACGATCCCAAACCACCCGATTACAAAGATCAAAACCAGCGCGGCAGCAACCATTCGTCGAACAGGGCCGCGCCGCGCAGTGGCTGTCAGGGCGATCGCCAGCAAGAGCCACGGCGCAATCAGCATGAGCCGCTTGGTCGTCAGCAAACCGAGCGCGGCCAAAGCGACGAACAAGAAGAAGAAATAGAACAGAAACCGGCGAGCCGGCGTGGGCGCGCGAAGCACAGTCAATAGGACGCACAGCGCCACGGCCACGCAGGCTGGCGCGCTCAGCCACCAAAACCACGGGGCCACGGACTCGCTCACCAGTGCCGCGTATCCCGCTTGTCCGGCATACAATACCGCGCCTAGCAGAGACCAGGGTCGCCGAAGCCTCTGACTCGAAGTTGCAAGCAGAGCCGGCCAGAGCGGCGCATATGCACCCACGAGCAGAGACGCGCCCGCTACTAGCCTCCAGCGAAACCGCACGAAATCGCTGCGATGTGCCCTGGCGAAATCCAGGAGCAAGCAGGCTAGCAGCGCCCAGCCAAAGTAGTTGGTGTAAACCAGGGCCAAACTGGCGGCAAACAGGACCGCAGTGCGTGCCAGCGTGGGCGATGCGCAGAACCGTATGTAGGCCAGCGTCACCAGCCCAACGAGCAAGAATGCAAGCGAATACCACGCCGCCAGTCGCCCGAAATGGAATCCGTAAGGCCAGAAAACACCAATCCAGAGCATGGCCTTTGCGCCAGCCTCGCCGCCCCAGTCCGCGGCGGCGCGCACCAAAAGACAAAGACCAAGCACGTAGAAGGCAATCGAAGGAAGCCTCAAAAGGGCGAGGGGTCCGCCGGTCAGCTTCAACCATCCGTGCAAGAGCAAATCGAATAGCGGCGGGTGCTCATGTTCGCCGCTTCCGGAGGTGTAGGCGCGGATTGTTTCCGCCAAGGGTTTCGCCGCTGCATCCAGGATCCACACCTCATCGTCAATGAAGGTGAACCAGCGGTTGGATGCCAAAAGCGCGACCCCAAGCACCAGAAGCAGCAAGATTCTAGCCCAGTTCACGCGACGCATCGCGGCGAGATGAACCATTTGAGTGTGGTGATCGCCATCCTACTCTGCCGGGTCAGCAGCCTGCGCCGCTCGGGCAGAATTCAGCGGTCAGGCGCGCGACATGGCGGAGGACTCCGCCGATGGCTTGTAGAGCCTCCCCCAATTTGCCGGAGATTGAGAAAGGAGTACGACTCCAATGGCAAAGCTTTGTGATTCTCTCGGGCAGCCAGTGTGCCATGTCAAAATTGCGGAGGTGAATCTAGGAGCCGGTGCTGCCCACCATATTCTTGGGCCGAGACCGCCGCCCGAGGGACATTCCATACTTCTTCAGAAGGCGCAGCGGTCGAATCACATAGTAAAGCGAATTGAGCCGGTCCGGTAGGGGCAGCAGTGCCCAGTCTTCTTCCGTCGGTGTCACAGCCATGCGCAACGAGTATCGAAGACCATCCCAGAGGCGTTCTCTCATGCGGATGCGGAACCCGCAACGCTCTATCACCCCAGGCTCAGTAGCGGGATTCCAGAAAAGCTTCGCGCAAACCCGCCCAGCGAGCGAATGTAGTACGCGTTCTTCTCTTTGGTCAGCCAGTATTTCCTCAGAAAGATTTGCTCCTAGGAGGTCCCTCGCCAGATACAGCCCCAGGAAGAGCATGCGCTCGCAGTCCAACTCTCGGGCTAGTTCTCGTGTACGTCCCCAGTCCAGACCCGGATGGCTGCGAAGGAGTTCCGCGATATCGGAAATCCAGCTCAACCGTTGCCAGAAATGCTTAGCACCATGCACGCAGAGAAGAGAAAGCAGATCCTCCGCAGGAAATGTGTGGACCTCCTTGCCCCCCACGGAAACGGGCTCAAGGCGTGCAGAGATACGGTCAACGTCGAGTGGTCTTGGGAAGTAGCGAAGGGTGCGTTCAGAATGAAGCTCCACCACACTGCTCCCATCGTCGCGGCTAAACAGGTATTGACCTGGGATGCGGTCCTTGGACGTCGCATGCGCGGCTGCCGGCTCAAATCGGGGTTGGTATCCCAGACTGGCAACGAGCTTACATGCCCTCGGGATATCGCGCTGCGGAACTAGGATATCGAGATCGCTAAACTCCCGCAGCGCGAGGCCGCCATACGCCAGAAACGCCAGGACGGGCCCTTTATAGGGTATGGCGAGAACCTCATTCGCCTGGAGTCGCTCGAGAATACCGACGAGCTCCAAGGTCAAATACAAGTTTCGCTGGGCATGTTCGCGGAAGCAGTTGGCTAAGACAGCCATCCGAGAAGGAGGGACAGCTCCAGGGCAACAGGCGTTGAGATGCCAATAGAGATGTGGCATGAGCCCGTGCCAGCTGGCCGCGGCGAATAGATAGGTCCAGTCTAATTGCCTGCCGAGCAGCCCCCGGACTTGCTCGATTCCCTCGGCTTCCAGCTGGCTTCGGGCGCAGCACAGAAGCAAAGCGTTTTCCGCGCGGTGAACCGCCTTGGCAGCAGAATGGTATCCCGTGCCCATCTCGGAGCCATTCTCCTCCAGAATAGGGTGTAGGGGGAACTAAGTCATTGAGAGGAATGGTGGGCCTGGGGAGTCTCGAACTCCCGACACGCGGTTTAGGAAACCATTTTCAACGATTTCGCTAACATGCTGAACGGAAGGCAGAAAGCCTTGCAACCCTCCAGGGCGCAACGAATTAAGTTCATGTGGCTACATGTATGGAGATGATTCAAGATGTGCCGAGTTGTCTTTCAGGTCCCCACAAAAGTCCCCCCAATTTTCCGCGGGAAACGCGGTCTTTTTGAAAAGGCCGAAAGGAAAGCATACTAGACCTGCCTTGTCTGACGACCCTGACAGGAACATTGATCTTCCGCGCCAAAATTTCGGAGCATACGGCATGAATCTTACTGAATTCGCGCGCAGCTTGGCTGCGAGGCAGCTTACCAGTTACCCTTGCCATTCGCATGGAACCCGAACCAGAGCGCGGAGCACAGCCGATTACGCTGCGGGCATATGCGCGACTGGTGCGCAGAAACCGCAACTTCCGCCGGCTGTGGCTGGCGCAGATCGTCAGTGAAATCGGCGATTGGTTCTACACGCTCTCCATCTACACGCTGTTGCTGCAATTTACCGGCCACGCCAGTTCGGTCGCACTGGCCCTGGTGCTGCAGGTACTCCCGCAAACACTGGTCGGGCCGACAGCAGGCGTGGTGAACGACCGCCTGCGTCGCAAGCACGTCATGATTGCGGCGGATCTCGGTCGCGTCCTCATCGTCCTGGCTATGCTGCTGGTGCGCTCGCGTTCCATGGTCTGGCTGGTCTATCCGTTGCTGCTGGTGGAGACCATCATGGCGGCATTCTTTGAGCCGGCTCGGAGTTCGGTGATCCCGAATATCGCCGCTCGTGGAGACGTGCTCGTTGCCAACACGCTCTCCTCTGCCACGTGGTCGGTCAATCTGGTGGTTGGTGCCTCTGTGGGCGGCGTCGTTGCGGCTTTGTTTGGGCGAGATGCAGTTTTCGTTCTCAATGCGCTGTCGTTCCTGGCCTCGGCAATGCTCATCGGAGGAATGCACTTTGCTGAGCCGCATGCGGAGTCCGGTGCTTCGCTTCGTGCGCGCGATCTGGTGGACTTTTTTCCGGTGCTCGAAGGCATTCGCTATGTCCGCAGACACCCAACGCTGTTGCCCACGGTTTTTGCCAAAGCGGGGGAACTGATGGTAGGCCCAAGCTGGGTGATTTTTACGGTGATGGGGGCGCGCGAGTTCGCGGTGCATTGGCGCGGCATCGATCCGGCGCGCGGAGCCATGCTTGGTATGAGCATCTTGCTTGGCGGTCGTGGTTTGGGCGCGCTCGTCGGCCCGCTGGTGGCGGCCCGTTGGGCAGGTCGTAGCGATCGTCGCCTGCACCTAGGCATCCTCTTGGGATATCTCGTCATCGCCCTTGGCTACGGATCGCTCGGTAGCAGCCGTACCGTCTGGATTGCTGCCGCCTGTGCCATGCTGGCGCACATGGGAGGCTCAACGGTCTGGGTTTTCTCCACTACGCTGTTGCAGCTCCACACGCAGGATCGTTTTCGTGGCCGCGTCTTCGCCGCGGAACTCGGATTTGCAATGCTGACTATCGCGGCCAGTGCCTACGTATGCGGGCGCTTCCTCGATTGGGGCGTTTCCGCACGGACGGCTGCAACCTGCACGGGACTGATCATGCTGGTTCCAGCTGCATTGTGGGCGCTGGCAATGCGCGTAGGGATGCCTGATTCCCCAGCGGCACTGTCGCCTGGTTCTTTGGTACAGCCCTTGGAGCCTGAGAGCGCCCAACAACCGGATCCAAAGAAGCGATAAATCCATGCATCGGGAACCGGGTTGCGAGATGACTTGTGTTTTCCTCGCCTCCAGTACATTCACTAGGCGCCTTTGGCGGGAAGGTTATCTCAGTGTTCTTGCGAGGAAGGTGATGATACGCGCCCAAGCATCGGCGGTGGTTCCGAGCGATAGCCGGCCACAAAGTTGCTTGCGCTCCGCCAGAGGCATGGCTGAAACTCGACCCGTGGTTCGGCACGATTGTAGGTCAGCTAGTTTGTAGATTTGCCGAATTCTCCGCTGATTCGTACCTAAAGGGAACCCTTTTGGCAGGAGCCCGACGCATGCGAAATGCATCGCCCGAAGACGCGGGCCGGTATAGTTGGTGACATTCGAATTGGACAATAAAGGGGCTGTAGCCGCGTACCTACAGGTTAAGGAGTCGCAAGGGGATTTCGCGGCCGAAGCAAGGAAAATTTCCTCCAGCTGCTGGGCCTCGCTTGATCAACAAGGCGAAGGCGAGCGATCCCGGCAAGGGGAGAGCAATGGCCCCTCTGTGGCTGGTGAATGCTTCCCCTTCTCGGCGCGGATCAGCCTCAGCAGCTTGATGAAAACGATGTATTCGGCTCCGGAAGCTGGTCGCCGATGCGGTTCATTCAGCCTCACCTCACCGCACGGATATGGCCCGCACGAGGCGGACATTCTCGTGCCGGAGCCGCAGTTCCTACCCGAGAAAAATTCCTCTTACGACCGCACGCCTTACTTGAGTCCTGCGACCTTGACCATGATGTGGGCGTACGGAGTGCCCTTCCACATCACGTAGACAGGGTCCTTCGTGTCCGTCGAAAGCCCCTCAAGCATACTCGGATCCGGCACCAAGATCATGAGGTGCGGCCCTTCTTTGACGTGGTCAGCTGCGTTCTTAGGGTCGGTGGCGAACGGGTCGGAGTTGCTCACCCCGATGGCCTCTCCCTCGCCAGCCAGCATGTACGACACGCTGAACTCCTTGATCTTGATCGGTTCACGCTTCGCCAGGGCGGCGAGCAGGGCATCCCACTGAGCCCGGTTGCACATCGGCCCGATGGCCTTCGAGCCCGGATAGCAGGTCCAACCGTTCGTCCCCTTTCTCAGCACCTTGCCGTCCGGGGTCTGGATCGTGGCGTCTTTAGTGATGGCCTTGGGGGCGGCGCTCTCCGCCTCGGCGATGAGCTTAGCCTCACTCTTCTGTGCCTGTGCTTGACTGGCCAGTAAGAGGCATAGAGACACACATACTGCGAAAAAGCTTATGCGCTTCATCGGTTACCTCCATTAGGAATTTCCGGTTTCGAGTTGACCTTTGCGCGAAACCATATACAAGCCGCCCTCTCATGTCGAGCTCAGGTCACCTTGGGTTCATGAGGTCTCTTAAAGACCCCATGACCTTACCTTGCCCACGGTTGGTGGCAATCGCGCCTCCTTTAGCCGTTCTACTGAGTGGCTTTGTCTGTCTCTCACCTCCAACCAGCGTCGCCCCTGCTTGCCCCGCGGGCACGCTGTAGATCATCCTTTCTGTGTCGGAAGGGAACGTTTTGAAACGCTTACATATCA
>DATFXF010000393.1:0-22977 GCA_035258565.1 Candidatus Acidiferrales bacterium
CCCGTGGAGCCACTTCGCCGCCGACGCGGCCCAAGCCAATGAGCCCGAGTGTCTTGCCACGCAGCTCGATGCCGGTGGCTCCGCTCTTCTCCCAGCGGCCGGCGTGGATCGCGGCATTCAGTTGCGGCACCGAACGCGCCAGCGCCAGCAGCAACGCCAGTGTGTGCTCCGCCACGCTGATGGCATTGCCGCCGGGCGTGTTCATGACCAGCACGCCACGGCGCGTGCTGGCGTCCAGGTCAATGTTGTCCACACCCACGCCGGCCCGCCCGATGACACGCAGCCGCGGTGCATGCTTGAGGAGTTGCTCGGTCACATGTGTGGCGCTGCGCACCACCAGGCCATCGGCGTCGGCCAACTCGGCGGGGAGAGAGCTCGTCCGAGGCGTGACCACCTGCCAGTCGCGTTCGCGGAGCAGCGCCAGGCCCCGCTCGCTGATCTTGTCGGCCACAACGATCTTCATGCCGGTTCACCAGGGTAGTGAGCGTCGTAGCTGGTGTCAAATTCAAAGCCCGGCGTCCGGGACCGTGTGCTATAGTCGACACTCTCCGAGATCATGGCTCTCATCGAGCGGATCCAAGAAGAGCTCACCGCGGCAATGAAAACCAAGGAAGAACTGCGCCTTAGTGTGCTGCGCATGATCAAGACGGCGCTCAAAAACAAAGAAGTCGAAAAGATGCGGCCGCTCGAGGATGCCGAGTCGCTCCAGGTGCTCCAAACGCTTGTGAAACAGCGGCGCGAGTCCGTCGAGCAGTTCACCCGCGGCGGGCGTACAGACCTAGCTGACAAAGAGACCAAGGAGATCGCTATCATCGAGAGCTATCTGCCGGAAGCGCCGAGCGAGGCCGAAATGGCCCAGGCCATCGAAGCGGCCATCGCCGAAACCGGTGCCCACTCGCCCAAACAGATGGGCGCGGTCATCAAGGCCGCGCGCGCTCTACTTGCCGGTAAGGCCGTGGACGGCAAAGCACTGAGCGACCGCGTGCGCCAGCGCCTTGAAAATCCCAAGTAGAGGACCAAGGCCCCGCCTGCCAACCTCACTTCCCCTTCCCCTTCTTCGATTTTTGGACTCTTCCTCTCCCTTAGCCTGGGAGGCTATTCTTTCTCCATGCCGCTGCCGGAAACCATTCCCGTTCGCTATACCGAAGAGGAAGCCGAATACCTGAGTGTCCGGCCGGTGGTGCGGCAGACGTTCCGCTTTCAAGAACTGATCGACATGGTGCTGGGCGTAACGGGCAAAGACATCGCCCGCATTCAGCAGATCTTGCGCGCCGGCACAGTCGTCTTCCATTTCTATCGCTATTGGTGGCAGGGGTTCGAGGTTGATCCCCAAGAGCTCGCTCGCGAACTCGAGCAGTTTCCTGATGCGGATCCTGCGCGGCCCTTTCGTGCCGAGGAATGCACCGTGATGCTGCTCGAGAGCGGCGGCGAGCCGCCGCGGCATTCTCTTGAGATTGCCCGAGCATCGGCCTCGCGCAAGGGGTGGTTCCGATCGCGAAGCCTCTGGGACGGCATCGTGGCTTGGGTGCGGGAGCAGGCGCCCACTTATCGGGGCTATTCCTATCCCCGCCGCGCGGATCTCTATCAGCTCACGATCACACCCGGGCACGCTGCGGCCCTGCACGATGCCTTCGAGCGAGCGCCGCGCGAGTTGCGCCGTGCCTTCCTGAACCTCCCGGGAGCCAGCCGGATCGTCTTCCTGTGCCCGCGGCAGCGGTCGAGCTGATTGCTGCTTGCTTGCCCGCCGCCCGTGGTGCTACTTTGCCCGCGCTTGTGCTGTGCCCATGCCCTGGTTCCCCCCAATCTCTGGGAACGCCCGGCGGAGGTGATGTGTGGCAACGAGACCGTGGAGTTCGACCGCACCCTCGGGCGAGTTCCGTCCCTATCTGGACTCGGCTGCGGTTCTTCCGGAATTCAGTTTTCGTGCCGTGCTCTTCGGGGCTCTCTTCGGTATCCTGTTCGGCGCGGTCACCGTTTACGTGGGGTTGCGCGCCGGGCTCACGGTTTCCGCCTCCATCCCCATTGCCGTGCTCTCCATCAGCATCCTCCGCGCCTTTGGCAAGGCCTCCATCCTCGAGAACAACATCGTGCAGACCACCGGCTCAGCGGGTGAGTCGGTGGCCGCGGGCGTCATTTTTACGCTGCCGGCCCTCATCTTTCTGGGTTATCCACTCGAGTATTCGCGCATCTTCCTTCTCGCGCTGATCGGCGGGTGGCTTGGCGTCCTCTTCATGATCCCGCTGCGGCGGCAACTGATCGTCAAAGAGCATGGCAACCTGCTCTATCCCGAGGGCACGGCCTGCGCTGACGTGCTGGTGGCCGGCGACAAGGGCGGCTCGTTTGCGGGGCGAGTTTTCTGGGGATTGGGGCTGGGCGGGGTGTACACGGTGCTGATGAACATCGTACAGGCCTGGCCCGGCCAGCCGGAATACCGGCCGCGATGGCTGCCTGGCGCTTCCTTCCGCGCGGCGGTCACTTCGGAATACCTGGGCGTGGGTTACATCATCGGCCCGCGCGTCGCGGGGATCCTTTTTGCTGGAGGGGTCTTTTCCTGGCTGGTCATGATGCCGGCGATCAAGTTCTTCGGCTCGCTCAATCCGACCGCGCCACTTTACCCAAGCACGGTGCCCATCCCGCAAATGACCCCCGACCAGCTCTGGTCCAGCTACGTCCGCCCCATGGGCGCGGGCGCCGTGGCTGCCGCCGGGCTCATCACCTTGCTCAGGACCATGCCCACCATCTTCTCCGCGCTTACCACAGGCCTCCGGGACGTGCGCGCGCAACGCGGTCAGGTGGCCAGCGAGGCCAGCCGTACCGAGCGCGACCTTTCCATGAAGGTTGTCTTGATCGGCTCGCTGGCGATTGTGACCATGATGTGGGCGCTGCTCAGCTTCAAGCCCATCCCCGGCGCGCAAACTGGGCTGTTCGCCAACCTCGTGGCCGCTCTTTTCGTTGTCGTCTTCGGCTTTTTGTTCGTTACCGTATCCTCGCGCATCTGCGGCCTGATTGGCACCTCGGCTAATCCGGTCAGTGGCATGACCATTGCCACCTTGATGGCCACCTGCGCGACATTCCTTATCCTTGGCTGGACAGCAGGCAACTTTGCCGCCCTGGCCCTGACCATCGGTGGGGTGGTCTGCATCGCCGCCGCCAACGCCGGCGCAACCTCGCAGGACCTCAAGACCGGCTACCTGGTGGGCGCCACGCCTTTCCGCCAGCAGATTGGGCTGATGATCGGGGTCACTGCCGCCACGCTTTCCATCGGCATCGTGCTCATCCTGATGAATCTCGGCTTGGCCCAATACAAGCCCGTCGAGATCGCGCTCTCTATCGAGCAGCTTCCCGCCGGTGTCGCTGTGGAGGACAGGAATTACATGCACAACGGCAAGTCCTACGTGCTGGTGAACGCCATCGGCTCGAGCGTCGTGCCCGACGGCAAATACCTCTACGACCCATCCACGCATCAGATTGAGATCCAGTGGGTCCAGGGGATCGGCAGCGAGAAAGCCGCCGCACCGCAAGCGCGCCTTATGGCCACGGTGATCAACGGCATCCTGACGCAGCGTCTGCCCTGGCGTCTGGTGTTGCTGGGCGTGTTCCTGGTGCTGGCCGTCGAACTGCTGGGGATTCGCTCGCTGGCTTTCGCCGTCGGCTCCTATCTTTCCATCGGCACGACCATGGCCATTTTTGCTGGCGGGGTGGTGCGCTGGCTTGCCGAGCGAGGAAAAAGCAAAGTCGAACACGCCGAGAGCGAAGTCAGCCCTGGTTCGCTCTATGCCAGCGGCCTGATCGCCGCCGGCGGCGTCTTCGGTCTATTGGGCATTCTGATTGCGCTGCTCGAAGATCCCGAGTTCAAATTCCATTTCCTACCGGCGGGTTTGTTTGAGTTCGGCCCCAAGGTTTTGGGCCGTCTCGCCGAGAGCCATCTCTTGGCCGTAGGGATGTTTGGCCTGCTGGCGTTTTCGCTCTTTCTCTTTGCGCGCAAAAAGCTGGAGTAATTCTGCCTGCGTCTCGACTCCTACTGTCTTCCACGCGGGTTTGGTCTCCCCTTTGACATTTCGACTCGCTGACTCTTAGACTCTAAGGATCATGGATTATTCTCGGCGCTCTTACGGTTACCGATTCAATTGGGACAGCTTGCTGACTCCCGCGATCAAGGTTCTGCTGATAGCCACCACAGCCGTGTTCCTGGTTCAGAAGCTGCTCGAACTCCTCGCCGGAGAGGGG
Organism: Candidatus Acidiferrales bacterium; assembly: GCA_035258565.1. Lineage (GTDB taxonomy): Bacteria > Acidobacteriota > Terriglobia > Acidiferrales > UBA7541 > DATFXF01. The sequence goes on from DATFXF010000393.1 coordinate 4,228, forward strand.
CCCGCACTGATCTTCATTCATTTCTTAGGGTTGGTGCCCTTTGCAGTGTTGCACGGCTTCATCTGGCAACTCTTCACCTACCTGTTCCTGCATGGCAGTCTCTTGCATTTATTACTCAACATGTTCGTGCTGTGGATGTTTGGCCGGGACCTGGAGCTCTACTGGGGACGACGACGCTTCTATGTCTACTATTTTCTGACCGGCATCGGCGCCGGAATCATCAACGTGGCGGTGAAGGGGCTGCTCTATTCGCCGAGCTCCCGCGCGCTCGAGATTCCGACGATTGGGGCGTCCGGTGCCATCTACGGCATCCTGCTGGCTGCGGCCATGGTCTTTCCTGACCGACAAATCCTGCTCATCCCCTTCCCGGTGACGCTGCCGATGCGGGCCTACGTTGCCGTCATCGGCGCCATCGAGTTTTTCGCCACGCTCGGCGCGACGGGCGACAACATCAGCCACATTTCGCACCTCGGGGGGATGCTGGTCGGTTATCTCTACCTGCGCCGGGGCTCCTTTTTCTACGGCCTGCGCAACCAGTACTCGGATTGGAAGCGCCGCCGCCTGCGCCGTAAATTTGATGTCTACATGCGCCAACACAAGGATGATTCCTCCCCTCGCCCCGATCGCTGGCTGAACTAAGCGCGGTCCACTGGACACCCAGGGGAACGCTAGCCGCCCACAACGTGGAACTTCATGAAGTTCGTGGTGCCGCCGATGCCCAAGGGTGTGCCGGCCACGATGCCGACCACGTCGCCGCGCCGGACGAGCCTCTCCTCAAGCAGGCGCTGTTCGGCAAGCGCGGACAGCTCGTCAATATTGCGCACCACAGCGATGGTGCGTGGCAGGACGCCCCACAGCAGGCTCAGCCGGCGGCGTGTTTCGGTTCTGGGCGAGAAGGCGATGATGGGCGGCTGCGGCCGGTGTTTGGAGACCAGGCGCGCGGTCGAGCCGGTCTCCGTGAAGACGGCGATCACTTTCATGGGCAGCTCGTCGGAGGCGTGACAAATCAGTTCGCTGGTGGCTTCGGCGACGTGGAGCGGAGCTGCACGCGGCGGGCGCGGGAACTGGGTGATGCTAGACTCGGCTTCGCAAATGATGCGACCCATCATCTCGACGGACTCGAGCGGATAGCGACCGACGGCCGTTTCCGCGGAGAGCATCACCACGTCGGTGCCATCGAAGATCGCATTGGCTACGTCGGAAGCCTCCGCGCGAGTGGGCCGCGGGTTCTGGGTCATGGACTCGAGCATCTGCGTCGCGGTAATGACTGGTCGGCGGGCTTCGCACGCCTTTCGAATGATCTCTTTCTGTACCACCGGGACCGTCTCCGGTTTCATCTCCACGCCCAGGTCGCCGCGCGCCACCATGACGCCGTCGGCCTGGCGCAGAATTTCGTCCAGATTTTCGATGGCCTCGGGCTTTTCGACCTTGGCGATCACCGGCGCGTCTTTTCCCGCACGGCGGATCGCCACCTTGGCATCCAAAACGTCTTTGGCGCGGCGGACGAAACTGATGGCGATGTAATCCACACCATGGCGGAGGGCGAAGACCAGGTCCTTGCGGTCCTTCGGTGTGAGCGCAGGCAAACGCAGCCCTAGCCCGGGCAGGTTGATGCCCTTGTGCTCGCCCAGCTCGCCGCCGTTGATCACCTTCGAGATCACGCTGGGTCCGCGGACGGCAAGCACGCGCAGCTCGATCAAGCCATCGGCCAGCAGGATGCGGTCGCCTGGGTGCACTTCGTGCGGCAGGCGCTTGAACGTGGTACTGACCACGGCGTTCGTCCCCGGCACGTCAGCGGTGGTAATCGTGAAGCGCTGGCCCGCATGGAGCATCACCGGTCGGCCGCGCACAAGCGCCCCCGTGCGGATTTTCGGTCCGGGCAAGTCCGCCAAAATGGCAATGGGCTTCTTGAGACGCCCGGAAGCAGCGCGGATCCGCGCAATCGTACGCGCGTGCTCGCGCTGGGTGCCGTGGGAAAAGTTCAGCCGCGCCACGTCCATGCCGGCCCGCATAAGGCGCTCGATCATCTCGGCGGAATTGCTCGAGGGGCCCAGCGTGCAGATGATTTTTGCCTTGCGGAGGTTCATGAGCTCCGGGGTACGGTTCCCTGGCTACCTGGCGCGCGCGAACTCGTCGACGACGCGGTAGAGAAAGTCGAGGCCCTTTCGGAATGCGTCCAGGGGGATGCGCTCGTTGTCGGCGTGCATCCGCAGCTCATCTTCTTCGGTGAGAGGGAAGGGCAGCAGGCCGTAGGCCTGGACGTTTCGCAGACGGAGTTGCGCGGAGTCGGTCGCGCCGGTGGACATGGAGGGCACGGTGATGGCCCCGGGAAAGACAGCGGGGCCTACGCGCGCAATGGTCCGGTAGAGCTCGCTCTCGAGCGCAGAGGGCGGGGCTGGCTGGCGCAAGGCCGGCTCAATCTCGAAGCGAACCCGCGGATCGTTCACCAGCTTGCGCAGCTCCCCGACCAGGGCGTCAATCGAATCGCCCGGCAACAGCCGGATATTCAGCGTGGCGCGGGCCTCGGACGGCACGACGTTCGAGCGGATGCCGGCGCGCAAGATCGTCGGCGCAATGGAATCGCGCAGCATGGAGTTCCAGACTGGGCTGGTGTCGGAGAGAATACGCACGGCATGCTCCGCCCGTTCGGGCGTGTCGAGCGCGCGCATCCACTTCCCGAGCTCGGGGTCTTCGATCTTGGCGAGTTCCTCGAAGTAACGCCGCGTGATCGTGTTGGGGTGCGCCGGAGCCACATAGGCGCCAATCTTGGCAACGGCCGCGGCCAAGTGGACCACCGGATTATCCTTGCGCGGCAGCGAACCGTGCCCGGAGGGTCCGCTCGCAATCACCTCCACGTTCACGGGAATCTTCTCGCTGGCCTGGACGGCCACGTATTCCACCTTGCCGTTCTTGGCCTTCACCAGGCCACCCTCGTTGAGGGCAAAGCCTGCGGCGATCTTGTCCCAGTGTTTCTTGATGACGAACTCGATGCCGTATTCGCCGCTCTGTTCTTCGTCGCCCTCGGCAAGAAAGATGAGGTCGCGGTTCAAGTGCGCGCCTGAGCGCTTGAGAGCCACCAGCACGGCCAGGTTGGCGATGACCATCCCTTTGTCATCAAGGGCTCCGCGCCCGTAGAGGTAGCCATCCTTGGTGACCGCGCCGAACGGATCCACACTCCACTTCTCCTTCTGCACGCCGACCACGTCGAGGTGACCCATCAGCAGCAAGGACCGCGAGGGGTCCGGCACCACGCTCGATTGCAGCCGCGCAACCACGACACCGCGCCCCGGGGCGCTCTCGAGCACCTCGGCGTGTATGCCTTCGCGCTCGAGAAGGCCGGCCAGGTACTGCGCGGCGGCCAGTTCATTGCCGGGAGGATTCACGGTATTGATGCGAATCAGATCGGCGAGCCATCCCACGGCCTCCTCCGAGATCTTGGCCATGTCCGGACCCGGCGGCTGCTGGGCACCCGCAGGGCTGGCGCTCGCCGCGCCGAGCAGTGCCCCCAGCAGAAGAAAACAACCCAGGCGGCATCTCATCCGTCACACCTCCAGGCTTAGCTTAGTGAGGAAACCTGTCGTGCCACAAACGCTTCATACTACCATGGTGGCGCGCGCCCTCGAATCCGGCGCAGCGCGAGGCCGCGCAACGAGCAACCATTTGAACGGCGACGCATTTCGTGGCAGCATGAAACCTGGCGAGGGCAATATGCGATGCACTGTCTTTCGCGCGCTCCTGATAGGCGTGTTGATTGCCACTCTGATCGTGCCTGCGAGCGAATCGAGTGCGCTGGCCCAGGCGCCGTCCCCGCAGCCGCCGAAAGAACAACAGAAAGAGCAACAGAAGCAACCCGAGAAACAGGGTGAGTATGCTATCTCGGTGGAGGTGCCGGTGGTTACCGTGGACGTGGTAGCCACCACGAGCAACGGTGACATCATTACCGGCTTGAAGAAGGAAAACTTCCGCATCCTCGAGGACGGCGTCCCACAAACGATCACCAACTTTGCCCCCACCGAGGCCCCCATTACGATCGTGCTCTTGATCGAGTTCAGCAAGCTGGGCTTCGAGTATTTTGCTTACCGGGCCAGGGAAGCGGCCTACGATTTTCTCGGCCAACTCAAGCAAGAGGACTGGGTGGCGCTCGAGAGCTTTGATCTGAAGCCACGCATCGAAGTGGACTTCACCCGGGACAAGCAAGAAGTTCGGGCAGCCTTGGCACACCTCGTGTTTCCCGGTTTCAGCGAAGCGAATCTCTTCGATGCCATCTATGACACCGTCGATCGCTTGCAAGACGTCAAGGGCAAGAAATCCATTTTCGTCCTGGCGTCTGGATACGACACCTTCAGCAAGCACACCCTGGACCAGACGCTCAAGCGACTCCACCAGACCGACGTGACCATCTTTGCGGTGGGCGTGGCCCGGGACTTTTTTGAGTATTACGAAGCGCGCGGCTACTATTCCGGTGCCTCGCGGGTGGGTTATTACCAGGCCGAGAACCAGCTGCGAAGCTTTGCGCAGCTTACTGGTGGCCGGGCGTGGTTCCCGCGCTTTGACGGTGAGATGCCGGGCATCTTCCGCGAAGTGGCGGCCAGCCTGCGCAATCAGTACAGCCTGGCTTATACGCCGAGCAGCCGCGCGCGCGACGGCAAGTTCCACAAGATTAAGGTCGAGCTGGTCAACCCCGATGGCGCGCCGCTGGTGGTCGTGGACCAGAAGGGCAAGAAGCAGAAATACGTTGTGTACGCTCGCGACGGTTACATAGCCCCGAAGGGCGGCGTGGCCGACTAGCATTCGCCGCCCGAGAGTTTCCGCGCGCGCGCCTGATCCACAGCGAAATATCCGTCGAGCTCCGCATAGGGCGCATTCTGCCGCGGGCGATACTTTTCGAGCCCGGCGCGCAGCTGGACCTCCGCCAGGGAGACGGCAGCCCCTGGCGCCGTTTGCTGGACTTCGTTCTCGGCCCCGGCAGTCAGCCGCACCGGGATGCGGTACAGCCAGCCTTCCTCGTCCATCACCAGGAACTGGTAGTCGCTCGCCTCTTCGTATTGACCCTTGCGCACGGCCGGAACGCGGCCTTGGAATTGGTATTCGTAGCGGCCCGTGCGCGTCACGACGCGCGTCCAACCCGGCTGTGACGGCTCGGCCATGTTCAATAGCCACGCGTCAGGTCCACGCGATTCAGCAGTTCCCGGCCGCTGAACCACCGCTCGAGGTTTTCGAGCAGCAGCGCCGTCTGACGGTCCCAGAGTGATTCGCTTGCTGCGCTGATATGCGGCGTGATGAAGACGTTTTCGAGCGTCCAGAGCGGGCTTTCCGGCGGTAGCGGCTCCTCGGCGGCGACATCGAGCGCTGCGCCAGCGATCGCACGCCGCTCGAGTGCCGCGACAAGCGCGGGCTCGTCCACCAGCGACCCGCGCGCCACGCTGATGAGATACGCGGAGGGCTTCATCACCTCGAGTTGCCGCGCGCCGATCAGATGGCGCGTCTCTCGTGTTTCGGGTGCCGCCAGCACGACGAAGTCTGCTCGGGAGAGCGCGTCCCCGAGCTGCGCGACCGCGAACACGCGCTCGGCAAGCCCTTGATCGGCCCGGCCGGAACGAGTCACCGCCCAGATTTTCATCCCCAGCGGCTTGACGCGTCGCGCCAGTTCACGGCCGACGGCTCCAAAGCCCACGATCGCCAGGACCTGCCCGGCGAGCTCGCGTGGCCGCAAGGGCTTGTCCCAGATCTCCTGCTGCGCCCAGCGGCGTTCCTGCTGGTAGCGAACCGCGTCGGGAAAATGCCGCGCCAGCGCGATCAACATCCCCAGGATGTGCTCGGCCATGGGAACGGTGTGGACGCCGCTCGCGTTCGTCACCACGACACCACTCGAGCGCAGTTCGGGGTACATCAACTGTGCCACGCCGGCGGCGGTCGAGTGAATCCATTTGAGCTTGCGCGCCCGCGCGAACTGTTGCACGCGAATCGAGTAGCCGACGAAAATGTCAGTATCCGCGAGCTCCTCGGGCATGCGGTCATAGGTAGGGAGGTGGACCACGCTCATTTCCGGCCAGCGCTCACGCACGCGGGCGGCCATTTCCGGCGGTGGCCGCCAGAGCGTGAACGGGTGCCAGACGCAGATCAGAAGCTTGGTCTCGGATGGCGCGGGACGACTCATGGCCTGTCGGAGCGAAGGTCTCGGCCGGTCATTTCCGGAGGCTGCGGCACGCCGAGAACGCCCAGCAGCGTGGGTGCGATGTCCTGCAGGGACCCGTCGCGAAGATGCACTTGCTTGTCTTCGGTGATCAGAAGGAAAGGCACGGGGTTGGTGGTGTGAAAGGTGTGCGGGCCGCCGGTCACCGGGTCAATCATCGTTTCGGCATTGCCATGGTCGGCGGTAACGATCCACCCGCCGCCCTGCGGACCGAGCGCCTGGAAGATGCGACCTAGGCCCTGGTCCACAGCTTCCACGGCCTTGATCGCAGGTTCGAGCTTGCCCGAATGTCCGACCATGTCGGCATTGGCATAGTTCATCACAATTGCGTCGAAGTCGCCCTTCTCGATTGCCTTCACGACGTTTTCGGTGATGCCGGCCGCGCTCATCTCCGGCTTCAGGTCGTAGGTGGGGACTTTGGGCGAGGGCACCAAGATGCGCTCTTCGCCAGCAAACGGCTTTTCCACACCACCGTTGAAGAAATAGGTGACGTGAGCATACTTCTCCGTCTCCGCGACGCGCAGGTTCTTGAAATTCATCTCGGCAAAGACCTGGGCCAGGATGTGCTCCACCCTTTCCGGGCCGAGGACGTAGGCGAGCCACGGCCAGGTCTTTTCGTATTGCGTCATGGCCACGAAGAAGAGGTTCTTCGGCCGCTGGGGGTCGGCGAACTCCTCAAAGCCCGGCTCGACCAGCGCGCGGGTGGTCTGCCGGGCGCGGTCGGCGCGGAAGTTGAAGAAGATCATGGCGTCGTTGTCGCGGACAGGGCCAACTGGCTCGGCGGCACCGCGGGTGCCCGTGGTGATCACGATGGGAGCGACGAACTCATCGGTGACACCCTGCTCGTAGCTCCGGCGAACGGCCTCCATCGGGTCCGGCGACTTGTTTTCGGCTTCGCCGTGGACCATGGCCTGATAGGCCTTCTCGATGCGCTCCCAGCGGTTGTCGCGATCCATGGCGTAGTAGCGCCCCACCACCGTGGCGATGCGCCCCAGGGAGTACTCGCGCATCTTTTGCTGGAGCTGCCGCAGGTAATCAATGCCGCTGGTGGGCGGCGTGTCGCGGCCGTCCAGGAAGCAGTGCATGAACACGCGCTCGACTTTGTTCTCGCGCGCCATGCGCAAAAGCGCAAAGAGATGGTTGATGTGGGAGTGCACTCCGCCATCGCTCAGCAAGCCCAGCAGGTGCAGCTGCCGTTCGCGCCCGCGCGCCATGGCCTTGAGCAGTAGGGCGTTGCGGAAGAATTCGCCGCTCTCGATCATCCGGTCGAGGCGCGTGATGTCCATGTGCACGATGCGTCCGGCGCCCATATTCAGGTGGCCGACCTCGCTATTGCCCATCTGGCCTTCGGGTAGGCCGACCCAGGGGCCGGAGGTGTGCACCAGCGAGTGGGGGAATCTCTTGAGGAGCTCATCGTAGGTGGGCTTGCGCGCGAGCGCGATGGCGTTGCCCTTCGTCTCCGGCGAATAGCCCCAGCCATCCAGCACCGTCAGAACCATCGGCTTGGGTCGCTTCGGCATCGCGCGTCAGAATACAAGGAATCCGATTCCCCTGGGCACCTCGAGAAATCCCCTCCGTGCGGCACCCGTCTTCTCTTTGCGGAACAGGGGTTCGGCAGAACTGTCCAAGGCAACTGTCCTATCTGTGCAAGTTCGGCAGGCAACTTACATCCGGGAGCAAGCTCCGGAGAGCGCCGCTGCTCCCAAGAAGCGGGCGGCCGAGCCTAGCTCCTCCTCGATGCGGAGCAACTGGTTGTACTTGGCGACGCGGTCGGTGCGCGAGGCAGAGCCGGTCTTGATCTGACCCGTGCCCATGGCCACAACAAAATCGGCGATGAAGGTGTCTTCGGTTTCGCCCGAGCGATGGGAGACAATGGCGGCGTATCCCGCTTTCCGTGACATCTCGATGGCTTCGGTGGTCTCGGTGACGGTGCCGATCTGATTGAGCTTGATAAGGATGGCGTTGGCGACTTTCTCCTTGATGCCGCGCGAGAGCCGTTCGGTGTTGGTCACGAACAGGTCGTCGCCCACCAGTTGCAGCTTGTTGCCCAATTCCTTCGTCAGCAGCTTCCAGCCGGCCCAGTCGTCTTCGGCGAGGCCGTCTTCGATGGAGACGATGGGGAACTGCCTCACCCAATCGGCCCAGAAGGCCACCATCTGCTCGCTGCTGCGGGAGGATTTGTCGGATTTCTTGAAGACGTATTGGCCGCTTGACTTTTCGTAGAACTCGCTGGCGGCAGGGTCCAGCGCGATCGCCACCTGCTCGCCTGGCTTGTAGCCCGCCCGGGCGATGGCTTCGAGAACGCGTTCGATGGCCTCCTCGTTCGAGCGCAACTGGGGCGCGAAGCCGCCCTCATCGCCGACAGCGGTCGAATAACCGCGCTTGTGGAGCACGGCCTTGAGGTGGTGAAAGACCTCGACACCCATGCGCAGCGCCTCGTCGAAACTCTTTGCGCCCACGGGCAGGACCATAAACTCTTGCACGTCCACGGAGTTGTCCGCATGGGAGCCGCCGTTCAGGATGTTCATCATGGGCACCGGCAGGGTATTCGCCGCTCGAGCACTCGAATAGCGCGCGAGATATCGATAAAGCGGCTGGTCGAGCTCGGCCGCAGCGGCCCGCGCGGCGGCCATCGAAACCGCCAGGATGGCATTCGCGCCGAGCTTGCCTTTGTTCGGCGTGCCATCGGCTTCCATCATGCGGCTGTCGAGCGCGCGCTGGTCAGCGGCATCCATGCCCACGACAGCCCTGGCGATCGCTGTGTGGATATTCTGGAGGGCCCGGAGCACGCCTTTGCCGAGATAGCGCGAGGGATCGGCGTCGCGCAGCTCGAGCGCCTCGTGCTCGCCCGTCGAGGCGCCCGAAGGCACCGCGGCGCGGCCCAGCGTGCCTCCCTCGAGTACCACGTCGGCTTCAACGGTTGGGTTGCCGCGAGAATCGAGGATTTGCCGGCCGTGCACACGCACAATCTTCCTGGACATACTCCCCCCGCGGATCAGTGGCGGCGGGAATTTTAACCTTTCAGACGACCGATGAACACAGATTCACGACCAGGAAGACGCAGGGGTCGCGGGAGCGCTCGGAAGACCAGCCGCCAGGCTACGGAGACTTGCCGGCGAGGACCAACTCTAGCTCGGAATCCACCGGAATCATGCCCCCGGGTGTGCTTGCCGGAAGCGGGTCTCGAGTTCCCGGAGATAGGCAGGGGGGTCCGCAAGGTTGCGCAGGTAGGCGTTGCCATAGGACGTGGAGGCACAGAAGCCTGCGAGCTGGTGCGGTTTGAGATACAGCCGGTGGTGAAGGGTGAGCGTTTCGAGGTCCGCGAACCCCGTGGCGGCTCGGATCGTGCGCCGCGAGTAGCCAGGAGCTGGCCTTCTCGAGCACGCGCGGACCGTCCATCCAATACAAGGCCGTGCCGCAGGTCACCAGGTCCACGCTGTCAGGTTCCTTGACGCACTCTTCGGCCGTCGAGATGCGGACGACAATGTTCTTGTGCAGGCCCTCGAGCCTCCCGGCCATTCGGGGATCGGGTTCGACTGCGATCACCCGGGCAAACCACTGGCAAAGTGGCAGGGTCGAGAGCCCGGTACCGGCTCCGAGGTCCATCGCGCAGCCAGGGTTTTCCGGGGGCACGCGCTCGAGGATGCGCTCGAAAAGCCGCTGGGGATGGGCGGGCCGAAACGCGCTGTAGGCAGCCGCAGCGGCGCCAAAACATGTTTCCAAGGGCGACATGGATGCGGACGGCGACGGACTCTATTCTGGCTCTTCGAGCATGGATTCTTCGCGCACCACAACGACGATGCCGCTTTCGGTGACGTGGTAGCGCCGCCGGTCGGCCTCGAGGTCGTAGCCGATCTCCGTGTGCTCGGGGAGATTGACGTGCCGGTCGATGATCGCGTTTCGGATGCGCGAGTGCCGCCCGATATTCACATGGTTGAAGATGATCGAGGTTTCGACTTCTACGTAGCTGTTGACCCGCACGTCGTAACCCAGCACGGAACATTTGACGCGTCCTCCGGAGATGATTGAGCCGCCGGAAACGATGGAGTCGAGCGTCACGCCCATGCGGTCGGGGTCGGCGAAGACAAACTTCACCGGAGGGTATTGCTGCTGCCAGGTGCGCAGTGGCCAGTTCTTGTCGTAGAGGTTGAAGACTGGCGAGACGGCCACCAGATCCATGTTGGCTTCGTAATAGGCGTCCACGGTTCCGACGTCGCGCCAGTACTGCTCGCCGGGTCGGTTCTCGTCCACGAAGTTGTAAGCGTACACGCGGTACTTGCCGATGATTTTCGGCAGGATGTCCTTGCCGAAGTCGTGCGCGGAGTTCGGATCCTCGGCGTCGGCGATGAGGATGGGAATGAGCAATTGCGTGTTGAAGATGTACACGCCCATGGAGACGTTGACCTTCTGGGGATTGATGCGCGAGCGCTTCGGCTGCGCGGGCTTCTCCTCGAAGCCGATGATGCGCCAGTGCTCATCGGCTTCGATGACGCCGAAGCGCTCCGCGGCCTCTTCCGGGGAGGTTTCGAAGGTGGCCACGGTGACGTCGGCCCCGCCGTCTGCGTGCTGCTGGAGCATCTTCTGGTAGTTCATTTTGTAGATGTGGTCGCCGGAGAGGATGATCACGTAGCTCGAGCGTTCGCTGCCGATCGAATAGATGTTCTGGTAGACGGCGTCGGCGGTGCCGAGATACCAGTTCGTCGAGACGCGCATCTGCGGCGGCAGCACTTCAATGAAGTCGCCCAAGCCCATGATCGGTGACCAACCGCGGCGCACGTGGCGGTTCAAGCTGAGCGCTTTGTATTGCGTGAGCACGAAAACGCGGCGCAGTTCGCTGTTGATGCAGTTCGACAGCGTTACGTCAATGATCCGGTACACGCCGCCGAACGGTACAGCGGGCTTGGCGCGGTCGCGCGTGAGCGGCCAGAGCCGTTCGCCCTGTCCGCCGGCCAGGAGCACGCCGATAGCGTCGCGCATAAAGGACATGGCCGCAACTCGTTGGCCTAGACCGAAAGGCCTCATTCTAACAGCAAGTTTGGGTGGCCCCCAATCCTCGCCTGAGAGCCGCGCTCGGGCTCTAGGTTCCCGATCCAGGCCCAGGCCACCCGAACCAGATCCCCCTGCCGGTCGATTTTCCGACCGGCCCAGCGCCCAGCCACTATGTAGATGAATCCAAAAGCCTTTTGGTGCTAGCGGCGGGTCGAGCGGGAGGTCCAGAGACCAGAGAGCCAACCGGCCCCATACCGGTTAACCCACACATTCTAAAAAGAGTACTTGACTTCGCGAAGAGGCTCCGCTAGAAGAGCTCCTCAATAGACGATTTGGGGCGATCCTCCGTTGACAAAATGGTTTGGAGTCGACTGCCACAAGGGATGGGACAGGAGGTGACGACTGCTTGGCGGAAGTAATTATTCAGGAAGGGGAGTCACTGGAAAACGCGCTGCGCCGCTTCAAGCGAAAAGTGCAGCAGGAAGATATCATCAAGGAGATCAAGAAGCACAGCTTTTACATGAAACCCGGAGAGAAACGCCGGGCCAAGGAAGCCCTTTCACGGAAGCGGCTGCGCAAAAAGCAACGGCGTGAGCAAGATTAGACGACTTAGACCCTTGGGTTTTTCTGAGCAGCTTCGGACCAGTCGGCCAGCGGGATCCGCACCTGTCCTTCGCGTCTCCCAGCACACTCTGACTAGGACGAATGGGCTGCCTGCCCCGCTCCCAGCGCGGGGCGTCGGAGCAGTCTATGGAATACCACGATAAGGTTCTGAAATGCGCGGAATGTGGCGCAGAGTTTGTCTTCACTGCTGGCGAGCAGATGTTTTTCGCCGACAAGGGCTTCAAGAACGAGCCCAAGCGGTGCAAGGCCTGCAAAGCGAAGCGCACTCAGAACTCGGGCTCCGGGAACTACCAGCGCACCGAAACGAAAACGACCTGCTCGCAATGCGGGAAGGAAACGACGGTTCCCTTCAAGCCCACGCAGGGCCGGCCCGTGTACTGCCGCGAATGCTTCCAGCAGCGGCGGTCTTTGGGTACTCCGGCCTAGTCGTCCCGAAGTAGCGGGATCGGTCGAGTCCAGCTTACGTTGGCCCGCCCGGGCGCGCGTCGGGGGCCAAGGGCGACTCACTCCGGTCGCCCTCAGCCCGCGATCCGCACCCTTCCCCCGGCCCTTCCTCGCTGGCGAACCGGCGAGGAAGGGTCACTTTTCGTCAAGCCATTCTCTTGGGAGGCAATCGATGGCTGAGCAAGCCCCTGGGCAACAACCTTCGCCAGAGCATATCCTGGAAGCCCTGAACGCCTATCAGCAGACGGCATCCCTGAAAGCGGCCCTGGAGCTGGACCTGTTCACCGCCGTCGGCGAAGGCAACCAGACAGCACCCGCCATCGCCAAGCGCTGCGCGGCGTCGGAGCGAGGCACGCGGATCCTGTCGGACTATCTGGTGGTCATCGGCTTTCTGACCAAAGAGGGCCAGCGGTACGGCCTGACTGCCGATTCGGCGATGTTTCTCGATCGCCGCTCGCCAACCTGTCTGGCCGGTGCCGTCGCTTTTCTCAACTCTCCCCATCTGACGGATGGGTTCAAGGATCTAGCCTCCGCAGTGCGGAAAGGCGGTACGGTCGTCGGCAAAGCGGGCACGCTTGAGCCCGAGCACCCGGTGTGGGTCGAGTTCGCGCGCGCCATGGCCGGATTCATGGCCTTGCCTGCGGAATTGATTGCGCGACTCGTGGGTGCCGTCGAGGGAAGGAAGTCGAAAGTGCTCGACATCGCTGCCGGCCACGGCCTGTTCGGCATCACCATCGCCAAGCACAACCCCCATGCAGAGATCGTGGCCGTGGACTGGCCCGGCGTTCTCGCGGTGGCGCAGGAAAATGCTCGGGCCGCGGGCGTTGAGGCACGGTACCGCACCTTCCCCGGCAGCGCTTTCGAGGTGGACTTCGGCAACGACTACGACCTGGTCCTCCTGACCAATTTCCTACATCACTTTGACGTGCCGACGTGCGAGAAATTCCTGCGCAAGGTCCATCGGGCGCTCGCACCCGGAGGCCGGGCGGTAACCTTCGAATTCATCCCCAATGAGGACCGCGTTTCGCCTCCCGTGGCCGCCAAGTTCAGCCTGATCATGCTGAGCACCACGCCGAGCGGCGACGCCTACACCTTTTCCGAATACGAGAGAATATTTCGCAACGCAGGCTTCCAATCGAACGAGCTACATCCGCTCCCGCCCACGCCGGGCCAGGTGGTCGTCTCATACCGGTAGGTCCACCGCCGCTTGCCGGACTGGTCCGAGCGCGGGGTACACGCGGCCTCGTCACCTGATACGATGCGGGAGCCAGGGAGGTCGAACATGAGCGAAGATAAGGCTCTCCGTGAGCACCTGCTGTATCTTCTCCGCGGCGGTGGCGCCCATATGAGTTTCGAGCAGGCCTTCACCGGGCTGCCGGCGAAGCTGCGCGGGGCCAGGCCGCGCGGGCTGCCGTTCACGGCTTGGCGGCTGCTCGAGCACATGCGCATCGCCCAATCGGACATCCTCGAGTTCAGCCGGGACTCCAAGCACGTCTCGCCGGAATTTCCTGAGGACTACTGGCCCGCAGGCGATGCCCCGCCGAACGCTTCGGCGTGGGAGCACAGCATCGATTCCTTTCGGGCGGATCGCAAGGCCATGGAGAAGCTGGTGGCCGATCCTAAGACCGATCTCAGCGCGCGCATTCCGCATGGCACGGGCCAGACGATCCTCCGCGAAGCTCTGCTGGTAGCCGACCACAATGCCTACCACCTAGGTCAAGTGGTGGTGCTCCGCCGCCTGCTCGGAGCGTGGAAGGAATGAAGCAGGAAATCAGCGCTGCCCATCCTATGCGCGACGGATCAATTTGGCAGCGCCCCAGCCCACCAGAACGAGTGCGGCCAGGATCTCCCAGTTGTAGCGGTTACCGTAAGTGGCAGCGGGGAAGTGGTTGCTCAGCATGAGGAAGACCACCGGCACAACCAGAAAGGTGTTGTGCTTCGAGCGCAGCTTCGCTCGCGCGGCGAGAGCCGGGTCGGGCGGCTTTCCTTCCTTGAGCGCGGCGATCATGTGGCGCTGCGCGGGTAGGATGCGCATCCACACATTCGCCGCCATGATGGTGCCGAGGATGGCGCCGATGTGGATGTAGGCGGCGCGGCCGCTCAGCACGTGCGTGAGCCCGTAAGTGATCAAGACAATCAGCAGGAATGAGACACTCGCGAAGAGACCTTCAGACTTGCCGACCGCGGACTGGGATAGCAGGTCATAAACGACCCAGGAAGCGAGCAGGATGCCCACGCCCACTGCCACCGCCCGGCCGACACTGATGTTCCGCACACTATCGTCCACCATCACCCCGCCCGTGTAGTACACGATGATGAGCAAGGCGATGCCGCTGAGCCAGGTGATCATGGCCTCCCAGCGGAACCACTGCAGTTTCTGTGGGAGCAGCTCCGGCACCTTCTGCTTGCGAATCACGTAGAAGCCGCCGCTGTGCACCATCCAGACCGGCGCCGCCTGTTTTGCCGCCTCCTCTCCGGCGCTCAGCTGACCATCGAGCCAGGTGAAGAAATAGGTCTGGCCGATCCACAGGATTCCGGCGAAGACGTGCGTCCAGCGCACTGCCAGATTCAGCCATTCCCTGAGGTTGAAGTCCATTGCCCCGGTCAGCTCCCGCGGTAGGTCGTGTAGCCGTAAGGGCTCAGCAGGAGCGGAACGTGATAGTGCTCAGCGGCGTCGCGTACTCGAAAGACCAAGGACACTTCTGGGAAGAAGGCCTCGAGGCCATGACCGCGGAAGTACTGAGCGGCGTCGAACGTCAGCCGGTAGGTGCCCGGTTCGAGCCGCTCGCCGCTCGGAAGGAAATTCTTCACCCGGCCGTCGCTGTCGGTGTGCCCTGTGGCGAGGACTTTCCAGCCTTGCGTTGCGGAGTGGACTTCGAGCCGCACCGGCACGCCGGCAGCGGGCTGGCCCCTGGCCGTATCGAGTATGTGTGTAGTGATCGCGCCCATCGTTTCATGCGCCGCGCAGGAGCTTCTCAAGCCGCAGGCGGGTGATTTTGCGCTGTTCCTCTGCCGCGATGCGGAGCTCGGTGGCCGAGTCATTCTGGAGGCGCTTCTCGAGAAGTGCAAGCATCTCTTCGCTCGTTTTTCCAGTGGCACAGATGATGAAGAGGTAGCCGAAGCGGGCCTCGTAAGCCCGATTGGCTTCGGCCAGAACCCTCAAGACGTCTCCGGGCGCGCCCCTCGTGGCCGCCTGTTCCTGCTCAGACCAGCGGCGCGCCTGCGCGGAAGGGTGCGGCGCGGCTGTTCTTTCGCCGATTCTCGGGTGCTGGTGGAAGGCCTCCAGCCAGTCTGCCGGGCCGAGATCCCACCAGATGCAGTCGGCGATCTCGAGGAGCTCGTCGATCCCTCGAAATGGCCGGCTTTGCGCCATCCGGCGCGCCCAGTTCGTAGAGCCGCAGCAAGCGAGAAGGTCCTGCTCCAGCTCCTCGAGCGGAAGGTCGTTCAGGCGCGCAATCCTGGCGCTCGACATCCTCAGCGGCTCACGGTGCCGAAAATGCGCAGGCGGGCAACGCCCCCGTCAGGGAAAATGTTGAAGCGGACATGCGTTGTCCGGCCGGCACCTTTGAGTTCTTTCTCAAAAAAGTGGCGCCGGTCGGCCTCCAGCTTCGTGCAGGGCAAGACTTCCGTCCAGGGTGAAGACCGAAGCGCAGCTTCGTCGAGCTCCGCTCCTAGCGCTGCGCAGGCTTCGAGAGAACAGCTCTCGGGAAAATTCCCTTTGAAGTGGGAGGTATCCACCTCCACGCGGCGAATTGTGCCGGGCGCCCCCAGCTTGATGACCGCCCAGTCGTGGCCGGGACCGCGCCGGCGACGAGTTTCCCAGCCATCGCTCATGCTTGCTGCGCGGCCGGGCATGATGAGGTTGTGCCGCGAGCCGAAGAACATATCGCTCGAGGCCAGGACGAGCCCGCCGCTCTCCACCGCCGCGAGGTCAACCTCTGTGCCCAGTTTGGCCCAGTCGGGGACAACCTCGCCGAACACGCGCAGCCGCGCCACGCCACCATCAGGAAAAATGTTGAAGCGGAGGTGCGTGAGGCGGCTCGGAGTTTGGATGTTAAACCGATTCTCAAAGTCACCGCGCAAGCGGGTGAGGGGTAGGATCTCGATCCATTGCGCCGCCGAGCTCGTCAGCCAGGCCACTTCGGGGTTGCCATCGGGCGCGCACCCTTCGAGTGAACAATGTTCGGGATAGTTCCCTTTGAAGTGGCTGGTATCCACGACCATGCCGCGAATGATTCCCGGCAGGCCAAGCCGAACGATGCACCAGTCGAAGCCGGGCGTGCGTCGACGGCGCGTCTCCCAGCCGTCCATCCATTTTCCGACGTCGGTGTACTTGTCCTCGAGGAAGATGGGCTTGCTGGCTTTGAGCAAATTCTCTTTGGGGGCGAAGAACTCGTCGTTGGCGGCGAGCACGGCGCCGCCCAAGCGCTCTGCGGCGAGATCGATCAGTTCGGTAAAGTCCATCAATAGTGGCCTCGCATGAGCAATTTCCCCCGGGGCTTTGCTAGGAACCGGGGCCGATGGCGTCCGGTGTCACCACGCGATCGCTCGGGATAATGAGGTCAGCGCACATGGGGATCTAGCTGCTCAGAGAGTGGGTTCCGCCGCCGCTCTCGCATTCGAGAAAGAACTCCTCGAGCAGATTTTGAGAGACGCGCAGCCGGTAGCGCGCCGTGGAGCGAAAATCATCAATCGGAGCGATTTCCTCGGCCAGCGCATCTTTGGCCGAGTCTAGAGCAGCCCAGTTGGGCTCTTGACCCCGGAGGACTGCTTCCGTTTTCGTGCAGCGAAGTACGGTCGGGGCCACGCTTCCCAGGGCAATGCGGATATCGCGGATTTCGCCTTGGGCGAGCGCGGCGCCGCCCGCGAAGCAGACCTTGGAGATGGCTTGCGCTTTGCGCGTGCCCACCTTCCGATAATACTGCTGCCAACGCTCCTTCCGCCGCGGCAAGCGGATGCGTCGGATCAGTTCCTCGGGCCGCAAGAGCATCTGTTTATATCCGGTGTGAAAGCCGTGGTAGGCCACCCAGCGCGGGCCGCGCGCGGAGACGAGTTCCAACTCGGCGTCGTACACCAGCAGCGCCGGAGGCGAATCTGCCGCCGGCGACGCGTTCACGATATTTCCCGCCAGCGTGCCGCGATTCTGCGTGGCGACGCCCCCTGTCTCCCGAGCGGCGCAGCAGAGCAGCGGGAACTCCTGCTGCAGCACGGGATGCGCCTGCACCTCGGTGTAGGTGGTCAGGGCGCCCACAGTAACGGCTTGGGGAATGACTTCAATGCCTCTGAGCTCGGCTAGTTTCCAGATGCTCAGGAATTTTCGGTGCGGCAATTTGCCGGCTTCGAGCAGTACCATCACATCGGTCCCGCCAGCGAGCGGTTTCCAGACCCCTGGCTCGCACTCCAGAATCGCGAGCGTTTCCTCCAGGTCCCGCGGGACGCGCAAATCGTATGCGGGGAGGTAGGCCCTCACCTCCGGCCTCCCGTGGTCTGGCAGGCCCTCACGATGGCCTCGAAGATCTTCATGTAGCCCGTGCAGCGGCAGAGATTGCCGGCCAGCCCGGCGCGGATCTGCTCGTCGGTGGGCTGCGGCACGCGCTTGAGTAGGTCGAGCGCCGCCATCACCATGCCCGGCGTGCAGATGCCACACTGCGCCCCGCCGCATTGGAGGAAGGCTTCCTGCACGGCGTCGAGCTGTCTGCCATCGGCGATGCCTTCAATCGTCCGGATCTCGCTGCCTTGGACTTGAAGGGCCGGCACAAGACAACTGTTCGCTATCTCGCCGTCAATCGAAACTGTGCAGGCGCCGCATTCCCCCTCGCCACAACCTTCCTTGGTGCCGGTGAGATGCAACCCCTCGCGCAGCACGTCGATCAGCCGCGCCATCGGGTAGGCCTGGAAGCGATGTTTCTTCCCGTTCACCGTGCAGGTGATGGCGACTTTCTCTACTCGATCAGGCACGCACGCTCTCCTCGGTGGCGGATAGGGCATCCATGAGCGTTTCCGGGAGGGCGGGAATCTGGTTGATGCTGGCGCCAGTCGCGTTTTCGATGGCATTGACGATGGCGGGAGCGGTGCCGTCCATAGGCAGCTCGCCGATGCCCTTCGCGCCGAAGGGGCCGTACGGGTAGCCCCATTCTTCGAAATAGACGCGGATGGGCGGAACGTCGGCGGCGGTGGGCATGACGTAGTTGGTCATCTGGCTGTTCACCATGCGGCCTTCTCTCCAAACTACGTTTTCAGAGAGCGCGTAGCCGATGGCCTGTGCGACCCCGCCTTCAATCTGCCCTGCAGCCAGCACGGGATGGATCACTTTGCCTACCTCTTGCACGGCGACAAAATCGTTCACCTCCGTCTCAAACGCCAGCATGTCCACGGTCACCTCGGCGACGTACGCGGCCCAGGCGTAGGTGCCGTAGGCATCGCCCTGGTAGCTGGTTTCGTTCCAGTGAATCCCCGGAGGCGGGCGATACTGGCTGGTCGCCTTCAGCGGGCCGCAGGTC
>DATFXF010000394.1:0-7272 GCA_035258565.1 Candidatus Acidiferrales bacterium
AGGTTGGCATCTTGAGGAAGAAGTAGAGGCCGAGGAAGGAAAAGAGGGCATCGGGGGCCCACCCTGCCAGCAAAGGAGGCAGCTGTCCGACCGCACCCATGGCTTCAAACAGCGCGGAAGTAGCCCAATAAACGATTCCCATCGCCACCCCAAGTGCTAGACCCCCCACAGCCCCGCGCGTGCCCACCAAGAAGGCGAAGGGGATCGCCAGCAAGACAATAATCGGAGCGATCAGGGGGAAGGCAAGCTTCTTGTGCCACTGGACAGAGAGTCGCGCCACGTCGAAGCCAGCCTGGCGGAGCTCGCTGATGTACTTCCGGAGCTCCCGCCAATTCATCTGGTAATACTGGCGGACCTCGCGATTGAAGTAGCTGGGAGGCTCGGTTAGTTCTGCTAGCGCGTAGGACACGAAGGGCACGTAATTGGTGATCTGGGCTCCGTCAAGGTCGCGCACCCAGCCCGATTCCAGGTTCCAGGTCTGTTGCTGGTCCTTCCATTGCGCGCGCTCGGCGAAGACGCGGCGCCGCATCTGGAATGTCTCGGGGTCGAGCTCGAACACATTGAGGCCGCCGAAGAGTTTGCGGTCCGGATCGAAAAGCTCGTAGTTATAGACCTTGTATTTCTCCCCAAAGATCCACCGCCGGCGGGGCTGGTAAAAGGTCTGCGCCGGGCGACCTTTGATCTGGTTACGGAGTGCGTCCTGGCGCTGGTTGGCGTAGGGCAAATAGGTGTCGTCGAGGGCGAGCAGGGCCGCGGCAAGCGCCAGGCTGGCCATTAGCAAGGGCAGAGAAAGCCGATAGAGGCTGACGCCGGCAGCCTTGAGGGCCACGATTTCGTTGTTCTTGGTCATCACGCCGAGCGTGACCAGCACGGCCACCAGGGCGGCCAGGGGCGCCAATTGATAGAGCATGTGAGGCGTCAGATAGCGGAAGTAGTTGGTGACGACAAGAAACGGCGTATGATGCCGCGCGATATCGTCGAGCAGCTCAAAAAACGTGAAGGCCTCGAACAGCAGAATGAAGCCCACGAGGAGCAAGGAAAAGTAGAAGAGGAAGCTGCGCAGGATGTAGAGGTCGATTAATTGCGGGAATCCTCGAGCGCGCCTGATACGGAACACTGTAGTGGATGATTGCGGGGCCAATAGACCATTCGGCACGGCAAACGGCACTGCGCTCGCGGGGGCTCTGCGGCTGCGCCGCCAGGTGGCCAGGCTCTCCGCGATGCGTGCAAGCCAACCTTCTTCGTGGGGGTGCTCCATGCCAGGTAACAGAAGCAGGCCGAGCATGCCGGTCAAGAGATTGGCGGCCCACAACCCCAGGGCGGGGGAGAGTCTGCCTTGTCGGGCGAGCCCGGCGCCGGTGATGAAGGCCAAGTAGTACCCGCAGATCAGGATCAGCGTGACCAAGAAGCCCGAGGCCCGCCCTCCGCGACGTGGGCGCGCGCCCAGCGGCACAGCCAACAGGGCAAATACGAAACAAGCCATGGGGAATGCCAGTCGGCGGTGCGCCTCGACCCGCGCTTCGAGCCACCCCGGCCCGCGTTCGCCAAGCAGAGCGCGGAATGAACGCTCCTGGTTGCTAAGCCGTTCGGTCGGGGTAACCGGATTCTCCGCGACTTCCAGTGGCAAGTCGCTTTCGCCGAACGTCGTCACCGAGTAGCGCTCAGGCTCTTTGCGCGAGTATTCGTGCGTGCTGCCGGAGCGCAGATGGAAATCCAGCTTGCCCTGCTCGCGATCGGCAATTACAATAGCTTCTTCCGCCAACGTCAGCCGCGAACCATTGTCCGGATTGGACTCCGCCAGGAAAACGCCGCGCCACCGCGTGCCGGCGGCCGCGACATCTTCCACATACAGCACGAGGTGCGGAAAACTCTCGTCGAACACGCGTGGCTGCACCTGGAATGAGGCCTGGGTGGCGCGCAGGCGCCCTTCGAGTGCGCGTAGCGTGCGCAGGGACGCCGGTCCGAGCCATACGGTCATGCCCAGCGTCATGAGTGCCGCGCCCAGCGCCAGAAGGCCGACCGGAAACAGAATCCGGCGGAGCCCGATGCCCACGGCATGCAGTGCGACGATCTCGCTATCGGCCGACATCCGCCCGAGGCCGATCAGCACACCGACGAGCACGGCAATGGGGACGGTCAGGGTCAGCACGCTCGGAAAGGTGGTCAGGAAGAGCAAGGCCACGCTGCCAGGCGCAGCCGAGTGGCGCACGAGCAGTTCCATTAGGCGCACGAGCTGCGGCACGAAGAAAACGAAGGTGAAAATCACCAGGCCCAGCAGGGCGTGGGAGAGAACCTCGCGACAGATATAGCGATCGAGGATGCGCATCGCCCGCGCGACTCATTCTAGCATGGGGCAAGGAGAGCCACCCGAGGCACCCGCCCGATGAACCGCGTTCACCTAGTCTTGCTTTGGCACATGCACCAGCCCCAGTACCGGGATCCGGCCACCGGGACCTACCTCCTGCCGTGGACGCGGCTGCACGCGCTCAAGGACTACTGGGGAATGGTGAAGATCCTCGAAGAGTTTCCCGGCGTGCACGTGACCTTCAATCTTGTGCCATCGTTAGTGGCCCAGATCGAGGAGTACGCGGGCGGGATGTTTCGTGAGCCGTGGCATGAGTTGGCCTTCCGACCCGCCGAGACACTTAATACGGAAGAGAAAACCGAGATACTCTCCCGCGGGTTTCAGGTGAACCGCGAACACCTGATGCGGCGCTGGCCGCGCTATGTAGAGCTCGCGGATTGGGTGCATGCATCGGGCGAGGAAACTGCGGCTGCCACCTTCGGGTTGCGAGATTGGCGCGACCTCCAGGTACTCTCGCAGCTGGCGTGGACCGATCCGGAATGGGTTGGGGCGGACCCAGAGTTCGCGCGGGTACTGCGCAAGGGCGGGGACTTCAGCGAGCACGACAAGGAAACCCTGCGCGCGGGGCAGCAAGAGCTGCTTCGGAGCATCGTGCCCGAGTACCGTCGCGCCGCCGCCCGAGGGCAGATTGAGATTTCCACGACACCGTTCTATCATCCGATTCTCCCCTTGTTGTGCGATACCGATATCGCCCGGGCGGCGAATCCCGCGACGCCCGTGCTTGAGCCCCCCTTCCGCCATGCAGAGGACGCAGCCGAGCAGTTGCGCCGCGCTCGGAGCTACCACGAAAGCGTCTTCGGCCGGGCTCCTCAAGGTCTATGGCCTTCGGAAGGATCGGTGTCAGACCAGGCTCTGGGCATCGCCGCAGAACTTGGCTTTCGATGGTTTGCGAGCGATGAGGGCGTTCTCGGGCGGACGCTTGGCATCGCATTCGGGCGCGACACCGCAGGAGTGCCCGCGAACGCGGAGCGACTGTATTCCCCTCTCCGCGTGCGGCTGGGCGATCGGGAGATTACGGGCTTCTTCCGCGACCACTATCTCTCGGACTTGATTGGCTTCGCCTACAGCCGCATGGAGGCCGGGACCGCCGCCGCTGATTTGCACGGCCGAATCCGCACCTTGGGCGAGCGGGTCAGGACCTCTAGGCCTCTGACTGTGGCCATCATCCTGGACGGGGAGAATGCCTGGGAATATTACCCCGGCGGAGGACGCGAATTCCTGCGGCAGTTCTATGGCCGCATGGAGGCTGACGCGGACATCCGCGCGCTCACCGCTTCCGAGGCAGTTGTGGGGGCGGGCGAAATCCCCGAGGTGGGGCAGATCTCTCCGGGTTCCTGGATCGATGCAAACTTTGATATCTGGATTGGCCACCAGGAAGATATGGTGGCTTGGGAGCTTCTCCGCGAGGCGCGCGCCTTCTACGCGCGGGAGCAGCAGAACCGTCACCAGGGGATCGCCGGCGCGCCCACTGAGCCGCAGCTCGCTCGGGCCTATGAATCGCTGATGGCCGCCGAGGGGAGTGACTGGTGCTGGTGGTTTGGGCCCGAACACAGCACGGCAAACGACGCCGAATTCGACGCCCTCTTCCGGAAGCACTTGACGGAGATCTATCTTGCCTTAGGCCGTGAAGCCCCCGACGGGCTGGCCGAGCCGATCAAGCGCAAGCCTGAGCGAGCCCGTGTCGTGCCACCTTCGGGCTATCTGAACGTGGTGGTAGACGGCCGGGAAGGCTCCTACTTCGAGTGGCTGGGGGCGGGCCTCTATTCCGCCAACCGGCGCAGCGGGGCCATGCACGGCCGGGCGCCCTTCCTTGATGAGTTGCGATTCGGCTTCAACGACCGTTTCCTGTTCGTCCGTGTGGACCCGCTTCCCGGCTCGCTCGCGCAACTGGCCGAGTGGGAGTTCCGCATCACCGTGCGCGCGAATGAGGAGATGCGCGTTGTGGGGCGGGTCGGGCAAGGGAAGTTGACCAGCTTTTACCTGGAACGCGGGGACCAGAAAATTTCCGGGCCCCAGGAAAAAATCGCCGTGGCCTTCGACGGGATTCTCGAAGTAGCCATCGGCCGGGAAATGTTCATCCCGGGCCCGCAGAACTGGCTGGCACTGGGCGTGGCACTGTGGCATGAGGGTCTTCCCCTGGACGTCTTGCCGGCCGAAGGCTGGCTCGAGATCAAACTGGAGGAGGAGTCCTTCGCTTGGCCCAGGCTTGGTTAACCCCTCAACTAGGGGGCCTCGTCTGGGCCTAAGGCTTTTTCCGCGCAGGGCAATTGATTTCACGAGCGGCGGGAAGTAGTATCCAAGCTAGGTGCTTCGGTCGTCGCTTAACGATCAAAGGGGTGAGAGGTACCCGTCCAGAAAATGCCTGCGATGACCAGCAGCCGCGAACGCTTGCGCGAAGCCGCCAAGGGGCTCTTTGCCGAGCGCGGCTACGAATCCACGAGCACCGCGGCAATCTGTCGCCGGGCGGGCACGAGCCAGTCACAACTGATCAAGCATTTCACAAACAAGCAGGGAATCCTGGGGGCAATTTTTGAGTACGCCTGGGAGCAGATCAACCCGGCTGTTCGCCTGGCCACGGAGAGCATCTCCTCTCCGCGAGAAAAATTGAGGATTCTCGTCGAAATGATGCTGGGCTATCTGGAAAAGGACCGCCAGTTAAGGACGCTTTTTCTGCTCGAAGGGCGTCGAATCCGGGGCGACGGACACATGGTTGTGCTCGTGCCCGGATTCCTCGAGTTTGTGAAGATCCTGGACGGCATCCTGAAGGAGCTGACCGCACGGGGCGAGTTACAGCCGAATATCCACCCACAAGCGCTGCGCTCGGCCCTGTTCGGCACCCTGGAGGGTCTGCTTCGGGACCATCTGTTGGCCAAGCCCTCGCGTTTTCCCGCGAATTACTCCGAAGCCGACATGCGCGCCGTCTTGAATGCGTTCCTCTCCTCTTGTCTAACGAAGAAGGAATAGATGCGAGGAACCACGGCGAGAGTCAGCGTCGGCTAGAAAAGCTTCACGGCAAGGTCACGCGGGCCGTTCCCGACCGGAATCATGGTAATCAGATTTCTTGTGCGGACACGCACCACCGCCAGATCGTTCGACCCCTCGTTGACCACCAGCAGCAGGTCTTCACCCGGATCCAGGCGGCACACGCCCGGCCCGGCGCCGACGGGAATCGGGGCCAGCACGTGACGTGACCCGATGTCAACGGGCATCACGCGCCCGGCGGCTCGATCGGTGACGAAAAGCCAGGTTGAGTCTGAGGTCAATGCGCCACGCGATGGCGCCGAGCCAAGCACCATGGACTCCGCCACCTCCGTCGTCCAGGTGTTGAGAATCTCGAGGCCGTGCATCTCGGGCGCCGTGACGTAGAGTTCGCCGCCATCGGGCTTCACCAGCAAGTCGGTGGGCGTGCCGGCCACCGGCAAGTTCACCAGAAAAACGTGTCGGCGCAGGTCCACGACCGAAATCTGGTTGGACCCGGCGGCGGCGATAAAAGCCGCTGAGCTGTCTGGCAGAACAACCACCTGTTCGGGATGACTGGCCACCGGAATCGTCGCGACCTGAACGAGGGTCGCGGCATCGTACAGGCCCAGCGTGTTGTCGTCGCGATTGGGCACGAGTACGAGCCTGCCATCCGGCGTGACACGCGCGAGCCAAGGCCGATGCCCCGTGCGCGCTCGCGCGACCACCTGGCGCGTCCAGCAATCAATGGTCACGACGGTCGAAGCACCGGAAGCCGCCACGTAGGCGCGGCGGCCGTCGGGCGAGAAATCGACGGTGAAAGGCGAGGCGCCCACAGGAATTCGCCCGGCCACACGGCCCTCCGGAGCGTCAATAACCCAGACGTAGCCCCCCTCGCTGCTGACGCCCCAGACTTCCTTCCTTTTGGGGTGAGCGCGAATGCCCGACGGTCCCGGCCCCACGGGGATATTGGCGGTGGCGGCCAGCCGGACTAGGTCCACGACCGTAACGCTGCCATCAACCGTATTCGCTACATAGGCATACAAGTGCAGGCCCGGCCGCAGTATCGATGGCCGGTGTTCTTTGGCCAGCTGTGCAGCGCCGCCTGCGAGCAGCAACAGGACTGCAAAGGTGAGACGCAAATCGATCCGCCGCATCATGGGAGGCCAGGGAGACGCGGAAACACTCCATCCGGGCGCCGAGGATTCCGAGCACCCAGGAGGCGAAAAGGACGCAACCAGGGGGAGGCGGGGGTTAGGGAAAACACCCTTCAACCTTCCAGCTTCGAGCTTCCAAACACCCGGCCCCTAGTTCACGCTGCGGTGCAGCACCAGAGCGATCTGCCGGACTTCTTCGGTGAGCTGCATGAACTCGTCGGGCAGGATGGACTGCATTCCGTCGGAGAGCGCCCGGTCAGGCTCGTGGTGAACCTCGACCAGCAAACCGTCGGCGCCCACCGCCACCGCTGCACGCGAGAGTGGTAAGACCTTCTGGCGACGGCCGGTGCCGTGGCTGGGGTCAACCAGAATCGGTAGATGGCTGCGCCGCTTCACGGCCGGGACCACAGTCAGATCGAGCGTATTGCGTGAATAGTCGGCAAAGGTGCGCACACCGCGCTCGCACAGCACAACCGCGTAGTTTCCTTCGGCGAGGATGTACTCGGCCGCCATCAGGAACTCATCGAGGGTTGCGGACATGCCGCGCTTGAGCAGAACGGGCTTGCGGGCGCGGCCGGCACGCTTCAACAACGAAAAATTCTGCATGTTGCGCGCGCCGATCTGGATCACATCCGCGTACTGCTCCACCAAGTCCAGGCTCTCGTGGTCCACCGCTTCGGTGACAATGCCGAGACCGAAGCGCTCGCGGACCTCGGCAAGAATTTTCAGCCCCGGCTCGCCCAGCCCCTGAAAGCTGTACGGAGAAGTGCGCGGCTTGTAAGCCCCGCCCCG
>DATFXF010000395.1:0-4444 GCA_035258565.1 Candidatus Acidiferrales bacterium
ATGGCAAGGCGGGCGACGCACGCGTGGGAAGCGAAGCCATCCCGCCGCAACGCGGCTTTACCGTGACTTCGCCGCAGTCGCCGGGCGCGCAGCCGACTGCGCCGTCCCCCACTAAGCCGACCCGACCGGCGCACCCCGATGGCAAGGCGGGCGACGCACGCGTGGGAAACGAAGCCATCCCGCCGCAACGCGGCTTTGCGGCGACTCCGCCGTCGCCGCCTCCGCCACATGTGGAAACGCCGCGTTCCGCCCCGCCGCCCGGCGCTCCGCGGCCGCTGACGCGAGGCCAATCTTTCCAGTTTCAGCCCGCGCCTCGCTTGGAACCGCCGCCACCTGCGGCCTCACTGCCGCAGGCGCCGCACGTGGGTCCGTCCGCGGGGGCGGCTGGCCGTCCGCACAAGTAACCCCGGCAGCTTCGACTAAATAAACCCGACCCGCAGAGTTCGTGCGGGTCGTTTGGCTTTGGGGGAGAAAGCGGGGCTGAGCTCAGTGCACCACGACGCCTGCATAGCCGACCACTTCGTCCCGCTCCCCGTTTATATCGCCCGAAGTGGCGTAGCGGAGGAGTTCGGCTCGAGTCGCGCCGAGCTCCCGGACGGCGGTGAGCATCGAGACGGCGGGCCCGAACCCGCACATGGTGATGCCTTCGCGGTGCACGGTGTCGTGCAGTCCGCGCGCGTCAAGGGCCAGCAACTTGTCGAGTGCCTTGCGGTCTTTCACGCGCGTGATGCGGTCGTCCTCATAGTGGTTCATATCGGAGCTGGCCACCACGAGGACCTCCTCGCTCCCCGCCGCGACGACTTCAGCAATCGCCCGCCCCAGCTCGTCGAGGGATGGGAAATGGACCGTGCCCAGCGCAATGGGCACAAATCGAAACTCGGCCGCAAGCATCTGCAAAAACGGCAACTGCACCTCGAGCGAGTGCTCGGCGCGGTGCGCCACTGAATCCTCGCGCAGCAGCGGGCACGCGCGCTTCAGCGCTGCCGCCAGGGTGCTGTCCACGCGCGCCTCGCCGAGCGGCGTCTGCCAGACGCCCTCGGAGAGAATGGCGAGCTCCTCGCCTTGCGGGTAGTGTCGCGGACCCAGGATGATGTAGCGCCGGGGCAATTCGAGCTTGCTGTACACGGCTCCGGCCACGTGGCCCGAGTACATGTAGCCCGCATGGGGCACCAGACAGCCCCGGGCACGCACCCGCTCCGCAGGGGCCGCATGGCTGGCGAGCGCTTGGATCTGGCGGGTCAATTCTCCGGCGTCGGCGGGATAGAAGCGACCAGCGACGGCAGGAAACCGGATCATGGCGGCCTTCGGAAACTCAGCGAGGACCGGACGGCGTGCCTTTGATCTGAAGCGCGACGTCTCTGCCGACTTCGTGCTGAATGCGCACACGATCGCCGTACTGGTAGCCGCCCTGCTCGAGAACCTTCTGCATTTGATCGCGCACCTTCGGAGAGTAGCTAAAGGTTTTCCGGAAGAGTTCGTTCTCCCGGCTGTGCACCGTGATCGCCAGCGGGCCGGCCTGCGTTACTTCTCCCTCGAACCACGTGAGCTTGGGCTTCGGCGGCTTAAGCGTCTTGACCGGGATCGGCTTGCTGATGTCCACTTGCGCGGCGAGGGGTACGATCGCAGCAAGGAGTGCCCCAGCGGCGAACCAGACCACATGCGTGAGCGTTCGCATCCTTCCTCAGAGCGCATCGTCGAGCGAGATTTTCAGAGACTTCAGGAACCGGATGTCTTGCGGGGTGATCTCAAACTTCGCCGACCGGCGCTCCTCATCCAATACTTCCTGGTCCACCTGGATGTGCAAGGATTCCAGGAACCGCCGGTCCTGCGCGGTGATCTTCGAAGGCTGGGCATCGCGGCGGGCCAGGCCAATGGTGGCGTCGAGCTTCAGCACAATGTCGTAACCGGCGGCGCGCACGCTAGCGATGGCCGCGGAAATCCGCTCCGATTCCGACACGGTGTCGTTAATCGCATGACCTAGCTCCCGCAACAACTGCTTCAATCGATCGTCGAGTTGCACGGCCGCCCCCTCCTCGAATTCGCCCTTTCAAATTGTATGGCGCGGCGGGGGAGGAAACAAGACCCTCTGGCACCTCTCGCGTGTCTAACCTGTTCCCTCCCGGCGACCGCTACGTCCCAAGGCAGGCTTTGTACTAGAATCGGGTCATGCGGACACAACTCTTCAATGCGCTGGCGCTTGCGGCGAGCAGCTTTCTTGGCACTGCGCTGCGCCTGGCACGGCAGCTCTTCCATGAGATCACCGGAGCATTGTTTGTCGTGTTCGCGGTCGTGGGCGCCATGAGCGCCTGGCGCGAATGGCACAAGGGCTCGGCCGAGTGGCTCGTGGGCGCGGCGGTCGGATTTGCCCTGATGATGAGCGCCTTTGCCGCGGCGTCGTTCCGCAGCGCCCGGCGCGTCCGCTGAGAACGCACGTCGCATGACCAAGCAAACTCCAGTCGATAAACCGACCGCGGCTCCCGAACGCCCCAGCGAGCGCAAAGAGGAATTTGCCACACTCTCCGGCCTGCCGCTCAAGACCGTCTACTCCGCCGAAGACCTGCCCAGCTGGGACTACGATCGCGCGCTCGGCTACCCGGGCGAGTTTCCCTTCACCCGCGGCGTTTATCCGACCATGTACCGCGGGCGGCTGTGGACCATGCGGCAGTACGCCGGCTTCGGCACCGCGGCCGAATCGAACCGTCGCTACCGCTATCTGTTGAGCCAGGGCCAGACCGGACTCTCGATCGCTTTCGATCTGCCCACCCAGATCGGCCTGGACTCCGACCACCCCTTGGCGCGCGGCGAGGTGGGCAAGGTCGGAGTGGCAATTGATTCTCTCGAGGACATGGAAACCCTGCTCGAAGGCATCCCGCTCGGTCGCGTCTCCACCTCGATGACGATTAACGCCACCGCAGCCATCCTGCTCGCACTCTACGTTGCCGTCGCCAGGAAGCAGGGCATCAACTCGAAGCAGCTCTCTGGCACGGTGCAGAATGACATCCTGAAGGAGTACATCGCGCGCGGCACCTACATCTACCCCGTGCGACCAGCGATGCGGATCGTCACCGACCTGTTCGCCTGGTGCCGCACCGAACTGCCCAACTGGAACACGATATCCATCTCGGGCTACCACATCCGCGAAGCCGGCTCGACGGCCGTGCAGGAAGTGGCCTTCACGCTTGCCGACGGGATCGCCTACGTCGAGGCCGCGCTCGCTGCCGGTCTGGCCGTAGATGGCATCGGGCCGCAGCTTTCTTTCTTCTTCAACGCACACAACGACTTGCTCGAGGAAGTCGCAAAGTATCGCGCGGCCCGGCGGCTTTGGGCCGAGCTCATGCGCGAGCGCTTTCACGCCCGTGATCCGCGCTCGCTGCTGCTGCGCTTCCACGCGCAGACCGCCGGCAGCTCGCTCACCGCGCAGCAGCCAGAAAACAACATTATCCGCGTGGCCATCCAGGCACTCGCCGCTGTGCTCGGCGGCTGTCAATCCCTGCATGCCAACGCGCTCGACGAGGCGCTGGCCCTACCCACCGAATCCGCGGCACTGCTGGCCCTGCGCACGCAGCAGATCATCGCCCATGAGAGCGGGGTGGCCAACACCCCCGACCCCATGGGAGGCGCGTATGCCATCGAAAAACTGACGGACGAAATCGAAGCTCGCGCTCGCGAATACCTCGACCGGATCGATGCCATGGGCGGAATGCTGCGCGCCATCGAGACAGGCTACGTGCAATCCGAAATCCAGAAGGCCGCGTACGAATACCAACAGGCTGTGGAGCACGGCCAGTTGGTCGTCGTCGGCGTCAACCACTTTAGGGGAGAGGAAGAGCGGCCCATCCCCATCCTGCGAATCGATCCGGAGATCGAGCGCGCGCAGGTGACGCGACTCGAGGCGCTGCGCGCGCGGCGCGATCAAGCCAAGGTGCGTGCGGCGCTTGCCGCTGTCGAAGCCCGCGCACGCTGCGGTGAAAACCTGATGCCTGCCATACAGGATGCGGTGGAGGCCTACGCCACCGTGGGCGAGATCTCCGACGCCTTGCGCCGCGTCTTCGGCGAATACCACGAATCTGCCGTCTAATCCCGATCATGAGGCATCGACCGGCTGGCGAGATCGGCTGGGCGCGGCGCGTGCGGACCGTGGCCGACGCGGTGCGCTTTATCGACGCGGTCGGCTACTGCCTGCTCTTTCCGACCGAGCGCCTACCCTTGCCCTCGCTTTACTACGTGGTAGCCAAACGCGTGCCGGTGACGTGGGATCGATATACCGAGAAAATCTGGCGCTGGAAGGATGAGCTCGGCCGGAAGAGGCTCGCCTTCTACGCCAAGTACTTCAAGGCCCGCGGCACATTCATCTCGCTCGAAATGTTGCCGCACCTCCTGGCCATGCGCGAGAGCGCGGCGGGGCCGGGCGAGCACGAGACCTTCTACGCCGCCGGGCGCATCA
>DATFXF010000396.1:0-3863 GCA_035258565.1 Candidatus Acidiferrales bacterium
TTCTCATGGCCCTTGACCACGTCCGCGACTTCCTTCACCGCGGGGCCATGTCCTCCTCGCCGACCGACCTCACCCGGACCACGCCCCTGCTCTTCTTCACCCGCTGGGTGACCCATGCTTGCGCACCGACGTTCATGCTCCTGGCGGGGCTCGGCGCCTTCCTCTGGTGGCACGGCAAGAGGACCAAACTACAACTCTCGATTTTCTTGTTGGCGCGCGGCCTATGGCTGGTCGCCTTGGAGTTGACGCTCATGCAGCTGGCGTATTATTTCGACGTCTCCTTAAGGTACCCCATTCTCCTCTTAGTGCTCTGGGCGCTCGGCGCCAGCATGATCGCGCTAGCTTTACTGATCTGGCTTCCCATCCGTGTACTGGCCGTCCTGAGCATTGCTGTCATCACTTTGCACAATCTCCTCGACGGCGCGAACGCCGCTCAGTTTGGCCCGGCCGCGTGGGCCTGGAACCTGCTGCACCAGCCCGGCGCCTTCTCCCTCGCGGGCGCCACCGTCATCGTGGGCTATCCGCTGGTTCCTTGGGTAGCAGTGATGGCGCTTGGCTTCTGCCTCGGCCCGCTGTTCCTCGAGGACCGGGAGGTTCGACGGCGTTACCTCACCGTCATCGGCGCGGCCGTAACGGTCACCTTCGTGGTCATTCGCATGCTCAACGGGTATGGAGATCCGCAACCCTGGACGGCGCAGCGCTCGACCACTTATACCTTGCTGTCCTTTCTCAACACGATAAAATACCTGCCCTCGCTCGACTTTCTCCTCATGACCCTGGGCCCCAGCTTACTTGCCTTGGCGTGGTTCGATCGCCCCGGCTTGAAGCCGTGCAATCCGTTGGTCGTGTTTGGACGGGTCCCGCTGTTCTACTTCGTGGTTCATTTTTATGCGGCTCACGCCGCCGCGGCGGTCCTGGCGCTAGCCCGCTATCGGACCGGCGCCCTGGCCTTCCTATTTCAGCCCGTGCCGTCAATGGGGGGGCCTCCGGAACAGTTTCCGGCGCAGTTTGGTTACGACTTGTGGATGGTATACCTCGTGTGGGCGATCATCTTGCTGGCACTGTACCCTGCGTGTCGCTGGTTCGCAGCAATCAAGGCGAAACGACACGACTGGTGGTTGAGCTATCTGTAAGGGTCAAGGAAAGCGCAGTAGGAGAAACGCGCAGCAGGATAATTGCAGAAACACACTGTTGCAAGCGGGACGTCGCGAAGTTGAGCCCACTGAAGAAAAGGACCGCCACCGGAAGCGCTACGAACGGCTCGCGCAGGATCCGATTTCGGATCCAGCCAGCAACGCCCGTCAATGGTCTCATCGATCCTTCGAGAACCGCGTGCCCATTCGCTATTTCTTCCGCTTTCAGAAGGAAGGAGTGATTGCGGCTCCACGCTTGCAGCAAATCAGTGGCATAACGCCATGACTGCGTACGCGGTGGCAGTGTCCGACATGAACTTGCCTTCCTGAGTCGCGAAGTCTCGCCGTTTGTTCAGCGACGACGCGCGCCATTCTCCCGTCGGCTGCTGGTTGGCCACCAGCCATGCGAGCCCTTTCGCTACCCTCGGATCCGTCCTCGAAACCCCCGCGGCCCGAAGCACCTCCAAGAGTAGTCCCGTGGCATAGCCGTCGGAGTTCTCGTCCTGCGCCGTCCCATCACGCCTGGCAAAATTCCCGAGGGACGACAGGCTCCATCCACCATCGGGGCGCTGCTTGGCGAATAACTGGGCGAGAGTGTCCTTTTGCTGATCGGGCGACAAAACGCCTCCGAGTGCGGTCGACGCCCACACGCCCCACGCCTGGTTGTACAAGTTTTGATCGTTGAAATGGCTGCGTAGATAATCACGAAGCATTTGAACGTTGTTGGCCAGCGCTGCATCCTGAGCCGGTGGGAAATATCCGGGGGCCGTTCTTACAGCGCGGGCCGCGACTGTGGCCCCAAAGTATACGGACTTCTTAGATTCCCAAGGTTCCAACTTGAAACCTGACATCCAGGGCCATGCCCCTTTTTCCGCACCATCGTGCAGTTGCTCCTGCCACAGATTCTGGAACGCCTGCAGTGTCTCTGTGCTCGGTTGAGCACGCCCGGAATAAAAGTCATCCGATGCCAAAATGGCGGCGTTAAGGATTGCCTCCGTGCCCGTTGATTGTCTCGGCATAGGGGCATACAGCCTGCCAACTGCTGGCTCGTCGAGCCTGTTCCATGAACTCACCCGCAACCGAGTTTGGTCGATGACCCTTTTTTCAGTGGAGTTTGCTGGCTGGTTCCCCAGCGCGCCACGCAGTGCGGGCCGCGCCAGAGCGTAGGCAAACACCGTATGACAAGACATGCAGGATGTTTTCGAGCTGCCAGCACCGCGGTCAGTCCTTGACCATGCGAACCAGGCTTCTTGCCTGCTATCTAGATATTTGGCTGCTTGGTTTTTGTCCCAGGTGGGGAGCAATTTTTCCGGAGTCAATTTGCTTGGCTCATCAGCCTGGGTCGGGGCCAGCGTCCACAAAAGAACACCCAGCGCCAGCAAGGACTTTGCATTCATCGTGATTTCGCTCCAATGGAAAGAGACACTCGGGTTTATCGTAGCGGAAATTGGCATATTCAAAAGTACCACTTTCGATATTCTAATGGTGCCACTTTGTTGGGTTGCGCTCTGAACATCCAGCGAGGTTGATTCTATGACTGCTCTTTCCGCCACTAGAGCTAGAACGGTCGTTTATTCAGGCCAGTACGAACTGGTGGAAGGCAACCTCACCACGGAAAAACGGACGGACATCCACGACATTCAGCAGCGCTTCGATGCTGATGCACAGGTTGATGTAGTGCTGCGGGTATGGATAGAAGTGGATGAAGTCGATCTCGGAAACCTTCGGTCTTGCGGCTTGTTCGTTCCACGCGCAGAGCGTCGTTGAGTTGACCCTGGACGCGGTTGAGGTTTTCCGGCACCGTAGCGTCCGCGTCCCAATGCGAGAGGGCCAGCGCTTGTCCTAGCCGGACGCTCAGCCCTCCGGCTCCTCTCCCAGACCTGGAATCGCACATTCAGCGTGCCTTGCCCCACGCTGTCTCGACGCTCGCTGAATGGCTGCGGAGGAGTGGCCGGCAGTTCAACCTTGGAGCCAAACGCGAATGGAGTCGCCCGGTAATGCCGCAGGTTGGTGTACACAAGGGCTGGGTTGGCACCGCATTGCCAATCGGCTGTGTGGGGCTAGGCAGGGATCCAAGCGTGTCCATAAGCCGCGCTCGCGCAAGTATGCTCGTTACAACAGGGCTGTCAACACGCGGCCGGTGCTGAGCGGTAACGGCCGGCGCAACGAGTCGTATACGGTTCGATCCGGATTCAAGCCCAGGCAGTGGAACATCGTGGCGTGAATGTCAACAGGGTCGACAGGATCAGAAGCCGGGTACGCGCCGATACGGTCGGAGGAGCCGTACACCTGTCCCCCCCGGATGCCGCCGCCGGCCAGGAGCGCGGACTGGCACAGTCCCCAGTGGTCGCGGCCGGCGTCCTTGTTGATCCGCGGTGTACGGCCAAATTCACCCATCACGACGACCAACGTCTCCGCCAGTAGGCCGCGCTGGTGCAGGTCTTCAAGCAACGCCGATAAACTCTGATCAAGCATTGGGAGCAGTTCGCTCTCCAGGGCCGCGAAGTTTTTGGAATGCGTGTCCCAGCCGTCGCAAAGGGTCATTTCGTTGAAGTGGATCGCGATCATCGGTACGCCCGCTTCACTCAGGCGGCGAGCCAAGAGCATCGCTTGGCCGAAACGATGCCGGCCGTACCGCTCGCGCACAGGTGCCGGCTCGACGTCCAGTGAAAATGTGGGAGAGCCGCTTTGGGCTGCGCCTGTGAGCACTAGTGCCTGCTGTCGCAAGGC
>DATFXF010000397.1:0-4691 GCA_035258565.1 Candidatus Acidiferrales bacterium
TGCTTCAAGGATTTGGGGGCGCGACCACGTAATCGTCTCCGGTTCGCGTCAAGAGAATTTCCCGTCGATGCTTCAACAGATCGAGCTGGGTGGACACCTGGATCCACTCCAGCTTTTGTTCCGGCGAAAGAGGCGTCGTCACCCGGCTCAGCTCCTCGAGCCTGGCTTGCACTCGTAGCAGCTCGCGATCGATGAACTCCGGGTGGATGAAAGGTGATTTCTCCCGCCCGCTCTTCAGCCCGAGATGATTGTTCTCAATCCAGACAGGGAGAATGCCCACCTGGGTCAACTCCACGCGTATCCCGCCGGGACCGTAATCTCTTCTCACCACAGCGAACCTGGCGACGATGGAATCACGCGGCTCGCCGGTCTTGTCAGGCATGAGGTCGCCGACATAAGCGCGTGACTGGTTTGCCAGGAAATTTCCCAGCGAGAAGAAGATCACGGTGTTGCGCTGGTCCAGCGTGGTGTAAGTTTCAATTTGCTGCAGAACGTGAGGGTGATGCCCGATTACAGCACCGGCGCCGGCCTCGACCATCTTGTGCGCCAGCTCGACGTCGCGGGATAAAGGTTCGGCGGCATACTCCACGCCCCAATGGATGGAAACCAGAAGCAAGTCGCATTGAGCGCGGGCCCCTTTGATGGCATCCAGGAGGCCGGCTTCACTTAGCCCGGTTACCTCATCGCCCGAGCCCGGATAAGGAAGAAAAGCCACGTGCGGCTGAGATTCCTGTTCCACGTTGTGATGGCCGTTCAGCCAACGCGTCATGCCCAGCCAGCCGATCTTGATGCCGTTCTTTTCCAGGATCACAGGTTTCCATGCGTCCTCGGCCGTGGCCGCCGCGCCCACAAACAGCAAGCCTTGTTCCTGCAGGTGCTGCTGGGTTTCGGCAAAACCCGCCTGGCCTTGATCGAATACATGATTGTTGGCGAAAGAGACGACTTTTATTCCGCTCGACTTCAAAGACTGTAGCAGGGCGATAGGCGCATCGAACTGAAAGGGTTTTGATCCGCGCGAGGAGTTCGGCGCTACCGGCGTCTCCAGATTCACGAAACCGAAATCGGCCTGCCGGAAAACATCGGCCACGCCGGAAAACAACACGTCCCAGCCGCCGTGAACGTCGATGGTGCCGTTCTGCGAGCTTGCGCTGCCTTTGGAGGCCTGGTCTTGCGCGGCCGCAGATTGCACCACGGCTTGATGAGGAATCACATCGCCGGCCACAGCGAAGGTGACCCGGCTGAGCTCGCGCGGTTTGGGCAGGGCCTCCGTTGCATTGGCGCGAAGGGCTTGCAAGCCGGACGATATCAGCAACAAGAAGCAGAGCGCGCCAGCGCCTGCCCGCACACGCTTTCTGCGGATGGTGTGACCACGGAAGGTTTTTTGCATTTGGCTAGAATCCTAACCCAGAAGAGAGGTTCTTGTAAGCAGAACGGAGAGCCAGGTCCTTACGGCATGGATGAATCGGTGCACCGATGCAAACTAAGGGGGAAAGTCACTCGGTAGAATTCCCGGAATCGGCAACGTGGAACCCAGATCCTCGGGATCTCTCCACTCCTCCTCACGCGCTGCGCTTGTTCGCCGCCGGTCGAGATGACAGATCTCTTTAGGCCGAGACAGCGCGCGGGCCCATGTTCTCGTGCCCGAATTTCACCGAGACCACTTTGGACACGCCGGGCTCCTGCATCGTAACGCCATACATCACTGGCGCGACCGCCATCGTCTTCTTGCTGTGCGTAATGATGATGAACTGGGTCTCGACCGCCATATCTTTTATGAGCTCGGTGAAGCGGCCGATATTGGCGTCGTCCAGCGGCGCGTCCACTTCGTCCAGGATGCAGAATGGGCTGGGCTGATACTGGAAGATGCCGACGAGAAGAGCCAACGCAGTCAGTGCCTTCTCACCGCCAGAGAGCAACAGAACGTTTTGCAGCTTCTTGCCGGGAGGCGAGGCCACAACGTCGATGCCGCTTTCCGCGGTGTTCAATTCGTCGGTCAAACGCATGAACGCCTGTCCGCCGCCAAACAGCTTGCGGAAGGTGAATTGGAAGTTTTCATTAATGCGCTCGAAGGCCTCCTGGAATTTCTGCCGGGAGAACTCATCGATCTCCTTGATGGTCGCCTGGGTGTTCTCAATGGATTCGAGGAGGTCCTTACGTTGGGTCTCGAGGAATTCGTGGCGCTGCGCGGTCTCTTTGTATTCCTCGAGAGCCATCATGTTGACCGGGCCCATATTGTCGAGCCTGGTTCGCATTTCCCGATACGTGGTCTCTTCCGCGATCAGCTGCTCGCCCTCGACCTTCACGATTTCAATGTTCGCCCGCAGATCGTCGGCGGCGAGGTTCAACTCGTTCAGGCAAACTTCGCCCATGTGCGCCAGGTCGGATTGAAGCTTAGCCAGCGCGGTCCCCAACTCGGCTTTCCGTTCGCGCGCGGCGTCCAACTCCAGGCGTGACGCCTTCAACTCCTGTTCGATCTCCGCAATGCGCGCCCGCACCTGTTCCGATTCATGCTGGAGTTGCACCCCGCAAGCTTCAGCAGCGGTTCTTGCCGCTGCCAGCGCCTCCAGGCGCTCGCCGATCTGGGCATTCTCGGCTGTGCGCTGCTGTTTCTCGGCCGCGGCCGATTGAATCTGCGTCTGCAACGACTCCACGCGCTCCGCGGCTTCGCGCGACAGCGACTCGATGCGCTCCAGATTCGATGCCGCCAGCCGCCTCCGCTCTTCCAGTCCGGCGAGCCGGGCTGCCGAGTCGGCGACGGTTTGCGCCGCGGCGTCGCGCGATAGTTTCAATGCCGCCAGCTGCTCTTGGGCCGCCTTGATTTCGTTTTCGATCGCCTGCCGCTTCTGCTCCAAAGCTTCCGCTTGCTCGCGGCGTTCATCTGCTCCGCTGCCGGTCTGCTCCCGTTCCGAACGCGTGCGTTCAAAGTCCAGCCGGTAGGTGTTCATCCGCTGCTCGGTGCGGGCCAGTTCGGTTTCCATCTGCTTGAGCGTGTGTCCGAAGCTGAGCGCCTGTTTTTCCGCTTCGCGAAGCTCTTCCTCGAGTGTAGCCAGCAGTTTTACCAGCTCGGCCAGCTCGCGTGCCAGAACCTGGACTTTGCCTTGCTCATTCTGCACCGCCGCTTCCAGCTCGGCGGCGAGCTTAACCACTTCGCGGAGCTCGCGCTTAAGCGAGAGCGGGCCTTCCGTGCGCTGCTTGCCTCCAGTCACCGTCACGTTGTGGAAGCATTCGCCGGTGGAAGAGAGGAAGTAGGCATCGGGGTTTTCGAGAGCGAGGTTGCGCGCGATGATCGAATCGGGCGCGATATAGCCGTCGCGCAACTTGGGCAGCACCACTTCGAGCGACCGTCCGAAGCCGTTCAAGACGCGAATGCAGTGCTTGAGAGAGACCAGTTCCTCAGGGCGCGGCGAGGGCGAGGGAGTTTCGCTCACGGCAAAAGAAAATTTCGCTTGCGCATCTTCCGGGTGAACCAGGAAGGTGGCGCGGCCGTCAACGTCGGTCTGCAACAAGCGCATGCCTTCATTGGCCGAATCCCAGGACTTCACTACGACGTAGTTCAACTCGTCGCGCAGGAACTCTTCAACCACGCTCTCATATTTCGTATCGACCTCGAGGAAGTCGGCCAGCACGCCGGCCGGCGTGAAGGCGTGGCCGATGGCGCGGGATTGAAACAGCCGCTTGACCGATTCCGTCGAGTAACCGTGCTCGTTGATCACTGCTTCGAGCGATGTCTTCTTGCCTTGCGCCGTGGCGAATTCGGCGCGCAGGGTGTCCAGGCGCCGCTTGGTGTCTTCCTCTTGCTGGCGTTTGTTTTCGATCTGGCCGCGAACTTCGGAAATGCGCCCAGTGAGACCGGCCACCGTCTGGTTGATCGATTCAAACTCAAAAGTAATCTGGCCGCGCTTGCCGCCGAAGTTTTCAAGGTCAACCTGCGCTGTGGCCATCTCGCGATCCAGGCGCTGCGCCTCGCGATCCAGGGCCGTCATGTGCTCTTCCGCCTGGATGATCTGATTCCGCACCTGCGAGCCCGACGACATGACCTCGATGACCAGTTGGCGCCGCGCCTCTTGCTGGCGCTCCGCGTCGGAAACCGACGTGAGGGCTGCCTGCGACTCCTGCTGATGCATCTGCCATTCATGCTGGGCCTTAGCGACTTCCTCTGCAGCCGACTCAGCGAACCGGCGGTTGGTTTCCAGCTCCGAGGTAAGGGAGAGTAAGTGAGACTGGGCGCGCTCGAGCTCCACGGCGGCCGCGGCCGAGCGGGCATCGAGCTCGGCGCAACGCTCCTGGTTGGCGGCCCGGCGACCCATAGCTCGTTCTGTCTCAACCGCAAGAGCGTGGACGGCCTGCCGGTTCTCCGCGATCTCGTTTTCAATGGCGTAGCCGCGCTGGGTGCGCTCGGAATGTTCAGTTTCACGCGCGCTCACTGCTTCAGCGCGGCCCCGAATCTCCTCCGCGATACCCTCAATCGAGGTACGCAGCGAAGTTTCCTCGTGGCCCATCTGGTCGAACTTGCTGGCCAGCACGACCTTCAGCTTTTCCCGCATCTCGTCGCGCAGGCGGGCGTAGCGTTCGGCCTTCGAGGCCTGGCGCTTGAGGGAATTCATCTGCCGCGTGACTTCCTCGAAGATGTCATTGATGCGGGCGAGGTTCTGCCTCGAAGATTCGAGACGCAATTCGGCCAGGCGCTTGCG
>DATFXF010000398.1:0-8377 GCA_035258565.1 Candidatus Acidiferrales bacterium
TCGGCGCTCCCGTTCCCAATTCCGCTTTCTCGACCTCATCGAACGATAGACCCTCATGCCTTGAAAACTCCCGCCGCGTAGCGGCGGAATATGATAGCTTACCGAAAACGGCGACTCTCCATTTCACGCTGAACCAAGACAATGATGGGAACTCAGTGTATTACGGCCGCGCACCGTCCCGCGTAGCACGCTCCTCCAAGCCCATCTAAGCACCTACCCGCTACAGTTTTCGCTACAGTGCCCCGGGTACACCGAAAGTATGTGTGCGAAGGGGGTGCCACGCGAGTGAGGTGGGACTCCTGCGAGAATTTTGAGATGCAAAATCTCGATCTAGGCCGCTCGCTACGATGGGCCGCAATCGCGCAGAAAGCGTCTCAAAGCGACGCTGTGAGCGTGGCACGATGCGGAGGCCACCCGCCCTCTGTGCCAGGATGTTGCACAGCTCGCTGCGTCCTATTGCTGCGCACCGCTTCTCACTCAGTACAAGCGGGTACAAGGTGCTGGGCAGCCAGCAGAACGCGCTGGGAGCCTCTGGGGAGACACTGATTCCCTCGTGGGCTCATGGCTTCTTCTGCCGTTGTTCCTTCTCCACTTGGAGGCAAGTCTGCATCGCTAGAATCCCTAGTCCAACGTTGATTCTATCGGCGGTTTCCCAGAGTCCGGCGGATGACCACCGCACGACGCCCGTGTCGGAGTCTGTGAGGGTCATGGTCATTCGAGTCATTTGAATCACGCCCCCGCCTTCCCTGGGGAACTCGCCGGCTTCGTACCGCAAGATGACGGTCCAGCGCGACTGCGACTGCTTCTCCGTGATGGGGAAGCTTCCACACGCTTCGCGGATGCTGTCTTGCAGAAGGTCGTGCATTTGCGTAGGGATGAGGACTGTGCTTCCCCGAGGCTGCACGTCGAGGTAGATCGCATTCTTGAGCCTCGGCGGCTGCGCCTCACTCGGCCTTGACTGTGATTCACTTGGCCTCGGCTGCGCCGTCGGCGCTTGCTGCGTCGGCTGCGGAGCGTCGCATCCGGTCAGCAACAATGCCAGTCCCCAGACGATGAGATGCTTTTGGTTCACGGTGACACCTCCTAGTGCTGCAAGTCGGCGATTCAGCCCGGTGAAGGTGCAGGCCAAAGTTGATTGATGATCTCGGCGGCGACAATCAGGCTATCTACGGCCATGCCGGGCGGCACTATCGCCTGCATCTCTGGGTGTGTAAACTTGTTCCTGACCCCCGGCAAGGACTCAATGAGCACATCCACGTAGGGCCTTTCGGGTAGGGGTCGTGGAGGTTCGCCCATGATCGCCGCCATTTCGTGCTCCACTCTGGCCGCATTCTCACGACGGCGCTTGAGGCCGGGGAAGTCATCGAAACTGTCGCTTGGCAAAGCCGGTTCGGGGGGACGAGAAACTTGGGTTCAGGAATACATGCGCCCACGCCAATGACATCGTGATTCCTGAGTCGAAGGTCCTAGCGGCAATCGAAGACCTCGTGTACAACGTCGTTCTCAAATACCCTCTCTAGCTGCGCTCGCCATAGGTCCTCACCCTGACTTACCCATTCTGGGGTTGAAAATTAGCGCGAACAGGGGAAAAGGGCGAGCCTGCTTCGTCTGTAAGCAATTGAAAAGATGGTCGGGGCGAGAGGATTTGAACCTCCGACCCCCTGGTCCCGAACCAGGTGCTCTACCAGGCTGAGCCACGCCCCGACAAGGACTTAGGTTAACACGGTTGCACAGTAGTTGCACCATCAGTGGGCCTTCTGGCCTGCTGTGGCCTCGAACAGAGCCCCGATCTTCTCAACTGCTCGCAGCGCTTCAGCAGGCACGTCTTTGATGTAATGCTGCTCTGTCGTGGCCATGTTCGAGTGTCGGAGCAAGCCCTTGGCCGCGAGTGGCGATTCAACCTGGGTTGCCAAAGCTCCAGCACCCCGCCTCAGGGCATGCCAGCCATGCCAGGGGATACCCGCTTTCGTGAGCGCAGGAATCAGAACGTGATTAGCGAGGCTGTGCAGGTCAAGCGGCTTTCCCGCTGGCCCGCCCAGGATGTAGCCGGTACTGTAGCTCCCATTGCGATGCTCGGAAAGGATGCTTGCCAAAGTTTCGCACACCGGCACCGGAGCGATGCTCTCCTCGGTTTTTTGGCTCGGTAAGATGCGTCCGCCACACTGAGCATCGCACAAACAGCCGGTTACCATCGAAGTCCTGAATACGAGCCTCCTTGACCGGGTTGATTCCGTCGAGCACTCCCTGATTCTTCGCAAACGCGAAGATGGTGGATAGCAGCGCCTTTGAGAACCGAAGGGTCTTGCGCCCGACACCGTGCTTGGCGTAAATATCTGCCAGCAGATTTGTCGCATCTACGCAGCGAAAGTCCCGCAAGATCGACTTTTCTACCACAAAATCTCCGCCGACAGCGTGTTCCGTGGCCTTCCCCAATCAAGCAGCATCTGGTGGACTGCCCCGGGAAGCCTGACGCTGCGCCCAGCCGCGAGCTACGGCATCCACCTTTCCTTCCGAATGCCCCATATTCGAATGAGAACGCTGTATCGCTACATTCTTGGTGGATAACAGTACGAGCCCCAGGAGCCAACGTCGGTCTTGTCGCGATGTGCAGCATGGAAGAAAGCTTAGGGAGAGGCTGTTCGCCATGGAAAGCACCAAGTTGCAAAAGAAGACGAGCTGGCGAAGAAAATTCGCGTCGATCCCAGGGCAATGCGAGTCTGTTGCGGGCATGCAATCGAGCCAAGCTTAGCTGAAACCCGGCAACATGCCGGACCGAGTCTGTTTGTTTCAGTTTGGCGGTGCTCCCGCTGCGGCCGAGTTAGCTCCTGAGCTGAAAAGCCCCAGCTCACAAATCATTGTCTGATTTTGGCGTGCCCAAAACTCGCGAGCCTCGCTGCCCGCAAAGACTGGTTTCTGAACCGAAAAGGTAAGTCTTTCTTTCCCGTTCGCGAGTGGAATTCAGAGTGCTCGAGAGGAGAGCGGAGGAGTACCTGGGAATGCCAAAGTGCCTGGGACGATTCCCAGGGCCCCCCTACGCGTTCGGTGCTGCAAAACTCAACCTTCGGAGCGCAGAAAAAGACCATAAGCGAGGTCGTGGAATCAACAAGATGCAAGAACACTTTTACAAAAGCGGAAGCTGTGTCCAAAAAAATTGTGCCATCTTAGGGGTTCACCCCAAACCTTGCGTCCAAATTGCGAATCGCGCTAACGAGGGCATTTTTCGGAGACGACCCGCATAAGCGCTGGTACTGCGCAGGCTTCGTTACCAGCATGCCTTACTGGCCTCGAAATATGTTATTGGACGGTCGTCCCCGCGTTCGTTTTCTTATCGTTTTCTTGCTGGAGCTTGCTCATCTGGCGTCTCGACGGCCGGGTTTGAACAAGTTCCCAGCCTTTTTCCCCAACGCTGATCGGAGTTGCCGGAATACGCATCCCGGTTCCTAATCGGCCGCCGCACGTATCCAAGTCGAATCCAGTCGTCTACTGCGGGCCTGCCGGAGACGACAAAGATGAGCTTTGCTTCGGCGGCTTCGGCGAGAACTCCTCGAACCAACCGAAAATGCGATCCCACATGTCGCGAACATTGGGTTCGGCGGTGATGAGGTGTCCTTCCCCAGTAGCGAACCGACTATGTAGAGACCCGTTAGCAGTCGGAGCTCAACGATCCGGAGTCTCAGGGTTGTCGCACAAGAAGATCGGGAGGCGGCGTCGAAGACGATGGGCTCTGAAGACCGACCTCTGCGATTTGCTTCGCTTTTTCAGGCCGTCCGGTGGTTCCGTTAGCCAAAATTTCCAAAAAGGAATCGTTTCGCCTCGGATTAACCACGTCAGTGTAGCAGTTCGCGACACGAGCGGCCATGCACACTGACCTACTTGGAATGAGTTGGCCGGGGAGCAAGCGGGGCTCGCTCCCCGGCCGACCTCGGGAAGGGTCTCGCTGGTAACCTGGAGATCGCCTGCAGAGTTCCCAGCTAGAGCTAGAACTGGTACGCCAGCGAGATGTTGAAGACGTTGCCTCTACCCGATGGCCCCTTCGATCCACTCGGGAACGACTTCGTGCGAAACTGCCAGTTGCTCCATTCGAACGCAAGCGTGACCTCGTTGGTCAGTTTGCGGAAATAGCTTACCCAGGCGAAGCTGTTCTTCTCGCGAACCGTACCTGCCAACAGCTTGCGGTCCTCAGGGTCGTCGGTGCCCCCGCCCAGATAGAAGATGTTCTTGTTGTCTTCCGTGGCTCTTAGCGTGAGTTCCCCCCAGCCGCCCCCGGAACCGATGCGGTTAATCGTTGTGAAACGGGGCGTAAGTGGGGATGCTGCCACTCCCTGGAGCACTCCGCCCTGGAAGGGAATCAAATTGCTGCCCAGGAAACCTTCTCCGCGGAGGATCACCCGGGAGTGAAGAGGAATATTGTAATCAAACGCGAAAGCCCAGGAGTCCAGCGTGCGATCGGCACCGATGCGTTCTCGCCCGTAGTGGGCTCCGGCGCCAATGGTCGCCGTCGAACCAGCCATAGGATGGGA
This sequence comes from Candidatus Acidiferrales bacterium, assembly GCA_035258565.1. Classification (GTDB taxonomy): domain Bacteria; phylum Acidobacteriota; class Terriglobia; order Acidiferrales; family UBA7541; genus DATFXF01. The sequence continues at coordinate 4,521 of DATFXF010000398.1, forward strand.
TATGGCAATACGCGCCTGGTAGAAGGGACTCGACGAGCGCTCTCCATAGCCTGAAAAAGCGCCATCCACAGCGGTGCCTGCTGGAGGCAGTTCGCCAGCGATCCCGGGGGAGGGCGGCACAGAGGGCACAAGCCTAGGATCACCGAACAGTGGGCGCAGGACGCCGAATTGGAACAGGGTGGAGGTCTTCTCGGTCAAATTGTGCGTCACGTCCACGCGCGCCTGCGGCAACCAACCCCATAGATTACCCGCCGTAGCCCCCAGCGGAATGGCCACGTGAGAGAGGGAGACTGGGTCGAGTGGCGCGATGATCATCTTGTCCTGGCCAGCCACAATCTTCCAGCTTCCCTTTTCAAGCTGAAAATAGGCTAAGCGCAGGCGAGGCTGATTCAAAACGCGTCCCTGCGGTTGAAGCGCATCAGAGGGTCGCGAGCCGAAGAAGTCGAACTCGAGCACGCCTGACGGGGTCCATCCGCTGCTCGGTGGGCTGGCTGGGCTGAAGGTGAAGCCGAACAGACTTTGACGCGCTGTGAAAATTGTGTCGTGGATTGTTCCGGCACGGCGTGGGGTACCGTCCGGGAAGGTAACCGTACCTGCGCCCGGAGCCGCCCACAACGGCACGTCCTGGCCCACCTCCGCAGAATCGGAGACAGAGATGTTCAGTAGCAGCGTGCCGTAGAAACGGAGCTTGAGCGGCCCCATTGTTCCCTCCAGCTTACCTTTGGTCGGGGGGGCACCCGGATACTGTGGCTTTTGCTCAGGGTAGGGCGGCTGCTGGGCCGTTGTATCGGGCGACTTAGCGGCTTCGACGTTGCCCGCGTCGGATTGACGGTCGGGAGTCTGTCCCGCCATCGTGGCCGGGAGCAGGAGACCGATTGCAACAGCCAAGAGAGCAACGCAGACTCCTCGGCGGTTTGCAATGAGCAACTGTACGAACGACTTGGTCATGGAAGTGTCCTCCTGATTTGAGATTGGGGTTATGTGAGGGCCTGAAAGTGGGGAGAGCACACCTCTTTCCACTGGGGCTGGCGTGTTCACCCGACTAAGTACTTGGGATTCAGTAAGGCTAGTCGGAACTTGGCAGGGAAGTCCAATCGTTGGAATTATTCATACAACTTTTCATATAAGCTTTTTGAAGAGTCTGGTGCGGCAACCCAGCGCGTCTCGAGCCGCCCGCCGGGACTGGTGCCGCAACATGCCTCTTGGGACAGGTCCAGTCAAAAGGCACAAGCATTTCGGCACCCCTCCGCGTTGACATGCCTGCAGGTGCTGCCTATGATGGCCGCTAAAGAACCGCTTGCGCTTCCATGCTCGGCCAAACCATCTCGCACTATCGCATCCTGGAGAAGCTGGGTGGCGGTGGCATGGGTGTCGTCTACAAGGCCGAGGACGTGAACCTCGGCCGCCCCGTCGCCCTGAAGTTTCTGCCTGATGAACTTTCTAAAGACCGCCATGCAGTGGAGCGTTTCCAGCGGGAGGCCCGTGCCGCGTCCGCGCTAAACCATCCGAATATCTGCACTATCTACGAGATCGGCGAGCATGAGGGACAGCATTTCATCGTCATGGAGTTCCCTCGACGGCAAGACCCTGAAGCACCGCGCTTGATGGGCCGCTCGCCCGAGGAGCGCGTCGTGGGCACGGTTGCCCGCGAACTCTGCCAGAGGGAGGGGATCAAGGCGCTGCTCGAGTGCTCGATTGCCCCGCTCGGCAGCCACTACGTCATCAGTCTTGATGCGCTTAATTGCTCGAGCGGGGAATCGATCGGGCGCGAGCAGGTAGAAGCCGAAAGCAAGGAGCGTGTGATCGCGGCCCTGGGCAAGTCGGCCATGCGGCTTCGCGAGCGCCTGGGCGAATCACCTGAGTACCATTCACAAATACGACGAGCCGCTCGAGGAGGCCACCACGTCGTCGCTCGAGGCGCTCAAGGCGGTCACTCTCGGCGAAGCGACGCGCGTTAAAGGAAGCGAGACGGAATCAATCCCCTTCTTCCAGCGCGCCATCGAACTCGACCCCAATTTTGCCCTGGCTTATGGGCGACTCTCTCAGGTGTATGAAGTCTTAGGCGAAGAAGAGCTGCGCGACCGCTACCGCGTCAAGGCCTTCGAGCTGCGCAATCGCGCCAGCGAACGCGAGCGGCTCTACATCGAGGCGCACTTCTACCAGGACATCGGCGATATCGATAAGGCCATCCAGACCTGGGAACTCTACAAGCAGACTTATCCGCGAGATACGGCCACACGGAGCAACTTGCGTTTCCTGTACGCCATTGTGGGGCAGTTTGATAAAGCCTTGCAGAACGGACTTGAGGATTTGCGTCTGAGCCCGAATAAGTTTTTTGCGTATGACGGAGCAGCGAGAGCCTATACCCAACTGGGCCGCCTCGAAGAAGCGAAGAAGGTGCTCAAAGAAGCCCTGGCCAAGGGTATCGATGCCGTCAGGATTCACGATGACCTTTATCTGATTGCCCTGACGGAAGTGGATCAGGCAACGATCAAACAGCAGATCGAATGGGCGCGAGGCAAGCCTGAGGCCGAACTCGATATGCTCGGTATGGATAGCGCCGTGGCCGCGTCTCACGGCCAGTTGCGCCGGGCCCGCGAGCTCTCCCAACGCGCGATTGAACTGGCCCGGCAGTTAAAGCGGAAGGACGCCGAGGCGAGTAGTCTCGCGCGTCAGGCCATGGCCGAAGCGCAGTGGGGACAAAGCCGCCAGGCTGAGGCCGACGCGGCCGCTGCACTCGGCGTTTCGCGCAGCAGTTCATCGTAGTTTCCGCAGCTCGGGCGTTGTCGCTGGCCGGGGCCGACAACAGGGCCGAAGCGTTGCTGCAGGATCTCGCCAAGCGCCGCCCCGCCGATATCGTCCTGCAAACGAGGGACCTGCCCATGGCTCGGGGAATGGCCGCGCTTCATCGCGGGCAGACCGAGCAAGCCACTCGGACCCTCGAATCCGTCCGCCCGCATGGCTACGAGTGGGGGAAAGTCCTCCCGATAGCGGTCGCTGTGTGGTTCGGCCCACTCTATGCCTGCGGCGAAGCCTACTTGAAGGCCGGCAAGGCTCGCGAGGCGGCCGAGCAGTTTGAGCAGATGCTGAAGCGTATGATCTTTCCGCTCGATCCGCTGCTCACGCTGGCGCACCTGGGCCTGGGGCGAGCCTACGCTGCTGCCGGCAACGTGGCTCAGGGGCGCACAGCTTACCAGGACTTCTTCGCGCTCACTAAGGATGCCGACCCTGACATTCCCATCCTCCAGCAAGCCAAGGCCGAGTACGTCAAGCTGAAGTAGCCGCCTGGGCTCCGACCCACGCTTCCAAGACCTGCTGCGCCGCGTCGGCCTCCCGCCGTGAGGCTCTCTTTCGCCAGAAGGCTGTCGTTCTGACCCGGCGATACATCGACTTCAGCGGTCCGAGGAATCAGCGATTTACGAAGGCAGCCGCAGTGACCTTTTCGGCTCTCCAATGGTTCCAAAAACCCTCGCGGAATCGCCTCCCCAAGTTCTTGATTTTTCGACGGGGCAAGGATTTAGTTTTTGGGTTCAGAAATCATGTTTTTGAAACGGCTAAGAAATTTGATGGTTAGTACCTCCGTACCCGTCCCCAAAGTACGACCCGGCCATTGAAGAAACTCTGAATCCCAACCAGACTCGTGCGTATCTGGGACTCTGAATGCGTCCACCATAACGATTGCGACGCAAGTCCAGATGCGCCAGGAGCAACAGTAGTGAGAGATCAAACCGTGCCGAACCGGAATGCACATCGAATGGGTCACCGTCGGCAACGGCGAGCCTTTTGGCGGGAAACACAGGGAGCGCAGCTTGTGGAGTTTGCCTTCGCGATGCCGATTCTGGTGGTGTTGTTGATTG
>DATFXF010000399.1:0-4695 GCA_035258565.1 Candidatus Acidiferrales bacterium
GTTCTCAAGGAAATGAAACGCGTGACGAAGCCAGGCGGCCGCGTGCTGGTGGCGGACATGGCGCCCGCGCCGGCGAAGGCCGCGGCGCTGAATGCCGAGGAGGTGCTGCGCGATCCTTCGCACGTGCGCGCCATGCCGGAAGCGGAGCTTCGCGGGCTCTTTGCCCAGGCTGGACTGTCGGAGCCACGCGTCAGCCATTACCGCGTGGAGTGCGAACTGGAAGATCTGCTCTCGCGGTCTTTCCCTAAAGAGGGCGACGCCGACCGCATCCGCAAAATCTTTGCTGACTCGATTGCAACTGACGCGCTCGACTTGAACACGCGGCTCGAGAACGGCAAGATCTATTACGCTTTTCCCGTAACGGTGCTGGTGGCGGAGAGAAGCAGTTAGCAAATAGCAATTAGCAGTTGGCGAACGCCGCTGGCTCTTGGCTCTCGGCTCTTCGCTTTTGGCTCTTATTCGTGTTTATCCCCGCAAATCCGCGGAAAGGTTTCTGCTTTTCCGATCTCGGCGATGACGTGCGATGTCGGCGATGACGGCGATTCTTTAGTGCCTCACCACCGTCAGCGTGACCGCCGACGGATATTGTTTGGAATGATGAATCGCGGTGTGGGCCACTACGCCCTGAGTCTCATCGTAATTGTTGCCGCCGGTATTCAGGTTGCGATCGAAGCGCGGGAAGTTGGTGCTTGAGACTTCAACACGAATGCGATGGCCGGCGGCGAAAAAGTTGCTGGTATTCATCGGCTGCAGCGTGACTTTGTAGACTTTGTCTTTCTCGAGCCACGCCGCCGGCTTGTCGTAGCCGTTGCGGTAGCGCAACCGCTGGATGGTCTCATCCAGGTTGTACGCCGTGCCCTCAGGAAGCACATCTATCAGCTTAACGGTCACGTCAGTGTCCTTTACGTCAGACGAAACAAAGAGCGTCGCCTCGATGGGGCCGCTGACCTCGATCCCTTCCTTCAGCTCGTCTGAGGTATAGACCAGAATGTCGGGACGTTCTTCCATCTTGCGCTGATCGAAAGCGCCGCCGCTCACCGCGTTGCCGGTGCAGCAGACGTTGCCGCCGTGCGACGGCACGGGATTCATAGGATCGTAGGTGAAGCGGTCGGGAGCGTCCCTATCCTGGGCCGGTGCGGCCGCGACCAATGCGCCATCGCCTTTCAGCGTGTTGGCCTGGCCTGCGCTCGCGAGATACAGCGTCATGGGCTGCGCACCTTGCGGCGGCCAGGTGTCTGAGGTCTGCCACTTATTCAGTCCCATCGTGAAATAGCGGACCTTGGGCATGGTTTCGAGCACGTGGTTGTCTTCGCCTTTCAAAAAGTGATCGAACCAACCGTAGGTGAGCTCGTCGTAGTTGAGGCGGGCATCGCCCATGTGGCGTTCGCCCACCACCGTGTCCTCCGTCGCCCGTTTGTACGCGCAGTGCAGCGTGGGCGCGATGACCGCATACTGCTGGCTGGCGACCTCCGGCTTTGCATTTTTGCGCACGAAGTTATACGCGGCCAGGTTGGGGCCAACCGAAACGTCATACCAGGACATGAACCAGAATCCCGGAATGTTGATCTTCATGTTGTCGTGCCACAGTCCTCCCTTGTACCAGGCGGGATCGTTAGGGGCGCGCGTGATCATGGCGCCGCCGGTATCCACGGGCATGGCGTCGGCGAAGATTCCGTGCGGGCCGCCCACAGCCTGAATGATGTCCTTCTCCGGCAGGTGCGCCAGCGCCTTGGACCAGTCCACGGGAGGCAGCTGCTGTGCCAGGTCGAACGATTTCGACACCCGAATCAGGTCTTCCTGTGATGTGTTCGGCGGAAGCATCGGACGCACCTGATTCTGCTCGCCATAGAGCCAGGCGATGAACAGCATCTGCACGGCGCCGCCGCGATACCAGTTGCCCTGCTCGAAATAGGGCGCCACGCGGCCCACGCCGGCGCCAAAGCCCTGCGGAATCATCGTGCTGTATCCGGGAGCCCCCTGCGCCGCCACCGCCAATTGCCACTCCGCGGTGGAGGAGCATCCTATCGTACCCAGCTTGCCGTTCGACCAGGGGCGCGTCGTCAGCCAGGTAATGGCGTCCACGCCGTCGGTGAGCGGAGGACCGAGGATGTCATAGTTGCCTTCGGAGAAGAAGTGGCCGCGCTCGTTCATTACCACGTAGGCATAACCGCGCTTCACCGCGCCGAGCGGCGTGGACATGTCGGCGTAGGTGCCGTTGCGCACGTCCCAAAAATTGAAGTTGTAGGGTGTCCGGCTGAAGATGATGGGATATTTTTGGGATTGGTCTTTGGGACGGTAGATGTCGGCCGCCATGCGTTTGCCGTCACGCATGGTCACCATCACTTTGCGCTCGATGATAGCCACGGATTCCAATTCCTTTTCGAGCGCGTTGCGTTGTGCCACCAACTCAGGGTTCGGAGGGCCAGAACGTTGTGCCCATCCTGTCGAGACACCGACCGAAACGAGCGCGAATACCAAAGCCAGTCTGATTCTCATGACCGCGGAGTGTACTGCAGTAGGCTCATCCGGCGGCGACGTTCTATCGAGGTTCTTGAGCTGCCAACGTCAGGCCGGCTGGTGGCACACCGCCTCGATATTGTTCCCCTCTGCGTCGAGCACGAAGGCGCCGTAGTAGCTCGGGTGGTAGTGTGCGCGCACGCCAGGCGCCCCGTTGTCCTTGCCGCCGGCTGCCATCGCAGCCACGTAGAATGCGTCGACCGCTTTGCGATCGGCCGCGACGATCGCGATGTGCACCGGGCCGCTCGCTTGGCCCTGGCCGATCCAGAAATCCGGTTTGCGATCGATGCCGAGCCCGACGCCGATGTAGCCAAGGTCCATCTCCGGCGTCAACTCCATGGTCACCTGGTACCCGAGCGGCGCCAGCGCCGCTGTATAAAATGTCTTCGCCCTGGCGTAGTCACGCACGCGAATGCCAATGTGATCGATCATGCGCGCAAGATAACCGAAGACGCGCCCCGGCGGCAAAACGTCGGTGCGAGCGGTCCGGGTGGGATCGCTTTCTCCCGCTCGTCCTTCAGCACCCATAAGGAACGACTATCTTCCAGTCGCCAAACTCCCGCTTCCTGCGTAGGCTGATTCCTGGAGGGCTGCATGGCGGAGCAGCATGAGCGCGTGCATCTAACCTTGTTCGTGCCCGGGCAGCCTCTCGATCTCGAAGCCTGGCAGACACTGCTCGAGGCGACTGGCCTTGGCGCGGCATTGTCCTTCGAGGTGGGCGTCGAGTGGGTCAAGAATCCCAAGGATGGGTCGTTCGGGCAGGCATTCTCGTTCGGCACGGCGTCAGCGCAGGAGCAGCAGTCCATCGATGCGGCGCCGGGAGCGCTTGTGCTCTCGCTGCCTTGCGACCTCCACCGCGAACGCTCGAGCATCGCATCGCTAGCACGGGCCCTCGGGTCGTGCGGGGCGCTCGCCATCCGCATCGAGGAGTCGAAGCTGGGCTTTCCCATTGGGCGATGGGTCGAGCTGGTGGACAGTACGGACCCATGGTCGCTGTACCGGCTGGCAGTGGTGATGCTCGGTGGGGCTGCAAAAGCAGCGACGTGCGGAATGCAGGTGTTCTCGTTGCCCGACGCCCGCGTCGAGCTCGACGGAGAGACCGACCGGGCGGCGGCGAACAAGCTGCTCGGAGCGCTCAACGTGTACCAGCTGTCCGAGGCTCCCCTGCTGCTCAGCGGTCACACCTTCGCCCCCGACGCCCAGACGCCGAGACGGGTGCTCCAGCGATGGCCCGATGCGACCTACCCTCGCGGTCACGCCTGTCACAACCCGTTCGGAGTCTGGCGGCTCGGAGCGAGCGGAGAACCGGGTGAGCCGCCGCGCGAGCGGGCGATCGTGTTCATGCCGGGGCTCGCGGTGTTTTTGGCTGCAGCAGAAAAGGCCAACGGCAAGCCGCTGACGAGAAAGCAGGTCGAGAAGATGACCCGCGAGGCGCCCAGCATCACCATGGAACACGCTGACGCCCAAAAGCTGGAGCGAGAGCGGGGGTACGCCGACCTCGACCCCGACCACGTCTGGGAGCAGTGGCAGATCGACCGGCGAACCGATTGACCGACGTGCCGCCGGCCTCCGCCTGAGGGGCCCTCTCCCCAACTTGACAACCTCGGTTTGTCACGCTTCGGGCGCGGGCACGCGCGATCGTTGGAGATTCCGGCCGGCACGGAGGTTGTACCGGGCCTCCGCCATGCGTCCACTTCGGATCGGCTGGCTGTGTCTGGTCGCGCTGGCGAGTTGCGGGGGAAACGTGACCCGGGGCGGCGTGGGCCCCGGGGGCGGGCCGGGCGGAAGTCCCGGCGGGAGTCCGGGAGGCGGGCCGGGCGGAAGTCCGGGCGGGGGTCCCGGAGGTGGGCCCGGCGGAGGGGCCGGCGGGTCGGACGCGGGCGGCCCCGGCGGGGTCGCCGTGGACCACACGCCCGGCCGCTGGCGGACCGCCTGGGACGACTCCGCGTCGCGGTTCGTGTTCATCAAACCCGACGGCCAGAAGGCGGTGCTGCGCGGCATCTCCATGACCGGCATGGAGACAGGCACGCGCGAGACCGCCTCGGGCGCCGGCTTCTGGCTGTTCGCCTCCAGCCAGCAGCCCGAGGCCACCAACGCCCCGAACGTGCTCGGCAACGTGGTGGACGTCCTGACCAGCCGTTGGCAGACCACCGTCATCCGCATGCCCATTTGCGGCTC
>DATFXF010000400.1:0-8738 GCA_035258565.1 Candidatus Acidiferrales bacterium
CGCAGATAGGAGATGCGCACCTTTTGGTTGGGGTCGAGCTTGCCGCCCCACTCGATGGCATTGGTAAGCAGCTCACGGAAGGCTTGTCCGACGCGTTCGCGGACTTCTGCGGGCACGTCGGACTTGAGGTGTTTTAGGAAATTGGTGATGCGTGCGGCGGCTTCGAGCTCGCAGGGCACGAGCAGCTCGACCCAGTTGGGCCGTGCGGAGAGCACTTCGATAGGAGGCGAGGAGGGCTTCGCCGCGAGGGCGTCGCGCAGCAATTCGACGAGCGCCTTCGATTCCACCGGCTTCTTCACGTACTGGTAGGCCTGCTCTCGCACCGCGCGCAGCAGCGTTTCCGGCGTATCGTCTGACGTCATCACCATGACGCGCGGGTGCACAGGTTCTGCGCGCAAGAGCGCCAGGAGCTCGAGGCCGTTCACGTGCGGCATCCAAATGTCGGTCAGTACCAGATCGTACTTTTTTGCGCGGAGTTGCTTGAGCGCAGCGCGGCCGTCGGCCACCGTCTTGACTTTGAAGCCCGCGCCCTTCAGCACGCCGCGCAGCAGAGTGCGCGTCGTGCGGTCGTCTTCGGCTACTAGGATGCTGCTCATGGTTCTCTCCCCAAGCGGACGGGCACCTTCGCCTGCGCTCAGCCGAGACAACCGCCCGCTCCCACAGAAGCCTCGCACGGCTCTGCCCCGTTCCCCTATTGCCTTATCATTCCTGCCTTAGGGCGCCGCGCGCGACGCCTGAGGGATCTCGGCCTCACTGCCGGGTCTGCTTTTTCTTCTGCTTCTTCTTCGCCGGCACGCGCGAGGTCCTGGCGGACGTGCCGCGCCCGGCGAGCGTATCTAGCTGCGGCCACACCTGTGCCAGTTCGTTCTCGAGCACAGCGAACGCCTCGCGCGCCACGGTGAGGTCCCCGGCACGGGCCAGCACCTCGAGGTGTCGTGAGGCTTCGACCACGTCGTGCGCGCCAAAGATGCCAACGGTGCCCTTGAGCGCGTGCGCGGCGCGCGCCAGTGACTCAGCGTCGCCGTCGGCGAGTGCCTTGCGCATCATCGCCACGCGCTTGGGGCCATCGCTGAGGAACAACTTCACGAGGCGCCGCAGGAATGTTTCGTCGCCGCCCACGCGGGAGAGCACCGCTGCACGATCGAGCGTCGGAGGGGCGGGCCCCGCCCCGAGACGCTCGACCGTTTCAATCAGCTCGACGGGCTCGATGGGCTTCGAGATGTAGGCGTCCATGCCGGCAGCGAGGCAGCGCTCAGCATCGCCCTTGATGGCGTGTGCGGTCATGGCCACGATCGGCAGGCGCTCGCCGCTCGTCTTTTCCCGTGCGCGAATCGCCGCGGTGGCTTCTAGGCCGTCCATCTCCGGCATCTGCACGTCCATGAGCACGAGATCGAAGCGGTCTTTTCCGAGCATCGCCAGCGCCTTGCGCCCTGTTTCCGCGGCGACGACCGAGTGGCCGCGGCGCTCCAGCAGGTGCACAGCCAGTTGCTGATTCACGGGGTTATCTTCTGCCAGCAGGATGCGCAGCGGCCGTGCCGGCCGCTCGAGCACAGCGTCAGGAATTTGTGTTTGTAGAGGTGCTGTTTGCTGCTCTCCGGCCGGTGCGCTGCGCTCCCCCACCCCCCCGGCCACCCCGAAGCGTGCAGTGAAATGGAATGTGCTGCCGTGGCCGGGCTGGCTTTCGAGCCACAGGCGTCCGCCCATCATCCCCACGAGTTGCGCTGATATCGCCAGGCCTAACCCCGTGCCTCCGAAGCGCCGCGTGATCGAGCTGTCGGCCTGGGCGAAGGCCTCGAAGACTTCCTGCTGCTTATCGAGCGGGATGCCGATGCCTGTATCGGCCACAACGAAGTGCAGCCGTACGCCTTCGCTGTCCTTCGCTTCCGGGGCCACATGCACCTCCACTTTGCCGCGCTCAGTGAACTTAACCGCGTTGCCGATCAAGTTCATCAAGATGCGCCGCAGGCGGTCCGGATCGCCGACCATCGCAGCCGGAACGTCCCGTCGGACATGGCAGGTGAGCGCGAGCCCCTTCTCGCTTGCGCGCACGCGGAGGACTTTGAGCGTTTGTTCGAGGGTATCGCGCAGGTTGAAGACGATGCGGTTGAGCTCGAGCTTGCGCGCTTCGACCTTGGAGAAGTCGAGGATGTCGTTGATCAGCGAGAGCAGGGAATGAGCCGATTCGCGCACGGTGGTCAGGAAGTCACGCTGTTCGGGCGTGAGCCGGGTCGCCAGGGCAAGCTCGGTCATGCCCACGATGGCGTTCATCGGCGTGCGGATCTCGTGACTCATGTTGGCAAGGAATTCGCTCTTGGCGCGTGTTGCTTCTTCGGCATGCTGCTTCGCGGCTTCAAGCTCTTTGACGAGGTGCGCGAGGCGCTGCGCGTTCTGCTCCTGCATCTGCCGGGCCGCCTCAAGATACTCAGCATAGTGCTTTAAATCCTCTTCGGCGCGCCGTCGCTCGATGAACTGCCCGATCTGGCTGCCAATGGCGTCGAACATCTCGAGCAGATCTGGTTCGGGCTCGCGGATCTGCCGGTTGAAGAACTCCATCACGCCGATCACCCTGCCGCCGCTCCGGATGGGAAAGCCGAAGGCACCGCGCAGGTGCTCCCTGGCGGCGATGGCCGCCCGCGGGAAGTTGATGTCGCCTGTCACGTTGGCGATCCACGCCGGATGCCCGCTCACCCACACGCGGCCTGGCAAGCCAATGCCCGCCGGAAACGCCGCGCCGCGTGTGCTGGCCTCGAATTCAGGAAACTCGAGCCGCTTCACGTGCCATAGGTCCACGCAGCGGATCACTTCGTCATTCTCGTCCACGCGCCAGATTACGCCGACCTGCCAGCCCAGGCTCTCGCACACCGCCCGAAGAATCTGCGGCGCGGCGGAATCGAGCGAAAGCGATTCGGCGAGCACGCGCGTGATGGCATAGCCGGTCTTGAGGCGCAACTCGGCGCGCTTGTGGTCGGTGATGTCGCGCGCGGCGGCGTAGACCAATTGCTGTTCGATGTTCGGCGTCGCGGACCACTGTAGCCACTTGTAGGAGCCGTCCTTCGAGCGGTAGCGGTTATCGAAGAAAACCGTCGTTGCTCCGGTGGTGAGCTTGTAGGCCTCTTCAATCGTGGATTCGATGTCGTCGGGATGGATGAAGTCCAGATAGGGCTTGGAGATGAGCTCTTCGACCGTGTAGCCGAGAGCGCGCTCCCAAGCCGGGTTCACGCGCTTGAAGATGCCGTCGAAGCCGGCGATGCACAGCAGATCGGGCGAAAGCGTGAAGAGGCGCTCGAGCTCCTCTTCGCTGCGGAGCAGCAGCTCGAGGCGCGCGTCGTTGCTACGGGTCGGCGAGGTCATGGCCGCGGTGCTGGAGGGCGAGGCATCCAGCCTCTGGGAGCGCTGCTCGCTGTGCCTCCCTACGCGACTATTGTCGCCCCATTCCCTGGGTGGGACAAGAGTGCCACCCCGCTCTTCGCAGTGAGCAGCTTCTGATTGAGGCGGCGCAGAGAGACCCCAGCTCCATTGCCGGCTGCTGATGGCCGGGCAGCCAGTAAGGGCCGCGCGGCTCAGAGGGTGTGGCCGGGTTGGGGATGCCGATTGCTCTTGCGTGCGGCGGAGCGATCGGTCTTGGTTTCCTTGGCGGGCGCGCGGCCTTTCTCCATATAAAGCGCAGCCTCGGCGGTCTTCAGCAGCTCTTCAAGTGTGTCGCCGTCTTCGGAATAGACCGCGGAGCCAATGCTAACGGTGAGCGGAGGCTGCTCGCCGTCATTAGTCAGGCGCTCGCGGATGCGCTGGGCCAGGCGGCGCGCCCCGTCGGCTCCGGTCTCGGGCAGGAGGAGGGTGAATTCGTCGTCGCCGTGACGCGCGGCCGTATCGAGCGAGCGGCAGTGCACGCGCATCACATAGGCCAAGCGGCAGAGCGCGCGGCTGCCCACCAGGTAGCCGTAGGTTTCGTTGATCTTGTGCAGGCCGTCGATGTCGAGCAGGAGAAGGGAGAACGACCGGCCGGTGCGATGCGAGCGCTTCGTTTCTGCGTCGAACGCGTCAATTAGTCGGCGGAAGTTCGCCAGGCCGGTGAGCGCATCGCTGGCCACCAGGTACACCACCTGCTCCTCGGCTTGCTTGCGCTCGGTGACGTCGAATGCCGTGGTAAGCCCGGCGGGCTTGCCGCCAAAGACGATCTTGCCGACGGTTACGTCGAGCCAACGCGCCTCGCCCTGTTTGGTGAGGATTTTCATCTCGTAGCGCACGGGGCCGTCGTCGCCTGCCAGGCGCGCGAGGCCCTTCTCGATCACCAGTTCCCGGGAATCGGGATGGACCAGGTCCCAGGAGCTCATTGCCAGCAGCTCTTCGCGCGTGTAGCCGGTGATCCGTTCGGCGGCATGATTGACATAGCAACACTGCGTACCCTGGTGGATGAAGATGGCCGAGGCAATCGTCTCCGTGAGCGTGCGAAACGCCGCCTCGCTGTCGCGCAGCACCTCCTCGGCGTGCGCGCGCTCCTCGCGCAGGTATCTCGCTTCGAGTGCTTGGCAGACGGCCGCGGGCAGGCGCGCCAGGCGATCCTTCAGAACGTAGTCAGCAATGCCTTTGCGCAGGCATTCGACCGCGAACTCTTCGCCGAGCTTCCCGGTGACCAGCAGGAACGGGATGGGTTTCTCGCCTTCCTGGAGCAGGTCGAATGCCTCCATGCCCGTCCAGCCGGGCAACTGAAAATCAGCCAGGATGACGTCGCAGGGCTTCGAACGCAATGCGTCGGTAAATTCCTCGCGAGTACAGACGACATCGGCGCGCACCTCGAGTCCCGCCTTCTTGAATTCGCGTAGGCAGAGCTCGACGTCGGCCGATTGGTCTTCGACGAACAGCACCCGCAGCGGGCGGCGCCGCACCGCTCTGGGGTGCGTTTCTTCCTCACTCATCGGACCTACCTGCCTTTCTACGCCGTGTGACGGAGCGTCAGGGGCGGCGGTTGGTTCACCAGCAGCCAGTAGAAGCGCAACTGCCGCACCGTCTCGCGGAATTTTTCAAAATCCACTGGCTTCTGAATATAGCTGTTGACGCCCAAGCGGTAGCCCTCCACCACGTCGCGATCTTCTCGGGAGGACGTAAGGATCACCACCGGGATCACCTTCGTGCGCGGATCGCTCTTGATTGCGCGTAGCACTTCGAGCCCATCCACCTTCGGCAGCTTCAGGTCCAGCAGGACCAACTTCAGGGAAGGAGCGACCTTCGCAGGCGTCTCACGGCCGAACAGATAATTTAGCGCCTCCTCGCCGTCGCGCGCCACGTGAATGTGGTTGGCCAGATAATTGTGACGCAACGCATGCAGCGTCAACTCCAGGTCGGACGGGTTGTCCTCGACCAGCAAAATTTCTACTGGATCAACGGCCAATTGGCACCCCCGAGGGCTGTGCTGACTTCCGATTCGCTGCGGTCCGGCTGGCCCAGGGTGAAGTAGAACGAGGCACCCTTGTACGGTTCCGATTCTGCCCAGACGCGCCCGCCGTGCTTGTGGATGATGCGCTGCACGCTGGCGAGACCCACCCCCGTGCCGGGGAAATCTTCCTGGCGGTGCAGCCGCTGGAAAATGCCGAAGAGCTTGCTGACGTAGCGCATGTTGAAGCCGATGCCGTTGTCGCGCACAAAAAAGACGGTTTCGCCGTCCACCTGCTTGTGGCCCACCTGGATGACAGGGCGGTCGACCTGCTGCGAGAACTTGATGGCGTTCGAGAGCAGGTTGACGAAGACGACCTTCATCAGGCCGAGATCGCACTTGACCGCCGGAAGGTCATCAATTCGCCAGTGGATCGTGCGCGCTTGCGTCTCGGGTTCGAGCTCAGTGATGGCTTCCTTGACCAGCGCGTTGAGCCGCGTGTGCTCCCAGCTCAGTTGCTTGCGCCCCACACGCCCCAGGTTCAGCAGGTCGTCCACCAGCCGGCCCATCTTCGCCACCCCTTCCTGGATGCGCTCGAGGCAGTGGCGCGCCTCGGTGGTGAGCTGCGGCGCAGCTTCCTCCTGGAGAATCCGCGCGAAGCCGTCAATTTGTCGCAGCGGCGAACGAAGGTCGTGCGAGACTGAATAGGTGAAGGCGTCGAGCTCCTTGTTTGCTGCGGTGAGCTCGTGGTTCGACCGCGTTAACTCCGCGCGATGCCCCTCGAGGGCCGCTTCCGCTTCCTTACGCCGGGTGATGTCGCGAAGGATGCCGGTGAAGAAGGTGCCGTCCTTCGTCTTCCAGCTGGCCAGCGAAACCTCAAGCGGGAATTCGGTGCCGTCTTTTCTGCGTCCGGTCAGCTCGACCTGTCGGCCGACTACGTGGGCCTCGCCAGTGGTGAGGTAGCGCTCGATGCCGTGACGGTGCGCCTCCTGGAAGCGCTCCGGCATCAGCAGTGTGAGTGGCTGGCCCAGCGCTTCCGCCGCCGCGTAGCCGAACATCTTTTCGGCGGCTTTGTTGAAGTAGGTGATATTTCCCTGACTGTCGCCGGAGACAATGGCGTCAGCAGCGGTTTCACTCACGACGCGGAATTTCTCCTCTGCTGCGCGCAGGGCCTCCTCCGCTTTCTTGCGCTCGGTAATGTCGCGGGTGACCTTGGAGAAGCCGCGCAGCTTGCCCACATCGTCGCGCAGCGGGGTAAGCACCACGTGGGCCCAGAAGCGCGAGCCGTCCCTGCGCACGCGCCAGCCTTCGTTCTCGGCGCGCCCCTCGATCTCCGCCGTGCGCAGCTCGCGCTCGGGCTTGTCGTCCCGGATCTCCTCGGGCGTGAAGAAGCGGGAGAAGTGCCGGCCGACGATCTCCTCAGCGGTGTAACCCTTGATGCGCTGCGCACCCTCGTTCCAGCTCGCCACACGCCCCTTGGGATCGAGCATGAAAATGGCATAGTCCTTCACGCCCGTGACGAGCATGCGGAAGCGCTCCTCGGTCTCGATCCGCGCCTGCTCGGCCTGCTGCCGCTCGAGGTCCGACCGATCGAGCGATGCCGCAGTCCAGTACAGCAGCACGACGAAGAAGACGATGTTCGAAGTGGCCATCACCGCTATGCCGAAGCTCGCGTCGAAGAGGCCCGCGCGCTCGCCTTCCAGCCGCAGCCAGCCGAGCAGCACCGGTACCACAATTGCGGCAGGGAAGAGCCGCCGCGCCAGCTCCCCGCCGAAGCTATCGGCTATGAAAATCCGCATCAGCCCGTGTTCGCATCGCGCGCTAAGGATGGCCAGGCATAGCAGCACAAGCGCCATGGCCGTATTCAATGGCATGGGGGCCAAGTTCGCGAAGCTGAACAGCACGCTCATGCCGTAGGCGTAGCCGAGCACGGCCATAGCCGAAATTAGGCCTGCGACCAGCGTCAAATACTCCGCTGGACGCTGTCCGCTCTGGGTCGTGACATCGAGCAAAGCGAGAGCCAGGCCCAGCAGCGCTATACAGAGCGCCGTGTTGGGTCCGATGCGGTTGGGCGCAAACGCGCGGACCAAACCCAGCTGCTCGTGGAAGAGGACCTGATCGATGCCCAGGTGCAAGCCGAAGGCGTACTCACACAGCTTGAGCAGGCCCACCAGCGCCACGGCGGCGGCCATCAATTCGCCCAATCCGCGACGCAACCACTGGCGACGCCACGAGACCGGCTCGGGGAAGAGCAGACGGAAGGCCACACTGGCCACGATGAAGGTCAGGGCCGTGGTCGGATTCATCTCCGCCAAGCCTGGATAGACGCCCTTGAGGCTGGCGTTGTTCACCACCCAGCCGATCAGGGCAAGTTCCCCGATGACGATGACGCCGAGATTGGCAGCCTGAGGTAGAAACTTAGGTGAGGGAAAGAGTCGCGTCTTGGCAACGAATAGCATGGTTAACCCGGAGCCCCGGAACGCCTGACGCACCAGGTCGCCGATGAGGTCCGCCCGCGGCGCTGCGTGCCGGGGGCCCTCACCAGGCCTCTTGAACTCTCAGGCTAAAAGAGTCCAGCTTGCCATGTCCTTGCGCCAACTCCAGGGCTTTCCGGACATGCCCCAACATGGTACCCAAGGCGTGTCAAGCACTGGGGAATCTTTCCGGTCGAGTTTTCCCAAAACGACAACCGGGGCCACGGGGCGAAACACTGCCGTCCGCCGCGAGGCCGCACGCAGCGGACCGGAATTCCGCCGCTTATCCAATGGATGCCCCCTTCCACGCCAAGCCTCGGAAGGAAGCTCTTGGCAGGCCGCCTAGCTGGGGAGGCTATTTCGGCGTGGCCGCGCCAGCGAGCGGCACAGGATGTGGACTGCCTTCGGCGTCGTCCACGATGATCACTTGCGCGGTTTTGGCACCCACGGCTGCCGGCGCAAAGCTCACGCCGAGGACACAACTGACGCCTGGCTGGAGCTGGCCTCCGTTCACCGGGCAAGTGGTTTTCTCGGCGACCAGCTTGAATTCGGCGGCGTTCTCTCCGCCGATCGTGATGCTGCTGGTGAGGTTTAGCGTCGCGCTGCCCGTGTTCGCCAGGGTGATGACTTGCGGCGTGCTTGCCGTGCCAACGGCCTGATCCCCGAAGTTCAGATTGGCCGGCGTGAGTTTCAGTGCCGGGGCGGGCGGCGCTGCCGTGCCGCTTAGGGGCACGCTCTGCGGACTGCCGGGAGCATTGTCGGAAATGCTCAGCGCCGCAGTCTCTTCCCCGGTTGCCGCCGGTTTAAAGACCACCTGAATGGTGCAGGTTGCGCCTGCCGGCAAAGCCGCTGGAGCCGCCGGACAATCATTCGTCTGCGCGAACTCTGCAGCGTGA
>DATFXF010000401.1:0-3661 GCA_035258565.1 Candidatus Acidiferrales bacterium
TCGATCTTTCGACTCAAGGGAAAGGGCCTGCCCGATCCGCATGGGGGCGGGAAGGGCGACCTCTACATCCACGTCCGAGTCGTGACACCGACCAAGCTCACCCGCGAACAGCGACGCATGCTCGAACAGCTCGGGGAGACACTCCAGGTCGAGAACCGTCCTGCCGAACGTAGTTCTTCCTTCTTCGAAAAAGTCAAAGACATTTTCGGTTAGACCCTTCGGAACAGAGGAGCCGAATGGCTGGCATGCAGGCGGTTGCTGGCTATGCGGTTCTAGTCGACGAAGGCTCGGAAAAAGATCTCTCGGAACAAGGTGGGGTTGGCGTCCAGTGCGACCTTGGCATTCGGACGGCCAGCGGGGATTTCCCTCGTGCGTCCTTCCTCGGGCGGCTGCTGCCGGATTTCGATGGCCAATGGGCGTGTCGCGACCACCCCGGGATGCACCAAAGCGACGGCCGCGAGCGGGTCCCAGGCGCTGTAGATGCCTTGTTCAATGAATTTGCGGTCGCCCTCAAGGATCTGGGCCACGAAGTGCCCAAGCGGTGTGCGCGCCTGAGACTCAAACTCGCGGAGAAACGACGCGTCAATCGGAACCTTATTCGTAGCGTCGAGAGGGATCATTCGGATCTTTGCGCCTGAGTCGATTACGATCTTGGCAGCCAGCGGGTCGACAAACATATTCCATTCGGCCGTCTTGTTGTCGGTGCGGAAGTAGCCGCCGTCCCCCAGGTTCCCGGGCACGCGGACGGCCCCGCCCATCATGACGATCTCCTCGATCGCCCGCACGGCCGAGGGCGTGCGTTCGAGTGCTTGCGCCAGATTCGTCAGCGGGCCCAGAGCGAGGATCCGCACTCGGGCGCGGGGCTCCCGCAGGCGCGTGGCGAGGTATTCGGCCGCGCTTTGCGGCTCCGAGGCCCGGCTCGTAGCCGGCAACTCGACACCGGGCAGCGTGTCGGAGAGTTTTCGCCACTCTTCTGGAAACGCAGCCGAGCCGCGCAGGGGTTTTTCAGATCCTAGATAAACAGGGATGTTCCTCCTGCCGCTCAGCTCGAGCAGGCGCAGCAGATTCGTGGCGCCGGCGCGGACGTGCGCCAGGCCGTTCGCCACGGTGATGGCTTCGATGCGGACTTCGTCCCGGCTGAGCAGAAAAGCAATGGCCATGAGATCATCACTGCCAGCGTCCGTATCGATGATGAGAGCGCGCTGGTCTCTGGCGCGAGCGGCCGAGGAGATGAGGGCGAGTCCGGCCGCCGCGGCGAGGACCAGTAGAGAGGCGGCACCCACGCCCAATGCGCGAGGTCTGTGCATGGCAGAGTGCGTTGGACCGCTGGTATAACATTGCGCGACAGCGGGGGGCAAGGGCATGCGGCGTCGTTTCTTTGTGGACCATTTTGAGGCCGGCGCGGCCGTTCTGCGCGGCAAGGCGGCGCACCATGTGGGCCGTGTCCTGCATGCGCAGCCCGGCCAGCTCTATGAATTGAGTGACGGCCAGGCCCTTTGGGTCGGACGCGTCGCGCGAGTGGAGCGCGACCGAGTGGATTTCGCACTGATCGAACCCCTGCCGGTTCACCAGCCGCGCCTGCGCACCATCCTGTTGTTGGCCATCGTTAAATTCGATCGGTTCGAATGGAGCTGCGAGAAGGCTACGGAGTTGGGCGTGGAGGAGGTCGTGCCACTCGCCGCAGCGCGAAGCAAAATGCCGCTCGTGCGGGCGGCGGCAAAGCGAGCTTCGCGCTGGCAAAAGATCCTGCTCGAATCGGCGCAGCAGTCGCGGCGCTTGCGCCCGCCCTTGCTCCGCATCGGCACTGCAGGGCCGGTGCGGGCGGAGGACGCCTTCCGGGAAGCCCGCGCTGCGCTCAAGATCGTTCTTTCGGAGCGACCCGACGCGCCGACGCTCGGGGCAGCGCTCCAAGGGAAGGCAGCAACCTCTGCCGCTCTGGCGGTTGGCCCGGAAGGAGGTTGGACCGACGAGGAGCTGGCCGCGGCGCGCTCGGCCGGGTTCGCCGAAACCTCTCTGGGCTTAAACATCCTGCGGACAGAGACGGCAGTGCTCTCGACCTTGGCTGTCCTCCAGCACGTTTTTGGCGATTGAGAAGATTCCGTTTGGGCTCGACCAGCACTAGCTCGAAAAGCGACACCGTAGGATGGTCCACAGGATCTCTGCGCCGGCCCGTACGCTCCCGCGGATGGTTCCGGATACCTTCGACCGACCGCTGCGGCGTCGGCGATAGCGTACCGGAATCTCCCGAACCAACAGGCTGGCGCGGTGCGCCTTGACCTGCATTTCAATCGTCCACCCGAAATTTGTATGGCCCAGGGCGAGTTGCTCGAGGCCGTCGCGACGAATGGCGCGGAAGGGGCCGAGGTCGGTGTAGCGCGCACCATAGAACAGGCGCACGAGGAACGTCGCCAGCCAGTTCCCGCATCGCTGATGCGCTGGTAGAGCGTGGGGCTCCCGCTGGCCGAGCTCGCGCGAGCCGATGACCAGGTCCGCCTCGCCACGCCCAATCGGCTCGACGAGCGACACGAGGTCGCGTGGGTCGTCGCTGCCGTCCGCGTCCATGAACGCTACGATCCGGATCTCAGGCGAGAGCGCCGCCAACCCCGCGAGGCATGCCCGCCCGTAGCCACGCCGCGGCTCCAGCACCACCTGCGCCCCGCGTGCTCGGGCGACCTCGGCGGTGCGATCGGCCGAGCCGTTATCCACGACAACCACCTGCACGGGCCAGCTCCCGGCGGCCGTGCCGCGGCTGACCTGCGCAAGCTCGTCGAGCACCGCCGCGATGTTCTTTTCTTCATCGAGCGCGGGGATAATCAGTGCCACCGGGTCGCCCATAGGAGTGCATGCTACGATGCGCGGAGGAGGATTGTCGACCCCACCGGCCCAACCGCGAGACAACCCGTTGGCGAGCCGGTCTGAGCGTGGTATAATCCGGGCGTTCAAATCGAGATGGGGTCGTCTGCCAATCTGATATCAGCTCCCACAACCGAGGGTTCTTCCTCCTCTTCGCTCCGTCGAGAGCTTCGCGGATGGGCGCGCGATCTGTTCATCGCCTTGGGTCTGGCGACGGTCATCATCATCTTCCTCTACCAGCCGGTGAAGGTGGAAGGCACAAGCATGGCCCCGCTGCTCACCGACCAGGAGCGCATCTTCATCAACAAGTTTGTATATCGCTTCGAGCCGATCGAGCGCGGGGATGTGGTCGTTTTCTGGTATCCGCTGGACCGTTCGAAGTCCTTCATCAAGCGCGTCGTCGGTTTGCCAGGCGAGACGGTGGAGATTCGCCAGGGGCACGTGTACGTGAACGGTCGGCGGCTCGAAGAGCCCTATGTACCGCAGCAGTTTGCCGATGCCAGCGCCTATGGCCCCTTGCGCGTGCCGCCCGACGAGTACTTCGTGATGGGCGACCATCGGGCCAGCTCGAATGATTCGCGAGTGTTCGGCCCTGTGCCCAGCCGTTACATCTACGGCAAGGCCGTTTTCGCCTATTGGCCGGTCGACCGTTTTGGCTCCATTTCAGCTACCGCTGAGCGTCTCGAATGAAGGCACCGGGAGGAATCTCTGACCGAGGCAGCCGCACGGCCTGCGGTTCTTGCGCTCGAAGATGGGCGCACATTTAAGGGACGCGCGGCGGGCGCCCATACCCGCCGCGGCGGCGAAG
>DATFXF010000402.1:0-7085 GCA_035258565.1 Candidatus Acidiferrales bacterium
CTCCTGACCCGCGACACCGCGCCGGACGTTCTCCGTGCTGAACTGCGTGTGCGCCCGTGCTGCTTCGGCGCGCACCGCCGCGCGGGCTTCTGCCTCGAAATTCTCCTCTATGCCCGCGGCGCCACGCCCGAGCAAGCCGAGCTGCGCTGGGGTTTGGGCTTGGCACGTATGCAGCAGGCGTTGCTGTTCTCCTCGCGCATTCTGCGACAACAGCCGGCCCAGGCGAATTGACCTAAGCTCAAACTTTTCGCCTGCATGCTTGCCTGGGCCGGCACATGGAGCGCTTGGCCACGGCGAAAAAAACAACCCTAAGCCATCCCCGGGAGCTTGATTTCGCAAAGAGAACCCTCATAATGAAGCAGATTTCGCGCGGCGCGGCCATGGATTGTCCTCACTGTCAAACCAGCAATCCTCCCGCAGCGGCGCGCTGCGCCAAATGCGATACGCCGCTGCCCGTCCCGGGCGGAGTCGCAACCCTGACAGAAACCCCGCCAGACCTTCACGGTGCGACTGTCGTCGAGCAGAAACCCACGCCGCAGGCAACCCCCGATCAAACCATCGTGGATAAAGCTCCCAGCACGATGAAGGTGCCGACGGGCTGGTCGGCGCCAGTGCAACAGCCAGCGGACATGATCGCCGCGTCGCTGGCCAGTCTGCGGCCTGGCAGCGTGCTCGGGAATCGCTATGAAATCCTGCGCGAGCTCGGGCAAGGCGGTATGGGCGCTGTCTATCAAGCGCGTGACCGCGAGCTCGACCGCATGGTGGCCATGAAGGTGATCCGTCCCGAGCTGGCCTCGCGCCCGGATATTCTGCAGCGGTTCAAGCAAGAGCTGATCCTGGCACGCAAGGTGACGCATCGCAACGTCATCCGCATTTTCGATCTGGGCGAAGCCGGTGGAATCAAGTTCATCACCATGGAGTTTATCGAGGGTCAGGATCTGAAGACCCTCGTCGCGGAAAAGGAGAGACTGAGCTTGGCGGAAACCGTCTCCATCCTCGAGCAGGTCTGCTTGGCTCTGGAGGCCGCGCACGCGGAAGGCGTGGTCCACCGCGACCTCAAGCCTCAGAACATCATGGTGGACAAGCAGGGCAAAGTTTCGGTGATGGATTTCGGGATCGCACGCTCAATCGAATTCGGCGGGATGACGCAGACCGGCGCGCTGATCGGCACGCCCGAGTACATGTCGCCGGAACAGGTGCTGGGCGACAAGGTGGATGCGCGGTCGGATCTATTCACGCTGGGGATCATTTTTTACGAGCTCCTGACCGGAGGGTCGCCCTACAAGGCCGACACGGTGATGGGCACGATGATCAAGCGCACGAAGGAGCGTGCGCGGCCCGCGGCGCAACTCAATCCCCAGGTGCCGCAGTTCGTAAGCGACGTGGTGGCCAAATGCTTGGAAGCCGACCCCCAGAAGCGCTACCAGTCGGCGCGCGAAATCTATAACGATCTCGAGACTTGGCAGGCCGGAGCCGCACGCCGCGCGCTGAATCCGGCGGTGCGTTGGCTGCGTTACGCGCCGCGCTACCAGAAATGGGCCGCTGTCTCGGCGATCATTCTCCTGCTCGCCTCCGGCGGCTATGCGGTGCGGCAAAAGCTGCCCTTCAAGCTGTCACTGAAATCCGGAACCAATGTTGAACCTGTCTCGCTGGCCATCCTACCCTTCCGAAACGCCTCTGGCGACCCGGCGATGGACTGGCTAGGGCCGAACCTAGCCGAAATGCTGCGCAGTGATGTGGGACAATCCGCCTCTCTACGCACCGTTTCCGCTGATCGTGTTCACCAGATTCTGAAGGATCTGCGCATGCCTCCGAATGCGGAGTTCGATCCCGGCACGCTCGCACGCCTCGCAGAATTCACCAACGCGCAAACGCTGGTCTGGGGCCAGTATCTGCGAGTCGGCGACCAGATCCGCA
Source organism: Candidatus Acidiferrales bacterium (assembly GCA_035258565.1). GTDB lineage: Bacteria > Acidobacteriota > Terriglobia > Acidiferrales > UBA7541 > DATFXF01. The sequence continues at coordinate 1,918 of DATFXF010000402.1, forward strand.
TTGATGCCACGATCCAGGACCGCAAGCGCCAGCGGACCATCCCGGTGAAGGCTCAGGCACCGAGCGAAAAGGAGCTCCTGCAGGCGATTGCGCAACTGGCGCAGTCGATCCAGCAGAACCTGTCGCTTTCCTCCGACGTGCTCAAGCAATTGCGCGCGAAATCCCTCCAGCCTTCCTCCGGCTCCGTCCAGGCACTGCGGCATTACAACGAAGGCCTCGAATCTAGGCGGCAGGGAAAGAACCTCGACGCAGCGAAGAGCTTAGAGGCCGCCATCCGGGAGGACCCCGAATTCGCCCTGGCGTATTCCAAGCTTGGCCAGACTTACGCCGATCTCGGCTACGACGATAAAGCCGAGCAGTTTTCCCGCAAGGCCATCGAGTTAAGCGAAAAGCTGCCCGCGCAGGAGCGCTACCTGATTCAGGCCAACCATGCACGGATCGTGAACGACACGGCCAAGGCCATCGAGTCTTACGAGAACCTAGCGAAGGTTCTGCCGGAAGATCTGGAGGTGCACTTCAATCTCGGCGGCCTCTATGAATCCACCGGCGCGTTTGACAAGGCCCGCGCCGAGTACGCCAAAGTTCTCGCTCGTGATCCCAAGCAGGTGGACGCCCTGCTGGCCGCGGGCCGCGTGGAAGTCAAGAGTGGGAACCCGCAACGTGCGCTGGAAGACCTGAATCCCGCGCTGAGCCTGGCCATTCAGCTCGAAAACGACGAAGAAAAAGCTGCTGTCTTGCAAGCCATCGGCGTGGCCTACAAACGGCTCAACAAACTCGATGATGCACTCCGAAATGACCAGGCGTCGCTCGAAATCAAACGCCGGCTCGGCCAGAAGCGCGGAATCGCGGCCAGCCTTAACGAAATCGCGCAGATCCAGGCCCGTTTAGGCAAGCCGGAGGCGGCCCGGGCGAGTTTCGACGAGGCGCTCCAGTTGCGGCGCGAGATCGGCGACAAGAAGGGCATCGGCGACACCCTGAATGATCTGGGCAATTTCTACACCGATCGCGGTAACTACGACCAGGCTCTCAAACTTTTCAAGGAAGCGCTGCAAATCCAGCGCGAAGTCGGCAATGAAAAATATCAAGCATTGTGTTTGAGCAACATCGGGCTCAGCTACCTTTCCAAAGGTGACTATGAGGAGGCGCGCACCTACTTCGAGCAGGCCCTCCAACTGCGCGAGAGAATCAAGGTCCCCGGTGACATCGCTGACACGCTCCACAACCTGGCGGAGACCTTCACGAATATGGGGCAATATGACCAGGCGCTTGCGCACTATCTTCGTGCCCTCGAACTCCGGCGGAGTGTTGGCGATAAGCGAGGTGCGGCGATCGAGTCCTACAGCGTGGGCACCCTGTTCGAATACCAAGGTCGATATGGCGCAGCGCTGGGATCGAAAGAAGACGCCCTAAAAGCCTTTCGAGAACTGCAGGACCGTAGTTTTTGGATGGCCGAGATTCTGGGCGGCTATGGCCATTCACTTAGTCAGGTGGGGCACAACGCCGAGGCGCAGAAGAGCTTCGACGAAGCCTTGAGCCTCGCCAGGGAGATTAAGAGCCAGGCGCTTGTTGCCCAGACGCTTGGCTTCGAGGGCGACGCTTTCTTCTACCGGGCTGATTTCAGAGCCGCAAGGTCGCTGTTCGAGCAGGCGCTCCAGGAGGCCTCGAGGACGACGGATCGGCATTTGCTGCTAGTCTCCAAACTGAACCTCGCCAGGGTTGCCGTCGAAGAAGGACGCTCGCAAGCGGCGATCAATTCCTTGAAGGCCTTGGCCCAGGAAGCGGATTCCCTCGGCCTGAAATATCTTTCTACAGAAAGCTCGCTATCCTTGGCTGAAGCCCTAGTGAATACGCGGCAGTATCCCGCAGCCCGACAAGAGCTCGAAACTGCCCTGCGGAAAAGTGAGAAGCTCGGCCTGAAAGCGCTGCTTGCGCGCAGCCACTACCTACTCGGACACACTCTCAAGCTTTCCGGCAACGCAGCGGAGGCCACGCACCATCTCGCGGAAGCGCGTCGACTCGCCGACGATATTCGCCAGGAAGCCCACACCGATGACATCTCCAAACGCAGCGACCTCAGCCCCATCTACGCGGAACCCGCAGGCTAGTACATGAACGCCGGCAGACGAAAAAAGAGCCGGGCGGCCTGCGCCCGGCTCTTTGAAGTGACAGCTTTCTAACGCTAGCGCCCCTTCACCTCAGCACCAGCGGGATACACTGCTGGGCGAACAGGTTCGAGTCGATACAAACCTGATAACTCCCGGGCGGCAAGTCTGCCTTGAAGTGGATCTGGTAAATGTTTGTGGACGGGTCGAAGGTGATAGCAGGGCTATTCCCAGGCGGCTGGACCCGCTGCCGGACACTGCTCGTGTTCAGCACGGCAAACCCCAAATGGTTGGGGAGGATGTGGGCGTTGTTAACAAACATGGTCCCATTTTTGAGCTGGAATTGGATGTTGACATCCGAGCCCGCGTTCTTTGTGAGGGGAGGTAGCGGCGGCTGGAGGATGAACGTGAATGTGCCGGCTGGTTTGAGCGGGAAAGCAACCACGAAATCGCTGAAGTCGTCGCTCTCCCCGCCCACTCCAGGGTCAATCCCCACCTGGCCGCTACTGCTGTTGTAGTACTCTGTAATGTCCTCAGAAAACTGTTGCTCAGTCGGGGCACGGTAGAGGTGCGGATTATCCTTAAAGTAATTCGGACCCGGATCAAAGATCCCGTTCCACGCGACGTAAATCTCGTCCGGCCCCTGGAAAGCAAACGAGGGTGGCGGGTTCTCCACCCGGTAGTAAACGCAATGTGAACCCAACAAGTAGGGGTAGCAGAGTGGCACTCTTACCTGGGGCGACATGCCCGTGATGGGGACCCCGAAGAAAGTCACGAATCGGCAGTCGAAATCTGGGAAATTGCTGGGGACGCCGGTCTCGCAAACCCCGTCGCCGTCCACCTGCGTCGCGCTGATGACTATTGTGATCGGTGTGTTCACCTGCTTGAGCGAAAACTTAATGGAGTGAGCACCGTCGTTAGTGCAGTTGGTGGAGCTAGCGCAACCGAATTTGGCCACTTGCGAAGTGTTGCCTGGAGTAAAGGTCAAAATAGCGTTGCTTGTGTTTCCCTCGTGCGCGCTGAACGACCAACTCAGAATGTCGTTGTTTTCGACAAAGGCGCCAGTGGAGCCTGTGAACCCAACAAACGCCTTGCCGTCTTCGGTTAGACCAATGCTCGAAAGATCGAACTGCGCTGTCAAGACCGGTGTATTATTGTCTAGATAAATCTTTAGTGTCCCTAAACATACTCCCTCGCACGGGGGTGGCGGCTCATAATTGATTACCACCGTGTGCACCGCTCCGTCCGACAGATTTACTGTTGCCGACAGATTTGACGTAATGGCTTTGGTAGCGTCCATACAAGTTGCAGCGGGATCGATAGAAGGCGGGTGATTCGAGTTATTTGCCAATGTGCCGCAGCTCTGGACGGCGATGTGATTGTTATCCGGGTCATTTAAGTCGAAATTCTGGAACGTGTCGAATTCAACGGCCAGGCTGTGAGAGATGCCGTCACGAACGGCATCGGGGGAGGTTCCAAAACCATAGCCAATTCCCTTGCCGCCGCCACCAAGCGCCGAGGTGCCGTCTAACGAATTTTGAACGACGAATGCGAAGCCATCCGCATGGAACAGACCCGAGGGCGGGCTGGAATCGGAGATACGGAACTGAAAGACCGTGGTGAAACCCTTCTTGACCGGCTGCTGCGAGGTGAACCACGCAGATCCGACATTATGCGTTGCCGTGGGCGTTAGCCGCAGTACATTGCCGACTTGCGCAGCGTTCCCGTTAAATGTCAGGTTGGCCACCGAGCTGAAATTCTGAAAATTGAAGCCCTGACCGGAAACGGGTGTGGCCGCCACGCCGACTGCCAAGACCGAGGCCGCCATCAGCACGAGGTAACCAAACCACTTCGATTTCCTTGTTCCGGTCACCGGATGACCTCCATGTTGTTGTTGGGCCTATCTTTCGCCGGAGAAGATTACAAGTTTCCGGCTTGGTTCAAGTGGTGAAGGAGGCCTTTCGACGACGCAGGAACCTCCTTCTTCGAGTCGGTTTCAACTGAGGGCGGGGGACAAGCATCCCCAGAGCGCGCATCAGTGTGCTTCCGGAAGAGCGCTCTGTCAAGAACAAACTCAACAAACTCATGCTTCCCGCTGAAGAGCGGAGGTGGCCGGCAAGATGAAAAACTTTGCACATCCCGGTTGAGCTTGGTGGCAAGCTGAAGTGGGGCCGTGTTCACACTAGAAACAAGCTCGCCTGGCTAGGAAATCTTCTGCACCAGCCGACAAATTGCTAACTGGGGCTCCGCGGCCGCAAGCCTCACGCCAGCAACCTGTTCAGTCTATTGTTGCAGGACGTGAGGGAGCAGCGCCTGTTGAACCATGGCCAGCCGCAGTGCAGCTCAACGGCTTCCCCAGCAACCTGGGCGTACGCGCTCCTCACGCGGCACTGATCGTACCGAATCTGGCCCTCTTTCGAAGCCAGCCGCTCCTGTTCAGCTGGGCTTGCGGGCCGTCAAGGTGACCGCCACCGCCGCCAATCCGCCGCCGGGTTCTGATTCGGCCGGCCGCTCGGCAACCAACTGCACGTCAGTGAAGCCCGCTCCGCGGATGGTGGTGAGATACTCCTGCTCCTCGAGCGCGCCGGAAACGCAAGCGCACCAACTCTCCAGGTTCGCTCGTTCGCGAAATCTTTGGATGGCTTCCGACTCGCCGCGAAGAACAATGTCGGCGACCGAAAGCCGCCCGCTGGGCCGCAGCACGCGAAAGATCTCCCGATAGACGGCGGCTTTGTCCGGAGCAAGATTGATCACGCAGTTGCTGATGGCGGCGTCGACCGCACCATCGGCGAGCGGCAGTTGCTCAATGTCCGCGCGGGCAAAGGTCACCTGCGCGTAGTTGCCACTGGGTGCGTTGCGGCGCGCGCGGTCCAACATCTCTTCGGTCAAGTCATACCCGTACACGCGCCCTCCCGGCCCTACCTGATTTGCGGCGAGAAACGAGTCCATCCCTGCGCCCGCTCCGAGGTCCACCACCACCTCTCCGGGCTCGAGATTTGCATAACGCACGGGCGCGCCGCTGCCTTCCCCGAGATAGGCGCCCCTCGGCACGGAGGCCAATTCTTC
>DATFXF010000403.1:0-6395 GCA_035258565.1 Candidatus Acidiferrales bacterium
GGAACAGTCGATCCCACTGACCCAAGCTTGGTCGAGGGTTCTTGCGCTTGAGCACGCCTACTTGGTGGCGCAACGCGACAAGCTCAAACCCGAGATCATGGTGAGACCGGAGGAAGGCAGTGAACCAACCGAAGAAACTCACAAGGAACCGGAGCATGGAAGCAGTTTACACGACTCGGTGGCGATGATTGGCTAAGAGGCGGGGGCGTGGATAAGTCGCTGATTCTGGGGGCGAATCAGATTTTGGCGACAGAGACCTCCGGGATCAGGGAGCCCGCCTTGAACCCGATGATTAGGACCACGGCATCGGATAACTGCAATTCACGAAGTGCGACCTCAAGTGGCTTCGAAGACTCCGAGACAAATAGCTCCATTCCCCAAGGCACCAGCTCAGCCCTACGCAACACATCAATAGCGGCCTCTCGTTCGTGCCGCAGGTCCTTGAATGTCGAGCTGATAAAAATTCTCATACGCTTGTATCGCCGCTTATTGCTACGGACTCTTTAGTTCTGTTAGTTAGTCATCCACAGCCGCGCCCCACGCGTCCATCTTCCGAGTCACAGGACGGTCAGATGCACAGTTTTGTTCTCTGTTAGGTTGCCTTGCATTTCCTTTCCGCGCCATCTGGTTTCGGCCCAACACCACACAATCCCTAGGGGTTTTGCCAATCTGCTCACCAGCTCAGGTCTGCTTCCGGGCCGATTCTCACTGCGTTGGGTAAAGCCTCCTTTTTCTGCCGCGCATTTTCCTGGGCACTGCTTCGGGCGATTCCTGCGCCCGGCAGCTTCGCGACTTTGGGGGCAGCACAGCAGGACGAGCGGCGGCTGAAAGCAATCGATTCTCGTTGGGTGAGCACGTCCGTGGAGCTCGTAGATTGTGATGCGCGGATCCTCTATGAAATCGGACCGCGGAACCACATTCCGGAGAAAAGTCGGCCTGATTGAATCTGATGACAAAGAGAAGCCGATTCTCTGCAGTCCGGTTCCCCGCAAGCAACGCGGATTTCGGCGTGGATTCGCGCATTCTCACGCTCGATGCGTCGGAGAAACCCAGTGAGCAGACTGGATGGCGGAGGGTGTAGTCATGAGCGAAAATTCCCTGTTTTTTCCTGTTAACGTGTTGCCGGCTTTGGGAGACCCGGGGCCGGCGCAAGCCCTACTTCAAGGCCGACTTCCGGACAATTCGGTAGTTTCCGACATGTTTGGATCAGGGAATTAACAGGCGCAAAACAGCGATTGCAGCCTTCTGAACAGGGGTATCCGCAGGCGGTGCCGGGAACCCGTTTCGTCGGATCCGCGGCGGCCGCGTGCTGCTCACCAGAGGTAATGAGAAATGAGCAGAAAGCACCGCTATGCCTTTCACTTCGAGGTGACGAATCTCCCGACCACGCTGACACTGCGCGGAAGCCTCCGCACTCGGCTGGCACAGTCATATTCCCCTCGCCCACCAGCACGGTGCAGTCGCCGACCTTCACCTTGACCGTCCGGCCGTGACGCTTCTGCCGCCTTCTACTTGGCACAACCGGGCGCGCTGCACGGCGGCGATCTCTGTCCGCCGCCTTCTGCCCTGCTCTCTGGCTCTACGCGTGTACAGTCACTCAATCCAGGAGTTCACCCAGTGTGGTGCAATCCCCGGGTCACGACAGCTATGACCTGAAACCTGGCGGTTGAACCTTAAATTTTTGCGTTAGCAGATCGCTGTCATAATGGGCCTCTTGGCGTGGCCCTACTCCTTACGAGGCCGATAAGTATCCCGCCCAGTGCTGCCATGTTCAGCCATGCGAACCAATCTCCCCAGCGGGAGTAAAGCGTTTCGTCATGCCGAACAGGTGCGGTTGTCAGCAGCGTTCCGACGGCAACATAGGCTGCATCCTGCTGCGCAAGAATCCGCCCGCGATCGTCACTCACGGTAAGCAAGCCCTGTTTAGCCGTGCGCACCACAGTGAAGCCGTTCTCTACGCCGCGCATCACGGCCATCCGACCGTGCAGCCAGCGATCCAGAGTAAAGTCCCAAGCTGGCACCAGCAGCAACCCCACGCTTTTCCGCCCGTACTCACGACTCAGGTCCGGAAAATCCATATCCTTGCAAATCTGCATTCCCCAGGGGCCAAAGCGCTCGTTAACGACTGTAATAGTTGTGCCGGGCTGATCCACATCCTCGAACCCAGGGACCATGTGATGTTTGTCATACACGGCTATAGGTCGTCCGTGATCGGGAAAATACAGTCGCGCCTCGTTCCATCGCTTCGCGATTGTTCCGCGATCCAAACCGACGAGAATCGACACCCCTAAACGGGCTGAGGTCGAACCGTAGAGCGCATCCACCTGCTCAGTACCACGATCGGAAACGAGAGCAATCTTCTCCGGTAGCACGATGAGTTGTGCGCCGTCATGAGCAAGCGCTTCGCTCTTCCCGGAGTATTCGCGCAGCAATTCCAGTGCGCTTGGATCGTCGCGCGGAAACGTTGTGTTGGTACCGGTCGCCGTTAGCCCGACCTTTATCGAGCCTTCCGCCGCGGGCATCTCGATGAGGCGCCACGCGCCGTAGCCGAACACCAGAGCAAAGAAAGCCGCCACAGCAGCGGCGAGGCGCGCCGGAAAAGAAATGTTTCGCGGTCGAGCCAGCAGAGCGGCGACGGTTGCAGGAAACAGGAAGAGACAGAAGGTAATGCCCCAGATGCCGACAACGGACGTGAGTTGCAGGATTGGCAGAAAATCCATCTGGGTGTAACCAAGATTAGGAAATGTGCCGTGTCGCGAGAATATGTTGTTCACGTATTCCAGCGTGACCCAGAAAGTGGGGAACGCGAGTGATGCCTTCCACAGAGCGCCCCGGGACATCAGGCTGCGAAACATCAGAATGCCAACGCCGAACAGGCAGGCGGGAATCAAGGAAAAGACAAGAACGAGCAGCAGCGGCATGCCGAGTGCCCCCAGAAAATAGTGCCACATGTTCAGCGTGCCCAAGCACCAAGAAACTCCAGCGACGACGAAGGTGGCGCGACGGCTCACGTATCGACTGATGGCCAGCACCGGAAGAGGAGCAAACCAGGTGAGCCACCAAACAGGGTGTAGGCCACTGCCCCCAAACAAGAGGGCGGAGGCAGTTACAACGGCGGCGGCGCACAACAGGGCCGATGGGGCACTTGATGCCCTCACTGCTGTCTGGGTTGATGCCACTGAGGTGACCTCATGTCAGGTTAAGATGAGGCCGGCTTTCTGGAGTCGGAGATCAATATGTTCCGCTACGCGAGTCCAAAAAGCGAGAGGCGTAGCGTTCAACGCTAAAATCTCGATGGCGGGCGCCGGATACGAGCTCACGCCCCCTGACCCCAGGGGGCGGATTATACCCTTCTCGTCGCGGGTCAAGCATTCTGGCTCAGATATTCGTGGACGAGCTGAACAACGGCCGCGCCTTCGCCCACGGCAGACGCCACACGCTTGACGGAGCGGCAGCGCGCGTCGCCCACGGCAAACACTCCGGGAAGGCTGGTCTCCAAGTGCAAGGGCTGGCGCTTGATGGGCCAGCTCTTGGGCGGACGCCCCGAGGAAAGCAGGTCGCGCCCCGTCAGGATGTATCCGTCCTCCTTGCACAGGATGGCCAGACCAGCCAAATGAGCACGAGATCGCATTTCATTCTCAGCAGTCTGAAGAAAGCGAGTCCTGGGACGCACTGGTTGATGCTTGCCCTGACCGGCATTTTGTTCGGCCTCGTGGCCGCACTGGTGGATCTGAAACCGCGAGTAGACGAGAATTTTTTCTTTTCCTCCGACGACCCGCAATTTCAGGAGTCGAAAAAGATCGGGGAACGTCTTCCTGCGAACAGCCAACTGATCCTGAGCGTGTCCTCCTCTGACATTTCCTCGGAACATTACCTCGAACGGCTGCAGCGGATGACGGAGCAGATTAAATCGATCCAGTCCGTATCAGGTGTGCAGAGTCTCGCTGTCGGGCCGAAGAATTTTGCCGATGCAGAGGCCAGCCCGCTTTGGAGACGCCTTCTCATCGCCGACAACCAGCGCTCCAGCAACGTCGTGGTCTTGATCCAAAGCAAGGAAACCGAAGGACTCATTCACCATGTGGAGAAGATCATCCACGAGTTTGACGAGAAGGATTTTCGAATCCGGATCGCGGTACGTTATGGTTATGCCGCGCTAGAGATTTCTCTCGCTGCCAATATGGTGTTGGCATGAATGGTGACGGTATCGCGCACCTCCGAAGCGTAGCCGCCAGCCGGCAGAGCCAGCACCGGAATTCCCCGCGCTCTGGCCGTGCCGAAGACGAGTTCATCTCGGCGCCTTAGCCCTTCGACGCTCATACCCAATCCGCCGAGTAGATCCCGCCCGTACGGGTCCGACCCAGCCAAATAGCAGATCAGATCGGGCTGGAAGCGTTGCAAACCCAAGCTGAGAGCCTTCTCGAGCCAGGCCAGGTATTCCTCATCGCCCGTGCCATCCGGGAGACCCACGTCAATCGAGGACGGGGGCTTCCACGCCGGGTAGTTGTTCTCCTGGTGAAGCGAGATTGTGAAGACGTCCCGCACAGGCGACTCGCGCAGGTATGGCGGAGCGGGTTGGGGCGACACCGCCGCATTCGGGACGCCGAAGATTGCGGCCGTGCCGTTGCCGTGGTGCACGTCGCAGTCCACCGTCATGGCCGTCTGGATCTTAGCGTCCTTCTGCATCCTCCGGATGGCCACGGCGACATCGTTGATCAAGTTGAACCCCTCGCCGTGGTCTGGGAAGGCATGATGAAAGCCGCCGCTCATGTTAAAAGCGACCCCATCTTCTAGCGCGTGCTGCGCTGCCAGAATCGTGCCGCCCGCGCAGAGCCAATACGCCTGAACCAGTTCCCGGGAGTACGGAACCTCGAGCTGCCACTGTTCGGCTACGGACAAAGTGCCGGCGCGGAGCTTCTCCACGTACTCCGGCGTATGCACAAGCAGGACATCCTCATCGCTTGCTGGAGGTGGCTCGAGGAAATCCTCGGGGCCTGCAATGCCTTTGTTGAGAAGCTGCTCGCAGAGCAGCCTGTATTTCGAAACCGCGAACACACTTTGTCCGATAGGCAGGTAGAAGGTAGGTGCGCAGACCAGCTTGAACGGCAACATCGAAATTGCCTTCCCTTGTCCCGCGGGATCGTCCTCCGAATCAAGTCTCAGATCGCCCCGCCCCGACCAGTGCCTTCCAACTTGTTGCCCCACAGCATCAGTCCAAAGCCAAGAGCCCCAAAAACGGGGGCCGCATGCCAGACAGGGGCAACGGGACAGGAATTCGTTGCGCACAGCGAGGTGCAGCGCGAGACTCGCCACGACGAGCGCAAGTGCAATCTGCGGGGGTTTAGCCTTTATCAGCTCCACTTCTCGCTGCTTCGTCTGACTGCAAGGGCCATGGAACGCCCTCTGATTGCATCCACACAAAGCAAATCGATTCCGAGAAGGCCGTGCCCATGCAAGAGAACTCCCCGCGAGCCCTGCGCCTCGCAAGCGGGTCTCCCGCTCAGCCCATCTGAGCCAGCTCGTATAAGTACTCGACGAAGGAGCGTACCGCGCCGTCCAGGCCCTGAACCTTCGGGTTCTTCGACTCAATGACGTAGTACTCGTCCGGAGCGTGCGCGCCGCTTCCGTGGCCGAGGCCGAAGTGGCCCGCGGGCAGTCGCAACGGCTCGCCGGTGAACACATAGCCCGGCCAGGAGCCCGCGTTGCGCGGCAAGAGTATTGGCTCAATGCCGGCTCGCCGGTACACTGCGCCCTGCGCCCGGATGACCGAGGCGTCAGTGGGCGTGCTCGTGGGATCGTACCCGCCGGTCATGCGCACCTCAATGTCGCCGAAGCCCCGCTTCGCTAGGTGCGCTTTTAGCGCGGCGAGCGCCTCGGCCGCGGTCATGTCCGGGACGAGCCGCAAGTCGAGCTTCGCCACCGCCTGGTGGGGAAGGATGGTCTTCCCGCCCGGTCCGGTGTAGCCGCCGACCAGGCCCTCGATGTTGACCGTGGGTCGCGAGACCAGCAGCTCGAGCGCCTCACGCCAGCTCACGTCGCGCACCCAGTGGTCTACGCCCAGCAGCCTCTTGGCAGTTCCCTCATCGAGGCGGCGTGCCGCTTCCGCGATCATTGCCTTCTCGGCCGCTGAGAGCGGGCGCGCCTTCGCGGCAAAGCCCTCGATGGCCGGGTCGTTGCCGTCGGGTGAGACAAGCGTCGCCAGAGCCTCCACGAGGTGCCACGCCGGGCTGTCCAGGCGTGCCTTGTTGCTCGAGTGGACGTCTTGGCGCGGTCCGCGACCCCAGCGCTCGCCGCTCGCGACAAGTTCGAGTTCGATGACGCCCTTGGCGCCCAGCGTGATGGTCACCTGGCCATCGAGCCCCTGCGCCGCGGACGGAACGAATATCCCCATCGAGCGC
>DATFXF010000404.1:0-3429 GCA_035258565.1 Candidatus Acidiferrales bacterium
TGGCAGGTGAAGATGCCGGGCTGGGCGGAGGTCGATCTGGTCTCGCATTCGGGCAGCTCGGCCTCGGGCGAGTTCGCTTACGCGCTCAATTTGACCGACGTCTACACCGGTTGGACCGAGACGCGGGCGATCCTGGGCCAGGGCCGCCAGTCAGTGTTGGACGCTCTGGAGGAGATTCAGGCGGCGCTGCCCTTCCCCCTGCGGGGGATCAATTCGGACAACGGCACCGAGTTCATCAACTGGCATGTGGGCCTCTGGTGTGCTCACCACCAAGTGCAATTCACGCACAGCCGCCCTTACAAGAAAGATGACAACGCCTATATCGAGCAGAAGAACTGGACCCATGTCCGCAAGCTGATGGGCTGGGATCGCTACGACACTTCCGCGGCCGTGCAGGCCATGAATGACTTGTATGGGAACGAACTGCGCCGGTGGCTCAATCTCTTTCAGCCCTCGGCCAAGCTCATCGGGCGGGTGCGCGTGGGCTCGAAGCTGCGCCGGCGTTACGATCTACCGCGCACGCCCCTGGATCGCTTGGCCAAGGAAGAGGATGACCCTAGGGTAGTGAGGCAGGTGGCTGCGCTGCGGAAACTTCGCCAGGGCCTGGACCCGTTCGAATTGAGCCGGCAAATCGATCGCAAGCTGCAGTGCATTTATACTTTGGCGCACATCCGCTCGAAGCCCGAAACTTCAACCATTGACCGGCCGAGGAGGGTTACATTTTAGATGGCGCAACAGCTTTTCCCCGGGTTACTTTCTTAAATGTCTTGACACGCTGGTCACTAGCGCATGTTTGACCGAAATGACCCCAGTGATGCCTCTATGTGGTTGAATATAAATCATAGGGGTCTGCTGGACTTCGAATTTGTAGTGCCAACATTTGTGTTGACAATTAATTTTCCCCTTGACTTATAGGTTCTCTACGTGAGATTCGTAGTGTCTTCGGAGGTGCGATTTGTTCATCCGCGCCGTCAAGGCACCCCGCGGCAACTACGAGTATTTGCGCTTGGTCGAATCCTATCGCCAGGGCACGAAGGTCAAGCAACGCATTGTCGTTCACCTCGGGCGCAAGGACCTCTTGGCTCCTCATCTCGACACCTTGGTGCGCCTCCTGCAGACGGACTCCTCCTCCGCGCACTGGGTCCGTAGCGAGGACATCACCACACCCCAGGCGGCCACCTGGGGACCCCTGCTGGTGATCCGCCACCGGATCGCGAAGTTGTCGCTGGACCGGATGCTGGATGCGGGCAACTCCCCTCTCCGCCACGGTCAGCCTCTCTCGGAGCGTCTCTTTCCTTTGCTAGCCAATCGCCTCACCCGTCCGGGCAGCGAGCATGCACTGGCCCCCTGGTTGGAAGAGTTCTACGTCTGTACCGCGCAAGGTCGTCGCTGGAGACCACAGTGGAAACCCGCGCACCGAGTGAAGGTGAGCTTCGAGCAATTGAAGCTGTGGTATCAAACCCTGGACGATCTGCTGGCGCAGAAAGCCCGCCTGGAAAAAGAGGTTTACTTGGAGTTGCGGCACCTGTTCAGCCTGCAACCCGACTTGGTGTTCTACGACCTTACCTCCACCTATTTTGAAGGAGCGGGGCCGGCCTCCTTGGCCCGCTTTGGCTACAGCCGGGATGAGCGACCTCGCAACCGCCAGATCCTGGTGGGGGTGGTGATGATGGACGGATGGCCCATTGCGCACCATGTATTCGCCGGCAATCGACTGGATCAAAGCACCGTGCTTGAGGTGGTGGAAGATTTGCGTCAGCGCTTCGGGCTGAACCGCATGGTCTTGGTGGGCGATCGCGGCCTGGTGACCCTGCGCAATCTGGAGGAGCTGCGCCAAGCCCAGCAAGGCTATTTGCTGGGACTGCAAAGGCGGAATCGCCAAAACGTCTACGAATACATTCAGCAAGCCGAAGCGCGCTCGGACTGGCAGGCGTGTCCGGCGGGGATCACCGCCTCGGAAAAATCTCCGGTACCCCGGACGCGCGTGGTGGAAATAGCGGGTCGGGAAGCGGGGGTGCGGGTCTTCGTGGTGCACAGCGAGGAGCGCGAGCAGTACGAACGCTCGCTGCGGGAGTTGGCCATGGAGCGAGTGCGCCAAAGCCTGGAGGGCCTGCAGGCGCAAGTGGAGAAGGGCGAGTTGAAAGCACCGGACAAGATTGGAGCGGCGGCCGCCAGTAAGCTGCGGCGCCATCATGGACACCGCTACTTCGCCTGGGAACTGCGCCAGGGGAAATTTCGCTTCTTCGAGCATCCGCTAAACCTGCGGCGCGAGAAAGCCCTGGAGGGCAAGTATGTGATCCAAACCGAGGAGCCCCACCTGACGCCCTGGCAGGCGGTGGCCGCTTACAAACAGTTGAACGACGTGGAGCGCGCTTTCAGTCACCTCAAGCACTTGGTGGAGTTGCGACCCATTTACCATCAGCAAGAGGAACGGGTGCGGGCTCACGTGTTCGTGGCCGCGCTGGCGCTCTTGCTGGACCGGGCGCTGGAGAAGGAACTGCAGGCGGCGGATAGTCCTCTCTCCTCGCCGGCCGCCTGGCAGGCGTTGGAAACCATCCGCTGCGTGGAAGTGGGCTTGGGCGCGGGTCATAAGCTTTGTGTCACCCGCGGCAGTCCGCACGCCGCTTCCGTGCTGCGCGCTCTGAGGATTACGGAACTGGATCCGCCTCGGCCGGCGAGCAGCCAGGAGTACGCCATGTAGTGACCAACTTCAAAGAGCACCTCAGTGTCTACTATGACTTAGCGGCGCGTTTGGCAAACATGCGATAGATAACCCGAATCCATTTGAAAGCTAACGCTCGCACTGCCGCGTTATGCTTCTTCCCTCGGCGACGCTGCAGCTCGTAGTAGCAGCGCGCCCATTGCGACTTGGGAATAGAACAGGCGGCAAACTCGTGAAAGCTCTGTCGTAGGAACTTCGGACAAGCAAAACGGAAATGAACCCAACTGCTTTTCCCGCTGCTTTCCGTCACGGGCGCGATCCCCGACAAGATTTGCACCTCGGCGGCGTCTCGAAAGCGCTCGCGCTGCGAACCGAAGGCCGCCAACAGCCGTGGCGCCATCACCGCTCCTGCTCCGGGCAGAGAATCAAAGATGAAAAAATCGGGATGCGCTTCGGCCGCCTCCTGAATCTGCTGATGGAAGCCTTCGATACCCTTATGAAGAACCTGAATCAACTGCACCAACACCTTCACCGCAGCCACCTTGGCCTCCACCACGGCGCGATCCTTCAGCGCAGGCTTGGCCTCGCCAATGGCTTTGATCCGACTCTCGATCAGCTCCTCCTTGCGACAGTGCTGCTTGTGAAAAAAGCTCCGCAACGTGTCCGCGCTCACCTTTTGCAGTGCTTCTAGCGTGGGCCAGCGCTCCAGCAGAGCGCACACCAGTGGACTATCCACATCCCCAAACCAGTGCGGAATCTGCGGGAAA
>DATFXF010000405.1:0-3651 GCA_035258565.1 Candidatus Acidiferrales bacterium
GTCACGCGAATAACAGTACGGCTCGCTAACTTGCCGATGGCCTGGCGCGGGCGACGAGCCGCGCTGGTCAGTGATTTGCATTTGGGGCCTGTACGAAACGGACATTTCCTACGACGGATCGTGGCCAAGATCTTGAAGGAGGAGCCGGACGTGATTTTCATCGCGGGAGACTTGTATGACGGCACAGCTATCGACGCGCGGCGAGCAGCGGAACCGTTGAGCGATCTCGTGGCGCCGTGCGGCGTTTACTTTGTTGCAGGCAATCATGAACAATTTGGAGACGACAGCAAATATCTAAAGGCCATCGCAGCGTCCGGCGTCCGCGTGCTTAGTAACGAGAAGGTCGAAGTGGGCGGTTTGCAGATCATTGGCGTGCCGTACCGAAGCGCCGCACCTGGCCACCTTGCGTCCTTGCTAAACGGCATCCTTTTGGATGGCGAGCAGGCAAGCATTTTATTGACACATGCTCCAGACCATCCGGAGGTGGCCGAGGCCGCCGGCATTTCCCTGCAGCTATCCGGCCATACGCACCTTGGGCAGTTCATACCCTGGAGCTGGATGGCGCGGCGGATCTATCGCCAGTTTGTGTATGGTTTGAGCAAGATCGGAAACATGCAGATTTTCACTTCGAGCGGGGCAGGAACGTGGGGACCACCGCTGCGGCTGGGATCGAATCCCGAGATTGTGATGCTCGACTTCCAGTAGAGTTTGCAACCTCAACTTGTCACGAGCTTGCACGGTGTGCTGGTTTCCGGGTACATCGCTAAAGTTAGCCGCACACGAGGTGTATCCCGCAGACAACAATTTTCCCGGAAGGGAAGAGCTAGAACAGCGGCAGCATAAAAGCAGTTCTTCGAGGTGAGCGATTCGTGCGCTGATCAAGCATTCTTGTCCTGGATGCGGTAATAACCGTGCTTTTCTGGGATTGTGCCTCTCGAAAACCACGAAGTTTCTGAGCGGACGGGAATTATTCTTTTTTCATAGTTCTCCCCCGATGCTGATTTTCTCAAGACAGCCCGCTCTCTGTCCTCGATCTTTCGCTCGCGCGTTGCCCTCGAGCTGGAGAACCTGGCTCTGCGCCACCAAATCGGCATCCTTCAGCGCTCCGCGAGAAAACGCCCGAAGCTGACCCCAGCAGAGCGCCTATTTTTGGGTCGGCCTGTCCCGCCTCTGGAGCGATTGGCGCTCGGCGCTGGCCATCGTCAGACCAGAAACGGTCGTGGCCTGGCATCGTGCCGGCTTTCGCTTGTTCTGGACCTGGACGGTGCGCCGCGGCCGACCGGGACGACCGGTCATTGCCCGGGAGCTTCGAGACCTGATCCGCAAAATGTGTGTCGAGAGAATCCCACTTGGGGTGCACCCCGCATACACGCGAGCTGCTCAAACTCGGCCTCGACATCAGTGAGAGCAGGGGTGAGCAAGTACATGGTGCGCTGGCGCAATCCAGGGTCTCAGACCTGGCGCACCTTTCTGGAGAATCACCTCACGCAGTTGGTGTCCATCGACTTCCGAGTAGAGGAGATCCTGGCTGGCTGTAGGCTCCCCTTGGCTGTTTCCACCGTTTCCGGTTTTGTGCCCGTTTAGGTTCACCATGGCCTTCCGGGAATTCTCCTCTCTCACAGACCCCACCGTGCAGATTTCCCGCAGCGGGTTCCTCAAACCGGACTTCCCCTCTTAACCCAGGCATGCATGAGTCGGGGTGGCAACAAGGGAAACTGACGCAGAAGTCCTTCATACTTCTCCCACGTCATCTTCGCCCCACGAGTACGGCGACTGAGCCACGTACGCCATATATGCCGGACCTTCCGATAGAACTTCCCGATGCCCCGGTAATTCGTCGGACGCCGGTAGTACTGGTAGTGGCCCCGGAGTTTGGCGTTGAGGGCCTTTTGTTGCGCGCCCACAGGGTCGTGCCTGTGCTCCTGACACCATTGGGCGACCGCCTTCAGGCCCCGACGGAGCCGTTTGCGCATCGTCCGCACGTGCACTGTGAACTTGCCTCGTCGGCTGCGTGCACAGATGTGCGTAAACCCAAGGAAATCAAACGTGGCCGGTTTCTTCCCCTGCCGGTTTGCGTTTCCTAAGGTTTGTCGCCCAAATTCCACCAGCCGCGTCTTCTCCGGATGAAGCGTCAGCCCATAGCGGGCGAACCGCTTGGCCAATACATTCTTCACCTTTTCCGCGTCCTCTCTGTATTGGAAGCACAGTACAGCGTCATCGGCGAAACGGATCTCGTGCGCTTCACCCCGTAGCCGGGGCTTCACCACTTCCTCGAACCATTCGTCGAGCACGTAGTGTAGGTAGGTGTTGGCCAAGAGCGGACTGATCGTCTGCCCTTGTCCCGTACCTGTTTCGCTCACCAGGAGCCGTCCCTGTTCGATAACGCCGACCTTAATCCACTTCCGTATCAGTTTGAGTACGCTTCCGTCGCTGATTCGCTTCTCCACCAGTTCCATGAGTTGCTCTCTCACAATCGAGTCGAAGTAGGCGGTAATATCAATTTCCAAGATCCATCCCGTGGCTCGAGTGCAAATCACTCGCCCCACTTCGTCCAGCGCTTGTTGGGCTCCCCGTCGTGGTCGAAACCCGTAGGAGCAATCGAGAAAATCCTGCTCGCAGATGGCATTCAGCACCTCCCCCACCGCCTTTTGCAGAATCTTATCCTCCAAAGCGGGAATCGAAATCGGTCTCTGCTTCCCGTCTTCCTTCGGTATATAGACCCTGCGCAGTGGCTGGGCTTGGTACTTCCCTTCTTTGAGCCGCTGATACAGCTGCTGGATATTTCCCGCGGCGTCCTTTTCATACTCTTCGTATGTAACGCCGTCTACCCCCGCGCTGGCATCTTTTCGCAGACCTCGGAATGCCGCATACAACGCTTCGTGCGTGATTAAGTGAGCGATGGAGAAGAATTGTCGCTTCCCATCTTCCTTGGCTAATTCAGCTAGTCTGTCGAGTTTCGTGGACATAATGGTTCGAGTTCTGAGTCTCGCTTATGTTTCCTTCAACAGATACGTCCGTTTGTTTGCCCCTTCCCTCCAGTGGGTGCCGTGGCCGCCCCTCGCGGAAGCCCTGCGGTTCCCCACCTTCTCAGGTACTATGGGTTTGTAAGACTGCTCAGCATCCATCCCGGCGCCTCCGGTCTCCCTTGGCAATCGGTACCTCCCATGGTGAGGAGGAGATGAGGAGCTCTCCTAGGTCCCTGGAAAATCCCTGTGGAAGCATGCCCCGAGCTAGAGACTCCGGCGACCCCGGCACGCCCTCGCTATCGCGGTCGTCCCGAGTTCTGCCTTCCGCCTAAAGAAGAGCGTCGGCATCGCATTGAGGCACGATTTCGGAGCTGAATCTTCACGGCCTGCTTCCCCGCTGTGTACGCTTCGCACCCACCAGTCACCCAGTGAATGGCAACACTCGCTTCCGGCCTGCCTGCTCGGCTTTAGCCGGGGTCGGGATAGAGCCGAGGCGCGCGCCCTTCGTCTAGAGAGCAAGTCACGTTTCCTCGGGCCCCCCTGCAAGTAGGGTCGAGATCTGGCGCCGTGTCTCTTAGGTTCCGCCTACCTGGGGCTCCCCGTTTCCTTTGGGAGTGGTCTCACTAGCCGAACCGTAAACCGGTTTCCAGATCCCGCCGCGTCAAACCGAGCGGGCCCATTTCGA
>DATFXF010000406.1:0-3443 GCA_035258565.1 Candidatus Acidiferrales bacterium
CCCAGGTGCATCCGCAGGGGTACCTTCAGCAAGCGCTTGGCAAAGGCGAGATCCGCCGGGGCGTTATAGACGGGGTTGCCGCCGAGAAGGACCAACCACTCCACGCGCCCGGCGTCGATGTCGGCCGCCAGCTCGGCGAGCGAGGCCAGTTGGTTTGTGGGCTCGGCTTCGACGGGGTCGGTATGAATGACGGTCGAGCCGAAGTTGCCTAACTGAGAGTTGATGACCTGAGTCCAGGCGTGCAGCGCCCCGGTTTGCTGCTCGCCCGGAATGACGAGGCTCTTGCCGCGGTGGCGAACGAGATCGCGCGCGAGGCCCTCAAGCCACGCTGTGTAAGGCGCCCCTCGAGCGGCGCCAGGCTCGCCACCCACCACTCGGGCCAGCCGACGCGTAAAGTTTTCGATTTCGCTCGCGCGGAGTGGCAGCCGGTGATCGGCCATGGCGCCGGTGTTCGATGGCGTGCACTCCACCGCGTAGAGTCGGCTCATCGTGGGCGTGGCCGGCTGTGGCCGGCGTCGCCGGGCGAACTGACGCGCGTAGCGGAGGCAGCCCGTCCCGCTCGAGAGGAAATCGGCGTCCAGCGCCAGAATTACGTCGGCGTTCTCCAACTGATAGATGGTGTTGACGTACCGGCCGAATGCCATGCGGGAGCCTTCGCGCGCGGCGTCGCGGCTCGCTGGCTCGTATTGGTGCCATTTGGCTTCGGGGAATTCGCCGATGAGACTCCGAATCTGCTGCGCCAGTGTGGGCGAAAGGATGGTTTCGGTTAACAGACGCAGCCCGGCGCCGCGCCGAACGCGCTGGCGCTCCAGGAGCACGCGGATTTCCGCAAGCAGTTGAGCCCACGGCCGAATGTCACCGAGATAGGTGATCACCTGCGAGCGGTCGGGGTCGTAGAGCGTGAGCAGCGAGGCCTGCGAGAAAACGTCGCTGGCGCCCAGGCTGGCCGGGTGATCGGGATTGCCTTCGATCTTTGTAGGCCGCCCTTCGTGGCTTTCGACCAGCAGGCCAATCGCCGAGCCGGCCAATGTCATGGCGGTGGCGAAATAGAGCGGCTTGCCGGTCACGACTTCTTCTGGGGCGCGGGCATAGGGCACAATCGTCTCTTTTGGCTTGCCCGCGCATCCTTCGAGCCCGGCGAGAGCCAGCGAGGCCGCCATCAGCTTTAGGAACCTGCGGCGGCTGACCGAATCGGACCATTCCGAAGCGTGTCGCGGAAACTCTTGGTGCAGGAACTCCTCAAAGTGCGGGTCTTCCGCCAGCTCCTCGAGGCTGCGCCACCACTGCTTGCCGGAGCACGCGCGAAGCTTCTCGCGCACCGCCCGGAGATCAAGCGTGCCATGGTGCGGAGTCAGCTTGGTGTGCTTCAGATCCACGGAGGTCACCGGTGGCAGGTGGAGCAGCTGGTCAGCTCTTCCACCGAGCGAATTTTGTACCCCTTGGCCAACTGGCGGCCTTGTTCGATTTGGTCGGGTGGCGGCTGCCAGGCCATGTTGAAGATCTGGTCTCCGGGTCGCAGGTAGCGCTCGGGCTCGCGATGGCAGCCCAGACACCACTCCATCTGCAACGAGACCACCTGGCGGACCAATGGCATCTGGTCCACTCGCCCGTGGCAGGTGGCGCAGCCCACACCCTTGTTCACGTGGATGCTGTGATCGAAGTAGACGAAATCCGCAAGCTGGTGCACGCGGGTCCATTCGATCGGCTTGCCGGTTCGGAAGCTTTCTCGGATGGGCTCGAGATACGGGCTGTCGCGAAAGATCTGCGAATGACAGTTCATACAGGTCTTCGTCGGTGGGATGCCCGCAAACGCGGAGGTCTCCACCGATGTGTGGCAGTAGCGGCAATCGATGCCGTCATCGGCGACGTGATGCTTGTGGCTGAATTGGACGGGCTGCTCCCGCTCGACGTTCGCTTCGGTCACGTAGGAGGACCGCTCGACTTCCGCCAGCAGCCACAACAGGAAGGCGATCAGAAACAGCGCGGAAAACAGACTGACCCGCGAAATCGTATTTGTGCTGGGATGAAAAATTTGGGCCATCAGGGCTGCTCACGCCTGTGCGAGAGGGTTCTCGGAGTGGGAGGCGGTGCCCGTTCGCGCTCCTCTTCAAGAAGGGGAGCGTCTCCCAGAAGAGACCGGAGTGAATATCTACACCAAAGCGCGACGGAGCGCAACTCGCCGAGCCTTGGGCTTCCTGGTCTTGTGGACGACGCCCTCGGCCGGCGTTTCCGCTTCCGGTTGCGCCGCCCGAAAAGAGCGGTTTCCCTGCCATTTCATTCTGTTTGTGGTACATCTGTGGGCGCCGGGAAGCCGGTCTGGGGTCCGGTGGGGCTGGGAAGGAAGAGCGATGTCCCGCAACACTCTGGGAGCCAGGACGCAAGAGCTCTTGTCGCTGGCCGACGTGCGCATCAACGGAGACCGTCCGTGGGATATCACGGTGCGCGACCCCCGGTTCTACGCGCGCGTGTTCCGCCAGGGTTCGCTCGGTCTCGGTGAGTCGTACATGGATGGCTGGTGGGATTGTGAGGCGCTGGACCAATTTTTTTGCAGGGTCCTGAGCGCTGGCCTGGACCGGAAAGAAATGCTCAACTGGAACCGCGTGGTGGCCCACTTGAAGGCGCGCCTGTTCAACCGGCAGACGAAACCGCGGGTCGCGGCCGCGGCGGGAGGACACTACGATTTGGGAAACCAGCTCTATCAGGCCATGCTCGACCGACGCATGGTGTACACGTCGGCGTATTGGGAGCACGCCTCCAATCTCGACGAAGCCCAGGAGGCCAAGCTCGAATTCGTCTGCCGCCAGCTCGATCTGAAGCCGGGCATGAAGATCCTGGACATCGGGTGCGGCTGGGGCAGCTTTGCTAAGTACGCAGCCGAGCGGTATGGCGTGGAGGTGGTTGGAATCACCGTTTCCAAGGAACAGGTCGAACTCGGGCAACAGCTCTGCCGCGGCCTACCGGTCGAGATTAGACTCGAAGACTACCGCGACGTCCGCGAGCTTTTCGATCACATCATTTCGCTGGGCATGTTCGAGCACGTCGGCTACAAGAATTACCCCACGTTCATGAAGGCGGTGCATCGCGCGCTGCGCAAGGGCGGGCGGTTCTATTTGGAGACCATCGGTTCGAACCGCTCCGTGCATTTCACCGATGCCTGGTTCGAGAAATACATTTTCCCTGCTTCCGTGCTGCCGTCGGTCGAGCAGATCGGGGCGGCCATCGAAGGATTCTTTGTTCCCGAGAAGTGGCTGAACTGGGCGGCGCATTACGATCAGACGCTGCTGGCCTGGTTCAACAATTTTCATGCGCACTGGGATCGGCTCAAGGCGCAGTACGGCGAGCGGTTCTACCGGATGTGGAGATACTATTTGCTCTCGAGCGCAGGAGCATTCCGTGCGCGCAAGACCCAGGTTTGGCAGATTCTGCTGTTCCCGCTGCGCGCG
>DATFXF010000407.1:0-27059 GCA_035258565.1 Candidatus Acidiferrales bacterium
GTTGGGTTGATTCGGGCGATCGCGCCTACCAAGCGGACGGCGAGATTTACATCACCGGGCGCGTGAAGGACATCATCATCAAGGCCGGACGAAACATTTATCCGCACGAACTCGAAGAGCTCGCCGGGCGCGTCGAGGGAGTGCGCAAGGGCTGCGTGGTGGCCTTTGGAGCAACCGATCCGCAGGCGGGTACGGAGCGCTTGGTGATTGTTGCCGAGACGCGCGAAGGAGACCTCGCGCGTCGCGCGCAGATCATTAGCGCCATTGCCGACGAAGTGACTCGAGCACTCGGCCTGCCTCCGGACAGCATTGAGCTTGTTCCCCCGCACACGATTCCGAAGACCTCAAGCGGCAAGTTGCGCCGCGAAGAGACAAAAAGGCTCTATCTCGCCCGACGGCTCGAGGCACGGAAGCCGCCGGCGTGGCTGCAAGTGGCGAAGCTGGCCGCTGCCGGCAGCGGCCAGGCCATCCGCCGGGGCCTGCGGCGCGGGCTGGAGCGGGCCTACGGCTTGTACGCCGCAGTGGTCTTCGGACTTTGGATCGTTCCCACGTGGCTCCTCGCGCTGCTCGCGCCGACACGCGAGTTGTGCGCGCGCATCACTTCGCCCGCACTGCGGCTCTATATGGCTCTGGTGGGCTGCCGCATCCGCATCGCCGGCCGCGAGCACCTGCGCGAGGGCGAGCCATGCGTGTTTGTCTCGAACCATACGAGCTACTTCGACGTCTTAGTGCTGATGGCGGGGCTGGGCATTGACTATCGCTTCGTCGCCAAAATCGAAGTGCGCTCGATGCCGCTCATCCGCACGTTCCTGCGCAAGCTTGGCCACGTGGCCTTCGACCGCAGCGACCCGCAAGCGCGCCTGCGCCAGGCCGAGGAAATCGAGCAGATCCTGCGCAGCGGGGAATCCGTTTTTGTCTTCCCCGAAGGCACCTTCACACCCCAGTGCGGAGTCCGGCCCTTCCAGTTAGGCGCGTTCAAGGCGGCGGTGACCACCGGCCGGCCGATTTGCCCGGTGGCCCTCCGCGGGACGCGCCAGTTCCTGCGCGATCAAACCTACCTGCCGCGACCCACCAGCGTCAGGCTGACCATTTGTCCGCCGCTCGAGCCCGCGCCCAGCTCGGCAGCTTCGGATTGGCACGAGATCGTGCGCTTGCGCGACGCCGCGCGCGCCGCAATCGCACAGCACTGCGGCGAGCCTCTGCTCTAGCACGCCCCGGCAACCCCGCACCAAAACTGGGCATCTAAATCAGTCACGAAGGTCTGAGGAGTGGAGTGCCTCCCCACCCTAGGCACATCGCTCCGCGAGGGGTGGGGGGTTGTCATAGAACAGACGCCCCCGAAAAACTTACTCTTTAGGAGGCTCTCTCAATGCGAAAGCTAGGGGGTTTGCTTGGCATGGTGCTTCTCTTGAGCCTGTCCGCAGCGGCGCAGGAGACCCCGAAATCCGAAGTTTTCCTTGGGTATAGCTTGCTTCACTTCAACCCGAGCGGTGCCGGCTTCTCCAGCTTCAACCTGAACGGCGGCACTGGCTCGTTCACCTTCAACCCGTCCAGCACGCTCGGAGGAGTAGCGGAATTTAGTGGCTACCACCTCGGCAGCGCGGACACGAACGTGTTTACCTACCTGTTCGGCCCACGCATCTCTTACCGGCACTGGGATCGGCTGACGCCCTTCGGGCAGGCCCTGTTCGGCGGGGCTCACACCACGCAGAGCAGCTTTCTCGGGAGTGGCACTTCGAACTCCTTCGCAATGGCGCTCGGTGGTGGGCTGGATGCACGGCTGACCGACCACATCGGGGTGCGCCTCGGACAATTGGACTACTTCCTGACTCGCTTCCCACAAGCCACACCGAACCGCCTGACGCAGAATAACCTGCGCTTCTCCACAGGTATCGTCTTCCGGTTCGGCGGTAGGTAGGTGGCGTACTCCAGCTTAAGCAGAGGAAGGGCCGGCCCTACGTCCGGCCCTTCTTGTTTTCGCGACCTGCTGTTCTTCGAAGCCTCAGCGCCGGAGTTGAAAGATCACGGTGATGTGCGTTTCCACCTCCACCGGCTCGCCGTTGAGCAGCGTTGGCCGATAGCGCCAATCAACGACGGCTGCGCGAGCGGCCGAGCGGCCCAAGCCAAAATCCCGTGGCCGCTGATCACGTCGAGCGATTTCACCCTACCGTCCCGGCCGATGATGGCGTGGGGGCCGTAGTTGGTGTAGCCTACTCCTGCCGGATTTCGGTTTCGCTTGCCGGACCGCTCGCGCCGGATCGGAATAAGGGGGCAAGAGCGTCCAGGTGAGAAGCGATGGCCGGGCGGTGGTGACGAACATCGGCAGAAGTACCAGACCCACCAATAGCGCAGCTTCGAGCACAATGGAAATCATGAGCGCGCGACGCCGCCTCCGACGCGAGTCGGCGAGCGCAGTTTTGTCCGCCTCCACCAAACATCGACTCAGAACTTCAAACCTCTCTTCCATGAGCGCACCTCCAGATCCTTCCCTGGCGCTCGGGCGCTGAGCCCCCGGTCACTTGGGTGGGAATGTGAGGAGCGCGCGCTCTTGCTGGCTTGGACACCGCGGACCCAAAGGGTTTCCCTAACTCCGCGACATCCGGTAACTGGCTGGTTTTTCAACGTTTAGAATCATTCCCAGGCGCCTTGTAACCTTTCCCGACGCTGGCCTGCATCGCCTGAGCGATCTGCTGCATCTACTATCACTGGTAAAGTCTCTTAGTGCTCTCTTAGCAAAGGTCTTCGATGAACCGACGTGACCAAGAAACAGTTGGAGTCCGTTACACCGGATGGGCCGCGCTCGACCGTGACCCTCAGGAAGACATGGTAGAGTTCATCTGCCCGCACTGCGGCCAGCGTGGCACCAAGTCCGCGCGGCGCGCCCGTGCGCAGTACCACTTCACCGACGGCTTTCTGCAGGACCTGCAGGGCGAGGTGACCACCTGCCGGGCGTGCAAGAACACCTTGCGGGTCGTGCCGGTAGTCATGTTGCACGATCAGGATGAGAAGCGGCGCTTTGAAGCCGTCTTCTCGGCTGAGTTGGTGACTTCGAACTAACCGGTTACCCTTACAGGTGGGACAGGTGTGTACGGTTCTCGTTTCCAGGGGGGAGAGAACCCGAAGAAAGAGGAAAGGGGCCGGTCGAAACCGGCCCCTGTTTCTTTCTCGGGGAACTTTTTGAGCCCTCTAGACTAAAGCCCTAATCATCATCCCGGTCACGGTCGCGGTGCCGCCAGCGATCGTCGTCCCGATCGCGGTGCCGCCACCAGCGGCGATCGTCGTCGCGATCCCAGTCGCGGCGCCGCCAGCCGCGACGATCGTCTCGATCCCAATCACGATCACGCCAGCGGCGATCGTCATCTCGCCAACCCCAGCCACGGTTACCCCAACCCCAGCCGCGGTTATCGCCCCAGCATCTCGCCCGCAACTGGGCAATCTCGCGCCGCTCCTTGTCGGCCTGGCGACTGTAGTAGCCGTGACGCCGGATTTGGCGGTCGAGGTCGCGATATTCGGAACTGAGGTCGCGGCAACTGTCCGCCCGTGCGGTTGTGTCAAACAGGGTGATCCCGCCCAGCAGCATGACCCCACTCAGAGCCACGCTCCACAGATTGGTACTCCATCGCATTTTACGCACCTCCCGGCAGCCACGGCCAACCCGGGCTGGTAGGCCTGTTGCCTCTGACTAGAACGATGGCGCAAGCAGTGCGGGGGTTGTACCGGGCTGGCCGGGCGAAGCCAAGTAGTTGGGAGGTAAACGGTTTACTCCTGGAGGTCCGTGTCGAGCTGCAGGTGGTATTTTTTCAGGCCCTCGCAAATCCACTGAAAGGCGTCGTCCACGGTGTCGGCAAATTGCAGCAGGCCATATTCGTGTTTGTTGATCGTACCCCAGCGCACCATCGCCTGCCAGTTGAGCACCTCGTCCCAGTACCGGCGGCCATAGATCAGGATGAGGTTGCGGTGGGGCAGCTTACCCGTCTGCATCAGCGTGAGCATCTCCCAGAGCTCGTCCATGGTGCCGAAGCCTCCTGGGAAAACAATCAGCGCCTTGGCGAGCTGCGCGAACCACAGTTTGCGCATGAAGAAGTAATGGAAATTGAAGCTGAGTTCCGGACTGATGTAGGGATTGGGGAGTTGCTCATGCGGCAGCTCGATGCTCAGGCCGATGGATTTGCCGCCGGCGTCGGCCGCGCCACGATTGGCGGCCTCCATGATCCCCGGCCCGCCCCCCGAGCAGATGACAAAGCGCCGCGGACGCTCGCCGAGGGTCAGGGCCCAGGCCGTGATCCGGCGGGCGAGCTCGCGCGCCTCCTCGTAATAGCGGGACATCCGGAGTGCCGCGCGCGCTTCGCGCGATCGCGCCTGAGCGGCGGATGAGGCGCGTCCTCTTCTTCCGCGCTCGAGCCGGTCGAGCCGCGCCAACGCCCGTTCCCGCGGCTCGACGCGTGCCGAGCCAAACATCACGATCGTGTCCCCCACGCCTTCCCGGCGCAGGCGCACCAGCGGGTCCAGGTATTCGGCAAGAATGCGAATGGGCCGCGCGGAGACGCTTTCCATGAACGCTGGATTTTGATGAGCCACGGGAGGTGCCCGACGTTGCCGAGAACGCCTCATGATGTCTCCCCAAGAGAAGGTTTTGGCGAAGGGCCATTCTACGCGACCGGGCGCCGGGCAAGCCAACGCTGAGCGCCGAATCTGCTTCGAATGAAGTACACTCGAGACACGGGGGTTCGGATGAGGCAGTACACCCGAAAAGGTCTTGCCTTATGGTTGTTCGCTCTCCTGGTCCAGGCCGCCGGGACGGCGCTGGCCCAGGCGCCGGCGGGGCCGTTGCCGCCCAAGCCCGGCGCCACCATCCAGCAGGCACCGGAAAAGCCGTCGATTCGCGTGCGGGTAGATCTCGTCAACACACCGGTGACCGTGCGCGACGCCTCGGGTGAGATGGTGCTCAACCTCACCCCAGGCGACTTCCGTGTCTTCGATAACGGCGTGGAACAGAGAATTGAACATTTCGACCTGGGCGGCGATCCGCTCTCGGTGGTGATCCTCGCCGAGACGAGTTCGCGCATCGAAGCGCTGATGCCCGCCATCCGCAAGACCGGGATCCTGTTTTCCGAGACCGTCGTCGGGCAGACGGGCGAAGCCGCGGTGCTGGGCTATAACGACACGATTGAGAGGCTGCTGCCCTTCACCACCAGCGGAGACAAAGTGGATAAGACCATGAACGGCCTACGCGTGGGCACCTCGGGCGCGCGTCTCTATGACGCGCTTTCCGAAGCCGTGGGCCTGCTCCGCGACCGCCCGGCGAACCGGCGGCGCGTGATCGTCGCGCTCGCCGAGGCGACCGACACCGGCAGCGAAACCAAACTCGGCCAGGTGCTTCGCGAAGCCCAACTCGCGAACATCACCATCTATACGGTGGGTCTCTCGACCATGGCCGCTGAGCTGCGTGGGCCGCCGAAGCAGACGGCCCCGATTTCTCCCACTCCCCCAGGCACCTTCGGGCTGCCGCCCATTCCCGGCTCGGTGCAGACACCCACCACCGAGCAGCAACGCTACGGGAATATCAATTTGCTGGCGCTGGTCGCGTGGATGGTCCAAAAGGCCGAGAATGCCACCGGGCACAATGCACTCGAGCTCGCCGCGGTGGCAACCGGAGGAGTGCACCTGGCCACCTTCCGCGACCGCTCGATTGAAAAGGCGATTGATGAGGTCGGCGGGGAACTGCACGCGCAGTACTCACTGGCCTATCGCCCGACGGGCACCGACCCTGCCGGTTACCATGAAATTAAGGTGCAAGTGCGGCGACCCGGGCTGGCCGTGCGCGCCCGCCCGGGCTACTACCTCGCGCCGCCCGAAGGCTAGTAGTAGCGCTCGAGAATCTGCTCCTCAGGCCTTCATGGGCTCTTTCTCAGCTTCCTCCTCAAGGATGGCGGCGGCCGCGGCGACGCTGTCGCCCTCTTCCAGCCGCAGCAGCCGCACGCCCTGCGTGGAGCGACCCGCCTCGCGGATTTCGTTGGCGTGGACGCGGATGACTTTACCGTGCTCGGTGATGATCATCACGTCGGACTCTTCGGTCACCTGGAGCGCACCCACGACTGAGCCATTGCGATCGGTGGTCTTCAAATTGATGACGCCTTTGCCGCCACGCGCGGTGATGCGGTATTCGGCGAGCGGCGTACGCTTCCCAAAACCCTTCTCCGCAACGGTGAGCATCAGCGAGGTGAGCGATTCGCGGATGACGTCATTCTCGAGTTCGTCGAGGTTCTCCGTGGCCTTCTTCGACTCCTTACGGATGATTTCGAAGTCGGGCTGGACCGCCTCCATGCTCACCACATAGTCGCCCTTGGCCAAATCCATGCCGATCACGCCGCCCGCCTGGCGGCCCATCGGGCGCACTTCGGTCTCGCGGAAAAGGATGGCCTGGCCGTCGTGGCTGGCGAGGAAGATCATCTGCTTGCCGTCGGTGAGTTTCGCGCCGATCAGTTCATCCTTGGCTTCGAGGTTGATGGCGATGATGCCCGAGGGGCGAGGGTTACTGAATTCGGCGAGTTCGGTCTTCTTCACCGTGCCGTCGCGGGTGGCGAAGAAGACATAGCGGCCGGTCTCTTGGAGATTGCGCGCGGCGACCACCGCCGTGAGCTTCTCTCCCTCCTGGAACTTGACCAGGCTGGTGATGGCCTTGCCCCGTGTGGCCGCCCCAGCCTCGGGGATCTCGTACACCTTCAACCAGTACACGCGCCCCTTGGAAGTGAACAGCAGGATGTAGCTGTGCGCTGAGGCGATGAAGAGGTGCTCGACGAAGTCTTCCTCGCGCGTTTTTGCGCCGATGCGCCCCTTGCCGCCGCGCGACTGGTGGCGATAGACATCCACCGGCGTGCGCTTGATGTAGCCCGCGTGGCTGACGGTGATGGCCATGTCCACGTCGGCGATCAGGTCTTCGAGCTTGATTTCCTCAACCCGCTCGACAATCTGCGTGCGCCGGTCGTCGCCATATGCCTTCTGGACCTCGCGAAGCTCGCTGACGATGACGGCGCGGAGTTTCTTCTCGCTGCCCAGGATCTCCTTGAGTTCGGCGATTTTGGCCTGAATTTCCTTCAGCTCTTCGAGGATCTTTTCGCGCTCGAGCTGTGTCAGGCGATGGAGTTGCAGGTCCAGGATGGCCTGCGCCTGACGGTCGCTGAACTTCCACCGCTCGATTAAGCCTTCCTTGGCTTCCTTGGGCGACTTGCTGCGGCGGATGAGCTTGATGACCTCGTCCAGGTGCTCGAGGGCCTTCTTGAAGCCGAGCAGGATGTGCTCACGCTCCTCGGCCTTGCGCAGCTCGTAGCGCGAGCGCCGGCGGACGACATCCACGCGGTGGTCGACGAACAGCCGCAGCAGCTCGAGCAGGCCCAGTTCGCGCGGCTGCCCGCCCACAATCGCCAGCAGGATCATCCCGAACGATTCCTGCATCTGCGTTTGCTTGAAGAGGTGATTGAGGATGATCTGGGGCTCTTCGCCGCGCTTCACCTCGACAACGATGCGCATGCCTTCGCGGTCGGACTCGTCGCGGATGTCGGCGATGCCCTCGATCTTCCTGGCCTGGACCAGCTCGGCGATGCGCTCAATCAGCTTGGCTTTGTTCACCTGATAGGGAATCTCGGTGATGACAATGTTCTCGCGGTCCTTCCCCACCTGCTCGATGGCCGCCTTGGCGCGCATCATGAAAGTGCCGCGGCCGGTCTTGTAGGCCTGTTCGATGCCCTCGCGACCGTAGAGGTAGCCGCCGGTGGGGAAATCGGGACCCGGTACCAGCTTCATCACCTCCTTGAGGGTGGCCTCCGGCTTCTCGATGAGCAGCACCGCGGCATCAATCACTTCCTTCAGGTTATGCGGTGGGATGTTCGTGGCCATGCCCACGGCGATGCCGGAGGCGCCATTGACGAGCAGGTTCGGGATCTTCGTCGGCAAGACGGTGGGTTCCTGGGTCGTCTCGTCAAAGTTGGGGACGAAATCAACGGTTTCCTTCTCAATGTCGGCGAGCACTTCCTCGGCGATCTTCGCCAGGCGGGCCTCGGTGTAGCGCATGGCCGCGGGCATGTCGCCGTCCACGGACCCGAAGTTGCCCTGGCCGTCAATCAGCGGGTAGCGCATGTTGAAGTCCTGCGCCAGGCGCACCAGGGCGTCATATACCGGCGTATCGCCGTGCGGGTGGAACTTGCCGAGAACTTCGCCGACGATCTTTGCGCACTTGCGGTAGGGCCTATTCGAGAGCAGCGCGAGCTCGTACATGCCGAACAGGATGCGCCGGTGCACGGGCTTCAAGCCGTCGCGCACGTCGGGCAGGGCGCGCCCGATGATCACGCTCATGGCGTAGTCGAGATACGACTTGCGCATCTCGGCTTCGATATCTACCGGCACTAGCAACGACTGCCTGGTCTCGTCTGCCATTCGTCCCTCGTCTGTTCTCGTGGCGAATCGTGACTCGTTTGCGACTGAATCGAGCGCGCCTCCGAACTACACGCGCCTCGCGCTCCATTCGAGCACGTACGTTTTCACCGCTTCGAACGCTGCGGCCTGGTTCGAAAAGCGCTGCCCGAGGAAGTGTTCCTCGAGCTTCAGCAAAAATGCGTCGCGTTCGGCCGGGGAAGCGAAGGCCACCGCCACACCCTGCTCGTTATCGGGCCCGCTCGTGGGCGCGGCCTGGAACCCCGAACAGGAAAGCCCTCGCAGCCCCGGCAGGATCTTCCAACTCAGCTGATAGATCACGCGGCTTACTTGGCGGTGGCGTCCCTAAATATCCAGGTTCACCACTTCCAGAGCATTCTCTTCGATAAATTTCCTGCGGTCTTCCACATTTTCGCCCATCAATGTGGTGAAGATCTCCTCGGCGGCTACGGCGTCCTCGAGCCGGACCTTGAGCAGGGTCCGCGTCTCGGCATTCATGGTGGTCTCCCAGAGCTGCTCCGGGTTCATCTCGCCCAGGCCCTTGAAGCGCGTAATGGCGAACTCTTTCTTGGCGTCTTCGAGCACAAAGGAAAGGACGTCGACCGCTTTTTCCTTCACCACTTTGTCGCCGTTGTGCGTCACGGTGAAGGGCGGGCGATCGAATTCGGCAATGGCGTGGGCGAGCGCGCGCAGCCGCTTGTACTCGGGTGTCGAGGCCAGCGCCCAGTTGATTTTTCTTGGCCCCGGGTCGCTGGCGATCAGGAGCTCGTAGAGGCTGTGCTCCTCATCGAACGCGATCTTGCCTTCGATGTCCAGCTTGGCCTTCTCGATGGCCTTCAGCAGCCGGTCGAGCGCCTTCTTGTCGTCAAAGTCGGACTTCTTCTCGAGGTCGCTGCGCGCCAGCAGTTCGACGAGTTGTGGCTCGCGCAGGCGCCGCACGAGCTTCGCCGCCACCTGGTCGTACTCCTGCACGTTCAGCAGGAACTGCGTCAGCCCGGCGCCCTCGAGCGTGCCGCCGTCCTTGCCCTTGACGGTGTGGTCTTCGGTGGCGCGCTTCATCAGTTCGTGCGCGAACTCCCGCTCATCGCGGATGTAGCGGTCCATCTTGCCGCGCTTGACGCGGTAGAGCGGCGGCTGAGCGATGTACACGTGGTCGCGCTCGATCAACTCGCGCATGTGGCGGAAGAAAAAGGTGAGCAGAAGCGTGCGGATGTGGCTGCCGTCCACGTCCGCATCGGTCATCAGGATGATCTTGTGGTAGCGGAGTTTCGCCGGGTCAAAGTCGTCTTTGCCGATGCCCGTGCCGAGCGCGGTGATGATGGCGCGCAGCTCCTCGTGGCCGAGCATCTTGTCGTAGCGGGCCTTTTCGACGTTTAAGATTTTGCCCTTGAGCGGCAGGATGGCCTGGTAGCGGCGGTCCCGCCCCATCTTCGCCGAGCCGCCGGCCGAAGGGCCCTCGACGATGAAGAGCTCGCAACGCGCCGGGTCGCGCTCCTGGCAGTCAGCGAGCTTGCCCGGGAGGCCGTCGGAGTCCATGGCCGTCTTGCGGCGGGTGAGTTCGCGGGCCTTGCGCGCGGCCTCGCGGGCGCGCGCGGCGTCAATACACTTGCCGATGATGCGCCGCGCCACGGTGGAATGCTTGTCGAAGTACTCGCCGAGCTTGTCGTTCACGAGTTGCTCGACCAGACCCTTGATGTCGCTGTTTAGCTTGCCTTTCGTTTGACCTTCGAACTGCGGCTGCGGCAGCTTCACCGAAACCACCGCGACCAGGCCTTCGCGCACGTCGTCGCCGGTGATCGAGACTTCGTCCTTCTGCTCCTTCAGCATGCCCAGCGAGTTCGCGTAGTAGTTGATCGTGCGGGTGAGCGCCGAGCGGAAGCCCGAAAGGTGCGTCCCGCCGTCCACGGTGTTGATCGTGTTGGCAAAGGAGAAGACGTTCTCCGCGTAGGCGTCGTTATACTGGAGCGCGATCTCCATCTCCACCTGATCGCGCTTGCCTTCCATGTAGATCGGTGAATCGTGCAGGGTCTGTTTGCCGCGGTTGAGGTGCTTCACAAACTCGCTGATGCCGCCGGTGAAGCGAAACTCAGCGTTCTTGTCCGTGCGCTCGTCGACGAGCGTGATCTTCAGGCCTTTGTTCAGGAAGGCCAGCTCGCGCAGCCGCTGCGCCAGGAGATCGTAACTGAAATCAATTTTCTCAAAAATCTTCGGATCGGGATGAAAGGTGACCTTGGTGCCCGTCTTCTTCGTCTTGCCGGTGACCTTCAGCTTGCTGGTGGGATCGCCCCGCTCGTAGGACTGTTCCCAGACCTCGCCGTCGCGCCAGATCTCCAGGTCCAGCCAATCCGACAGCGCGTTGACCACCGAGACGCCCACGCCGTGCAGCCCGCCCGAGACTTTGTAGCTTTCACTGTCGAACTTGCCGCCGGCGTGCAACACAGTCATCACCACTTCGGCGGCAGGCTTCTTCTCCGTGGCGTGCATGTCCACGGGGATGCCGCGGCCGTTGTCGATCACGGTGACGCCGTTGTCCTCGTGGACCAGGACGTTGATCTCGTCCGCGTAGCCCGCCAGCGCTTCGTCCACGGAGTTGTCCACCACTTCCCAAACCAGGTGATGCAGCCCCGTCTCGCCGGTCGAACCGATGTACATGGCCGGGCGCTTGCGGACGGCTTCGAGGTCGCCAAGCACCTTGATCGAGGTGGCGTCGTAGCGGTGTCCCAGACCCTTGCCGGTTATGGTCTCTTTCTCACCCATGTTCTGTGCATCTCCTGCCGAAGGAAGGGGAAGGCTGCCGACGGGGAAGATCCGACCGTCGCCTTACCCTGTGGCCCCTCGACGGTTCGAGGGACTCGAAGGGTTTCTGCTCCATCCCGTCCCGTTCCGATGGCTCGGTTGGACGCGGCGAAGACTGCTTTCCTCTAGACTCGAGCGTCCCTGCTTGCTCTGGCGCGGGCAAGCGTTCTCAGGGGTGCTCAGGGCCTAGCCGACGTGCCGTTCTGGAGGAACCCGTACCCCTTAATTCTACTCGACAGCGAGCCTGATCTCAAGGCCATTTCTCGGCATTTCGGAGCGAATATCCCTTGGAAATTCAGTTGTTTATAAGGTCTCTCGAGAGCCCCTTTGGCTGGCTCGCGCCGGCCCTCGCCCCCCGCCCAGTTTTGGCCATTGCTTTCGGAATTGGGTCGTCCGCTCGGATTAACTTTACTCGAGCAGTCGCGGGCTGGCGGGGGCCCTGGGCGCTAAATGCGCATGGGCATGATGACGTAACGGTAGCGGTATTTTTCGTCCGCGAGGGGGCGCATCTGCCCGGCCGACTGCTCGTCCTTCAGCTCCATGCGGATAGGGCCTTCGGAGGCAGCGGCCAGAAAATCGAGCAGGTACTGGGCGTTAAAACCGATGGAGAGGGGCTCGCCCTTGTACTCCTTCTCCAAACTCTCCTTGGCCTCGCCGTACTCGGGGCTCGAGGCGGAAACCTCGACACCTTCCTCGTTGAGCACGAATTTCACAGCGTGCGAGCGCTGGTCGGCGAGCTGCGAGACGCGGCGCACAGCATCGTTCAGTTCGTCGCGCTCGAGGACAACGCTCTTGTTGTTCTCGCGCGGCAGGACGCCTTCGTAGTTCGGAAACTGGCCGGTCAGCATGCGCGAAATGAGCAGGCGAGGCCCCAGCTGGAAAAATAGATGACTGTCGTCGCGCGCGAATTCGATCTCACTTTCGTCCCCCCCCTCCGCGGCCAGCCGGTGAACCTCAACCATGGCCTTCTTCGGCACCAGCAGGCGGACCTCGCCATTCAAGCCAGCAAACTTATGGTCGGTTTCGACCACCGCCAACCGGTGCCCATCGGTAGCGACCATCGACAGCGTCTCCGGCTTCAAGAGCAGCAATCCGCCATTCAGTGTATACCGCGACTCCTCCATGGAAATGGCAAACGAAGTCTTGGCGATCAGTGCCGCGAGCACCTTCGCGGGAATCTTCACCAGCGGATGCGGGAAGGCGGGAATGGCGGGAAAGTTGTCCTTGGCCATACCCACCATCTTGTAGGTCTTGCGGTCCGAGACAATCTGTACCCAGTGGTTTTCGAGCAGCCGAAAGCGGATCTCCCCATCCGGCAGCAAGCGCACCAACTCCAGCAGTTTCTTGGCGGGGATGGTTCCGGCGCCCTCCCTTTCCACCTTGGCTCGACAGGAGGTGCGGATGCTCAGCTCCAGGTCCGTGGCGGTGATGGCCAGGCGGTCGCCCTTGGCCTCCACGAGCAGGTTCGACAGGATGGGGATGGTGGTCTTGCGCTCGACGACGCCCTGTGTCAGGTTGAGTTCCGCGAGCAGATCAAACTTCTTTACATTGAATTCCATCGCCTGCGTTTCCTCGCGCGCTGGACCTGGGGTCGGCATATCGACGACGTACTCTACCTGTTTTTTAGAGAAGTATAAAGAGCGTAGTAGGCGTAGCGGCTGTGGAAATAGTGAAAAGCGTCTGAAGCCGTCTCCGGCTGCCTGGTTAACCTGTGCATGGAATCTGGCCCGGTTGTGGAAGGCGTGGAAACCGGTGCTCACGGCCCGCAAGGCGGGCCGAGGATCCGCCGGCGCGCACAGGCCGTCCACAGCGATTTACTCAGGATCTCCACAGGTGAAGGATGAGCGCTGCGCGCGGCGCTCAGACAAAAGAGTCGAGCAGCTTATTGATCGTGCGGTTCAGATCCTTGTCGCTGCGCCGGAGAGTGTCGATCTTGTGAATCGAGTGCAGGACGGTGGTGTGGTGCTTGCCGCCGAACTGCCGGCCGATCTCCGGCAGCGACGCCGAGGTGAGTTGCTTCACCAGGTACATGGCGACCTGGCGCGGGAAGGCGATGGCCTTGGAGTTGCTGCGCATCTTCAAGTCCTGCTCGCGCAGCCCGAACTGCTCGCCGACGCGCTTCTGGATCAGGTCGATGGTGACCTTCTTCTCCTGGGTGGCGATGATGTTCTTGAGCACCTGTTGGGCGGTGCTCAGGGTGATCGTGGCGCCGGTCAGCAAGCCATAAGCGAGGAGCCGCGTCAGCGCGCCTTCGAGCTCGCGCACGTTCGATTTGATCGAGCGGGCGATAAACTCGGCCACCTCGTCGGGCAGATGCACGCGCTCGCTCTCCGCCTTTTTTTGCAGGATGACGATCTTGGTTTCGAGGTCCGGCGGTTGGATATCGGCAATCAGACCCCACTCGAAGCGCGAGCGCAGGCGTTCCTCGATGGCAGAGATTTCCTTGGGCGGGCAGTCGGAGGAGACCACGATCTGCTTTTGCTGTTCGTAGAGGGCGTTGAAGGTGTGGAAGAACTCCTCCTGGGTGCGCTCCTTGCCGGCGATGAATTGGATGTCGTCCACCAGGAGCACGTCCACGGTGCGGAAGCGGTCCCGGAAGCTGGTCATGCGGTCGAAGCGCAGGGAATTGATCACTTCGTTGGTGAACTTCTCGGCGCTGCTGTAGCTCAGCCGGCAAGCGGGATTCCGCTTCTTGATCAGGTGGCCGACGGCCTGCATCAGATGGGTCTTGCCCATGCCCACCCCGCCATAGAGAAACAGCGGGTTGTAGGCCCGCGAGGGCTGCTCGGCCACGGCCCGCGAGGCGGCGTGCGCAAACTGGTTGCAGGCTCCCACGACGAAGCTATCGAAGGTGTACCGGGGGTTGAGTTGATGGTCGGCTGCGTCGAAGTCTAGCCGCGCCTGCTTGGCCTGGCCAGCGGCCGAGTTCGTGCCCGGGTCAGCCTCCGAGCAGACGAACTCGATCCGCGTATCAGGCATGCCCACTTCAGCCAAGACGGCCTGCAAGAGCTCGCCATAGGTCTCCGTCAAGCGCTTGCGGAAAACGCGCGTGGGCACCCGGATCAGCAACTTCC
Organism: Candidatus Acidiferrales bacterium; assembly: GCA_035258565.1. Lineage (GTDB taxonomy): Bacteria > Acidobacteriota > Terriglobia > Acidiferrales > UBA7541 > DATFXF01. The sequence continues at coordinate 14,298 of DATFXF010000407.1, forward strand.
CGTTCTCCGCGCTTTCCTGCCGGGTGGGGCGAAACCAGGTAGTGAAGCTGTGGGGATTAACGCGGCGCTCCATGTGCTGGAGAATTTTTTCCCAGGCGCTCATTCTCGGACAGCCCCCGGCTCATGGCCGAAAAGGGTCCTCCGCCGCCAGCATTTCCACAGGTGTGGAAATGCTGTGCAAAACCCAGTTCGCACCGTCAGTTGATCTCCCTGGCTATCGTGGGACGGAGGTCGACTATGCCACCTAGTCAAGCACCGCGAAGCTCAGGCCCTTCCGCGCACGAACCAGGGCATTCTGCACAATGGATGGCCCGCGGGCAAGAGAAATTGTGCGCAGGCTTCCGGCAATTCGCACAGAGTTTGCACAGTTTTTCCACAGTGCGTTTTAGTGCTGCGCCTTGTCGGGTCGAGCCAGGTCGTAGATGCCGAGCGGGTCGGCAGCGAGCAGCAGGCGTTCCGGCTCGACCAGGATGGCGATGGTGTCGATGCGCGCGCCCTCGGGGGTATAGGTGCGGTAGGCGCCCATGCGGTTTCCGTCGCGGTCGAAGTGCACGAGAAGATCGCCCATGGCGATCCAAATCTGCTGGGTCGCGGAATCGACGGCCACGGCGGTGAGAATGGGCTTGAAGTTGGGTGCTCCGCCGCGCTCCTGGCGCTGGATTTCTCGCCGCATGGCCTGCGCTTGCGGTTGGAACTCGAGCGTGGTCAGCTGAATCTCCAGCGCGGCATAACCGATGCGGTCGTACTTGCGCACGGTGGGTTCAGGCCAGTAGGCGAATGCATAGTAAATGTTGCTGGCGGAGTCCGAGGCGAGCTTGCCGATATTGAGGAAGCGATTCAGCGCGCTCCGCTCGGCGATCTCGGCTGGCGTGCCGAAATCGCGCACCGGCTTCCCGCGGGCATCAAACACGCTCACCAACCACGCTGATTTCATGCTGGCGACGGCCAGTTCGCCCTGGTCGAGCGCAACCACCGCGGTCGGTGCGGGCACGGAGATAGTCAGCGCCAAAGAGCCGTCCGCGGCGAACACTTTGACCGCATTGGCCCCGCGGTCGGCGACGTACAGCCGTCCGGCGCGATCCAAGTCCACGTCCTCGCCGTAGGCGAGCGATGCACCCGCCGTGGCGGCCGGGGGGACCTGTCCCAAACGCTTCCCGTCCGGGTCATAAACCAGAACGGCCGAACTCGGCGCGGTGAGAACGTAGTAGCGGCCGGCCGCATCGCGCTTGACGGCGCGCACCCCGGCGCCGATCTCGGGAAACAAGCGCGCGCGAGCAGAGATCTGGGGCTCGGCCTGCGCGCCGGCCACGGTCGAGAACACCAGGCTCACGCACAGTCCTGGGAGCCAACGAGGCCGGAGCATGGGCCAGGATTATACACGCGGGAGCGGAAGCGTTACTCGATGCGGAAGCGCACCCGCTCGATCGAGCGGGCGTGGCCGGAAGACTCCTCGACGTCCAGCCGCACGGCATTCATTTGCACGTCGGCGGAAGCAACCTCGAACCGCGCCGGCAACCCGTCAAGAAAGCGCTTGAGGATGCCGGCCTTGTCCATGCCGATCACCGAATCGTGCGGGCCGGTCATGCCCACGTCAGTCATGTAGGCGGTGCCCCCCGGGAGAATCTGGTCGTCGGCGGTGACCACGTGCGTGTGTGTGCCGATGACCGCCGAGGCACGCCCGTCGAGGTACCAGCCCATGGCCTGTTTCTCGCTGGTCGTCTCGGCGTGCATATCCACGATGATGACCTTGACATCCGGGGGAATCAGTTTCCATTCCCGGTCGGCGGCGCGGAACGGGCAGTCAATCGAAGCCATGAAGACGCGGCCCTGAAGGTTGAGCACCGCGTAGCGCGCGCCGTTTTTCGCTGTGCCAACATAAAGCCCGCGGCCAGGCGCGCCTTCGGGGTAGTTGGCCGGGCGCAGCAGGCGCGGCTGGCGCGGGAAGTAATCGAGGATCTCCTTGCGGTCCCAGATGTGATTCCCTCCGGAGAGGACGTCCACGCCGGCGGCGAGGAGCTCCTCCGCTAGCCGCGGAGTGATGCCGAATCCCGAGGCCGCGTTCTCCACGTTGGCAATCACCAGATCGAGCTTCTGCTGGGCAACAATGTCCGCCAGCCGCTCGAGCACGATGCGCCTGCCCGGTGAGCCCACAATGTCGCCGATGAAGAGGATGCGCATGGCTGGAGGCCAGCGGGACCAGCTCGCTGGTTAGCAAAAAAGGGAGTGGTCCACTTCGCCGTGTGGAGCTAGATCCTGAACCCCTTATCCAGGTGGGTGCCCTGCGCCTGCCTCAGGCTTTCCCGCTGGCCAAGAGATCGGCAGGCGGGACATGCCGAACGGCAGGACGACACAGGCTCCCGAAGGTCCAGTGTTGGTTCAATCGATCATCGCATCCAGCACGCACGTTGCAGGCCCACTCCCGCTCCATTGTAGCCGCGTGGCCGGGGCGGTCAACCGGCAAATGGGAGTCCCCGTGCAAGAGAAGAACGCCTGTGCTCGGCATCGGGCGCACCTTCCAACCCGCGTCCGGCGGTGGCACCGATCATGCCTGGGGCAACGTGCAGATGATCCTGGGCGGGGCGGCGCAAGGGGCGGATATCTACGGGGAACTGCCGACCTTTGCGTTGGGTGGACTGGACGACGTCGGAGGGAATGGACGATGGATTCCCACCACGGCGCTTGATCAGTTCGGCGCGACGCCGGCGACGTGGTTCGGCGTGCCGAGCACCGACTTGACGGCGGTCTTCCCGAACCTCCCGAATTTCGGCAAACAGAACCTGGGTTTTTGGGGCCGCGGCCGGACGAGAGCGGGCATCAATTTCCGTCACCCCAGGAAGATTGTGCGACCAATTGGTCCGCGCACTTTACCACGAGCGGTTGGGATCTACCTCGAGTTGTCCGGTTTGATCCGAGTGTAACTCATGGACTCCGGGACAACGGGGCTCGGATGGTTGCAGCGCCGGTCCGATCGTGGCAGTATCCAAACATGCTGGCGAAAACGGTCGAGAGCGTTCCAACGCGAAGCCCCGCAGTAGTTAGCGCAGATCAAGCGCTTGCTCCGGCGAAGCGTCCTTCGTGGAAGCGGTTGGCCCTTGCTTTAGCACTGGCGGTGGTCTCCGATGTGATTTCTTTCTGGGCCGAGCTTGTCCCGCCGGTCGAGTGGGTGATCGACCTTGGAACCGCATTCCTCCTGTTTCTAATTCTCGGCCGACGATGGGCTATCTTGCCAGGGTTGATTGCCGAAGCCATCCCCGGTATGGGAGTTTTCCCCGTATGGGTGCTCGTCGTAGTCTCCATCATCGTTTACGACGACATCCGAGCGCGCAGAAAATAAGGCTGGCTCAAGCCGAACGATCTTGACCAGTTCTCCTGCCGCAGAATCATCCGAGGGCGCGAGCTGGAGGATATGTCCATCTCTCGGTTGATACTCGCTGTTCTCTACACGGTGGCCAGCTTTGGAGTGCCGCTGTTTTTGCCGGCTTGGACTCTCGATTGGCCACGGGCGTGGATATTCCTCGGCATAACTCTCCTGGCTTCCGTCCTGACGATGTGGACCCTGTCCGAGGGCCATGAGGAGTTGCTGCGAGAGAGGTTCAAGGGACCGATCCAAAAAGGACAGCCGATGTCGGACAGAATCGTGCTGCTGGCATTCGTGGCTGCTTTCTATGGACTGCTGATCTTCATACCGTTGGATGTCTTCCGTTTTCACTTGTTGAGGAAGCCCGGAAGGGTTGTTTCGACCCTGGGGCTGGTCTTGTTTGTGGCGGGCTGGTGGATCATGGCGCTGGCGCTGCGAGAGAACGCGTTTGCGGCGCCGGTAGTGAAGGATCAGAAGGAGCGACACCAAGTTGTGGTCGATACGGGAGTCTACGCCATCGTGCGGCATCCGATGTATGCGGGGTTTATCCCTTTGACCGTGGGCATGGCGTTGTGGCTGGAATCGTATGCAGCAGCTTTGCTGGCGAGCGTACCGATCCTGCTGATCGCGGTGCGAATCCGGATCGAAGAACGATTTCTAAGGCAAAAATTAGACGGTTATGACGCGTATACGCGGCGCGTTCGTTATCGGTTGCTGCCGTACATTTTCTAGCTAGCTAGAGAGTTGCGACCGTCCAGAGTTCGAGAGTGCAAGAGTGCATCGAGCTGCTCGAGTGTAGGGCTGCGCGTCTCGAGTGGTGTACCGCTGTTAGGCGGACTGCTTGAGCGCGCGTTCGACGAGTGTCAGGCAACGCGTGGCCCGCTCACGCAGCGAGCCGGTGAGCTCCTCCTGCCCTTTGCGCAGCGTGTACAGCTCGTCGGCGATGGCCAGCGCCGCCAGCACCGCAACCCGCAGTGAGTCCACGGTCTTCGAAGCCTCGGCGACCTCGCGCATTTTCGTATCCACGTAGCGCGCCAGGTCAGTGACGTAAGCTTCCTCCAACCCCCCGCCGATCGTGTAGCTCTGGTCGTAGATTTCGACTTTTATGCCTTTGGCCACCGTGCCTCTCCCAACCCAATGCTGCCCATTCTGCCGCCTGCCGCGCCGGTGCACAAGGGCGATTCTCTGGCTCCCCCTATTCCGAGCGCAGGGTGGCGCCGAGCTGCTGCTCGAGCGCGGTGACGATCCGGTCAGTGAAGCCGGAAAGCTGCGCTTCGGTGAGGGTGGCTTCGCGGCTCTGGAACGTGATGCGCACCAGCAACGAATACTTGCCAGCGGGGATCTGCCCCCCGCGGAACAGGTCGACGGCCTCGATGTGCGACACTTCGGCGATGGAGAGCGCGCGGATTGCTTCAACGACCTGGGCAAAGCGCGTGCCCTCAGCGAGAAGCAGAGAAAAATCGCGCTCGACCGCCGGGAAACGCGGCAGCGGATCGTATCGGAGCGCCGCGCGGGTCTCAAAGTAGCTTCGATAGAGCGGGTCCAGCCGGAGCTCGGCCAGGAAGACTTCCTGCCTGAGCTTGAACTGCTCCGCCACGCGGCGGGCGAGTTGGCCGGCGCAGCCCAGCTCGCTCGGGCCATTCGAGTGGGCCGACGCGGCCAGAAAAACCTTTCCGGCGCGCGTAGGGTGGAGCCACGCCGGCGCGCCGGACTCCCACGCGAGCCCGCCGGCCAGCTGGCCCAGTCGTTCGAGATCGCCTTTCAAGTCGGCGAAGTTGTACTCCCGCTGCGTTTCGTAGACGCCCTTCTCGCGCGCGAGGCCGGTAGCGCCCAGGGTGAGGATGCGGGTCTCGATCGGTTCTTTCCCGCGGAACGCATAGGCGCTGCCGATTTCATAGAGCCGCAGGTTGCGCTGGCTGTGGTTCAGGTTCCATGCCAACGTCGCTGCCATCGTCACCAGGCCCGTGCTACGCAACATCGAGGCATCTTCGGAGAGCGGGTTGGCTAGGCGCGCGGGCGTCACTCCCTCGTCGCGGAAGAGCGCGTCCTGATCGGGGTTGACCTGGGGGATTGCGATGATCTCGTGGTAACCCAACCCGCGCAGGCGCTCCCGCAGGAGATCTTCGGCCTCGACGTGAGGCAGGCGTGCCGCAGGTTGCTTGGCGGGCGGGAGCCGCGATGGGAACCGATCGAAGCCATACTGCCGCGCCACCTCTTCGATCAAGTCCACGTCGCGTTCAACGTCCGGTCGCCAAGGGGGCTGGCGACATTCCCAGGCAGCCATCAGCGAGCCGCTACTGCCGCGGGCTGAGTCCACGCGCACAGGATCAAAGCCCAGCGCGCCTAAGATCCCTTCGATCTCTTTGTCGGGCACGTCCGCGCCCATCACGCGCAGCAGTTCCTTGCGCGTGAGTTCAATCTTTTTGGCCGGTCGGCGCCCCGGATAGACATCCACCACGCCCGCGAGGATTTCGCCACCGGCGAGCTGCTGGATCAGGGCGGTCGCGCGGCGCGAAGCGAGCTCAGCCATCTCCGGATCGGCGCTGCGCTCGAACCGAGTCGAAGCCTCGGTCCTGAGCCCCAGCGCTTTCGCAGTGCGCCGGATGGAGATGGGGTCGAACCACGCCGATTCGAGCAGGACATTCTGGCTCGAAAATGTGATCTCGGTCTCGGCGCCACCCAGGATGCCGCCAATGGCCACGCTGCGCGCCGCGTCCGCAATCACGCACATCTCGGGCGAAAGAGTGCGCTCGATGTGGTCGAGCGTGCGTATTTTCTCCCCCGGGCGGGCGCGCCGCACGACGATTCGCCGCTCGGCCAGCGTGTCGAAATCGAAGGCGTGGGTCGGGTGGCCGAGCTCGAACATCACGTAGTTGGTCACGTCCACGACGTTGTTGATCGAAGCCTGACCCAGTGCTTCGAGCCGCTGCCGGAGCCAATCGGGCGACGGAGCCACTCTTGCCCCGCGGATCACGCGCGCCGTATAGCGCCCGCACAGCTCGGGACATTCAATTTCGACGCGCGTCACGCCAGCGGCCTTCTCCGCTGCCTCCTTGAGCTTCACCTCGACGCGCTTCAGCCGCAGCTCATAAAGCGCCGCCACTTCACGCGCCACGCCGTAATGGCCCAGGCAGTCGGGGCGGTTCGTGTTCACCTCCACGTCGAATACCGGCCCGGCAGGGGAGTCGCCGATCGCGTCGACCGCGGTGCCGGTAAGCGAGAGCCGTGAGCGCAGTTCCGCCGGCGGCGCAGTGACATCCACGAACTCCTTCAACCAATTGTAGAGAATCTTCATGGTGCGATCATGCGACGCCGCTCACAGGAACTGGCGCAGGAAGCGCACGTCATTTTGGTAAAACAACTGCAGGTCGTCGATGCCGTACTTGAGCATGGCAAAACGCTCCACGCCCATGCCGAATGCAAAACCGCTCAGGCGCTTGGCGTCGTAGTTCACAAAACCGTAAACCGCCGGGTTCACCATGCCGGCGCCGAACAACTCGATCCAGCCGGCGAACTTGCAAATGCGGCAGCCGCTGCCGCCGCAAACGTGGCAGCTCGCGTCCACTTCGGCGGAAGGTTCGGTGAACGGAAAGTAGCTCGGGCGCAGACGGGTTTTCACCTTGGGGCCGAAGAACTGCCGGACGAAATACTCGATCGTGCCCTTGAAGTCGCAGAAGGTGATGTCTAGATCCACCGCCAGGCCTTCGATCTGGTGGAAGGCGAAGGAATGAGTAGCGTCGGGGTTGTCGCGGCGATAGACCCTGCCCGGCACGATGATGCGCACGGGGGGCCGCTGCTTTTCCATGGTGCGCACCTGCATTGGCGAGGTGTGCGTGCGCAGCAGCAGCGGGGGAGCGCCCGCAGGCCTCTCGAGATAGAACGTATCCATGTTGTCGCGCACGGGGTGATGTTCAGGAATGTTCAGCGCCTCGAAATTGTAATAGGGCGTCTCGATCTCCGGGCCCTCGACCACGGTGTAGCCCAGGGAAAGGAAGATGCGCTCGATTTCCTCGAATGTCTGCCGGAGCAGGTGGCGCGCGCCGATGGGCCGCTGGACGCCCGGCAGCGAGAGGTCCACGCACTCGCGTTCGAGGGCGGCGCGCTCCGCTGCAGCCTCCACCCCGGCGCGGCTGGCCTCGATCGAGGCTTCGACGTGCGCGCGCAACTCGTTGAGTGCCTGACCTACGGCACGCTTCAGCTCGGGCGGAGTGGGCTTCAGCCAATTGTCGGTGATGTGCGTCAAGACGCCCGACTTGCGCCCGAGCCAGGCGTCGCGAAATGCTTTCCAGCTCGCCTCGTCGCGCACCGCCTGGGCGGCGCGGTCGAATTCGGCGCGCACCTCGGCAAACAGGGGCGCCACCTGCTCGGCCCGGGTGATGCCGAGCTGCCGGAGGGTTTGTGCCACGCTATTGGTTTTGGTTGTCATGGGTGCATGGGCGGAGGGCGAAGATTACACCATTGTGATTACTCCGTCGCATAAATGCGACAACTTCGGAGACATTATCCACGCGACGGATGGATCATTCAGGAAAAATCCGTGGAAGGGCGATTCCCCTGTCGCCTAAGGGCGACAGATCCCTGGCCTTTTACTATGCGTGTTATCCCGAGAGTGCCCTTCGACTGGGCTCAGGGCCAGCGCTGCGCTCGGCTCGGGATGACAGAAAAGGCGGTTACGCGGAAGCACCGAGGGCCTGCTTGGCCTTGGCCACCAACTGCGCAAAGGCCGCCGCATCGCGCACGGCCAGGTCGGCAAGCACCTTGCGGTCGATTTCGACCCCGCCGACCCTCAGGCCGTGCATAAACTGGCTGTAGGAGAGTCCGTTTGCCCGTGCCGCCGCGCCGACACGCTGGATCCACAGCTGGCGAAACTGCCGCTTGCGGTTGCGGCGGTCGCGATAGGCATAGCGTTCGGCACGCCCGGCGGCTTCCTGCGCCGCCTGGAAGAGCTTGCTCTTCGTAAGGAAAAAGCCTTTTGTGCGCTTCAGGAACTTCTTCCTACGCGCACGGCGTTTTGTGCCGCGCTTGACTCTGGCCATTTCTTTCTCTCCTGAGGCAGAGACGCCGCAACGAGCGCACGCTCCCCCCTATCCTGTGCCGGAACGGCGGGCTTGTCTCCACGGCGTGTTGAAAATGTGCCCGGGCCGCCTCGTGGGATCCCAGGTGGCAAGCGAACAAATCGCTCCGCCTGCAGGCAGCCGGCAGGGCCCACTATGTATACGGCAACATCTGCCGGACGTTGCGAACGTCGGCGGAATGTACCTCGGTCAGCTTCTTCAGGTGGCGCATACGCTTGGCTGGCTTGGTTCCGAGCAAGTGACGCTTGCCCGAATGCATGCGCAGGACCTTGCCAGTGGCCGTGACCTTAAAGCGCTTGGCCGCGCCGCGATGCGTCTTGAGCTTCCGTTTCTTGGCCACAACTTCCTTTCTTCGGCTTCGCCGGTGCTTAGGACTGGCCGGAGCCTGCCGCGGGCCGCACCGCGCCACCCTTCCGCGGTGCGAGCAGCGTCATCAGAATGTTCGCTTCCATGCGCGGCCCGATCTCCACCTGGGCGTGCTCGGCAATTTCTTTCAGCAGTCGGTCCATCTTGGCCCGCCCCACTTCCTGATGGGCCATCTCGCGGCCGCGGTGAAAGATCATCGCTTTGACCTTGTGGCCCTCGCCAAGGAATCTGATGATCTGGTTTTTGCGCACCTGATAGTCGTGTTCGGCTGTCGCGGGCCGGAACTTCACTTCCTTGAGCTGAGTGCCCTTGTGATGCTTGCGCTGCTCGTGGGCCTTCTTGTTCAGTTGATAGAGGTAGCGCCCGTAATCAGTGATCTTGCAGACCGGGGGGTCGGCAGTGGGCGAGATCTCCACCACATCCAGACCTTGCTCGCGGGCAATCTTGAGGGCCTCGAACGGCTGCATCACGCCCAGCTGATTGCCCTCTTCGTCAACGACACGCACTTCTCGCGCCCGGATGCGCTCGTTCACACGGATCCGGTCGTTCGGCCGGAAGCCACGTTCGGCGATAGATCCACCTCCACGATCGGCAGGGTTTCCTCCGCAATTTGACGGGGCAAACCCACCTGCCCCGGCTAGCTGCTAGAGCGGGCCCGCCGGCAGGGACGGGCCGAGAAGTATAGCATGGCTCAACCACAGCCTCACCTGGAAATGCCGCCGTCCGTCCCGGAGGAAGCACTGACTGTCTGCGCAACCCTGGCTAGGGGGGCGTTCCTTGCAGCTGCTTCTCGAGAACCGGACCGAGCGCCTTGAGCCCGATCTGCTTTTCGAGCCATTCGGCGCGGTCGAGCAGCGTCCGGACATCGTTCAGGTCATGCCCGGTGTCGTACCACTTGATCCACTTGGGCTCGCTGGCGGCCTGGATGTAGCGATCCATCGCCTCGCGGCTGAAGTACTGCTCGAACCGCGCGAACTGAAAAAGCAGCGGGATGGGTGCACCGCGCGGGATGAAGTTGACGGCATCGAGCGACTTGTTCACCTCGATGTATTTCTCGACCTGAGCCCTTCTGGTCTTGACGAACTCTTCTACGTCCGGGGAGTCATGCAGCAAGACATCGGCCAGGGTCGGCGTGCCGCCCACCAATACCGTGGTCTTCATGCCTCGGTCCACCGCGGAGAGGATGGCGCCCCACTGCGCACCATAGCTATGGCCGACGTAGGCCACTCGCTTGGGGTCCACATCCGGCCGGTCCAGCAGCAAATCGAACCCCCGGCGCAGGTCCACCACGGCCTGCGAGTAGATTTCCCTGTCCAGTTCAGGTTTGTCCATGTTTGGAACGCTGCGGCGCCAAGGAGTCGGTCGCGTCCACCGGTAATCCATCAGCAAGGAAATGGCGCCGACTTGGGCGTAGAGCTCGGCTTCCGGCAGGAATTCCGTGCGATTGCCGCCGCCCCAGTGGCCGAACAGGATGGCCGCAAATGGTCCCTTCCCGCGCGGCACGACAAGGAAGGCGGTGACACGGCCCTGCCGCGGGCTGGCGCAGGTGAGGTCAATCACCCTGACGCCATAGCGGTCGTAGGTGGCCTTCTCCTGGATGTCGAGTGGCTGCTTTCGATCATAGGCGAACCATCGCGCCGAATCCGGCGCCGTGGCCGACTGTGGGTGCCCCAGGGCAGAACCCAAAAGCAATGCCAGGGAGGCCAACGAGGCTCGTTTCATTTGCGGCTCCGTGCGCCGTCGGTTGCGCTCAGCTAGGTGCCTGATCAGGCCACGGCCTTCGATTCCACTTCTTTGCGCAGGTCATCAAGGAATTGCGGGAGCGGGCGGGCGCCGAGGTCGCCCTTGGAGCGGTGGCGCACGGCGACGCTGCCGGCCTCTGCTTCCTTGGCGCCGACCACGAGCATATAGGGCACTTTCTGCAGTTGCGCGTCACGGATCTTGGCCTGCAGCTTCTCATTGCGGTCGTCAAGATGCGCGCGGAAACCCGCGACCACAAGCCTCTCCGCCACCAGCTTCGCGTAGTCGATGGATTTTTCGCTGACCGGAAGCACCTCGGCCTGCACGGGTGCGAGCCAGGAGGGGAACGCTCCGGCATAGTGCTCGATAAGGATGCCGAAGAAGCGCTCGACCGAGCCCCACAGCGCGCGATGCACCATGAGCGGCTGGTGGCGGCTGCCGTCTTCGCCGACGTATTCGAGGCGGAAGCGCTTCGGAAGGTTGAAATCGAATTGCACCGTGGTCAATTGCCAGGGCCGCCCGATGGCGTCAATCAACTTCACGTCAATCTTCGGGCCATAAAAGACCGCTTCTCCTTCCATGCGCCGGAAGGGGATCTTCATCCGATTGAGCGTGTTCACCAGAGCGCCCTCGGCACGTTCCCAGTCCTCCACGGTGCCGGCGTAGCGCTCCGCTTGGGCCGGGTCGCGTGCGGAGAGTTCGACTTCGAAGCGGTCGAAGCCAAAGGTGCGCAATACGGCGAAGGCGAAGTCCACACAGGCGGCGATTTCACTCTCGATCTGGTCCGGGGTACAGAAGATGTGCGCGTCGTCCTGAGTGAAACCGCGCACGCGCAGCAGCCCGTGGAGCACGCCCGAGCGCTCGTATCGATAGACCGTGCCGAGCTCGGCCAGGCGAATGGGGAGGTCGCGATAACTGTGCAACTGGCTACGGTAAATCAGGATGTGCCCCGGACAGTTCATTGGCTTGAGTTGGTAATCGGCCTTTTCCACCTCAATCGGGCTGAACATGTTCTCGCGATAAAAATCGGTGTGCCCGCTGGTTTTCCAGAGCTCGAGGCGCATCACGTGAGGGGTGAAAACCAGCTGGTAGCCCCGGCGCAGGAGTTCGTCGCGCAGCCAGTCTTCCATCAGCTTGCGCACCAGGCCCCCCTTAGGGTGCCAGAAGATCAGCCCCGGGCCTGCTTCCTCCTCGATGCTGAACAGGCCGAGCTCTGGCCCGAGCCGCCGATGGTCGCGCCGCCGGGCTTCCTCGAGCTCGTGGAGGTACTCATCGAGCTCGGCCTGCGTATAGAAGCAGGCGCCGTAGATGCGCTGCATCTGCGGATTGCCTTCTTGTCCCTTCCAGTAAGCCCCGGCGACGTTCATCAACTTGAACGCGCGAATGCGGCCGGTCGAGGGGATGTGAGGCCCGCGGCAGAAATCAATGAACTTGCCGGTGGTGTAAAACGACACCATCGGCTCGGTCGCTTTTTCCTCCACGAGCTCGCACTTGAACGTTTGGCCGGAGTTCCGGTAGAGCGCCAGGGCTTCGGGCTTGGGCAGGAGTTTGCGCTCGTTGGGGATGTTTTTCTCTGCAAGCTCGCGCATCTTGGCCTCGATGCGCTGGAGATCCTGCGAGGTGAAGGGTTCCTCGCGCAGGAATTCATAAAAAAAGCCGTGCTCGATCGGCGGGCCGATGCCGAGCTTCACGTTGGGAAAAAGCTCGAGCACTGCCGCCGCAAGCAAGTGCGCGGCCGAGTGGCGGAAGACTTCGAGCGCCTGGGGGTCGTCGCGGGTGAGGATGGCGAGCTTGGCGTCGCCCTCGAGTGGCCGGGTGAGATCCACGAGCTCGCCGGTGCCGTTTCCGACCGGGGTGACGCGCGCTACCAGGGCCTCCTCGGCAAGTCGCGGGGAGATTTTCTGCGCAATCTCCTTCGGAGTCGTGCCGCGAGGCACCTGGAGCGTCTTCCCGTCCGGCAGGGTGACTTGAATGCTTTCCATGCCCGCCTTGTTGCGCTCGGAGGTAACTCTAACGTGGCGATTATTCACTTGACGCAAGCGAACTTGTCGTTGGCATCGCTGCCGCGACCTTGGGTAGAAACCCGTTTGGCGCATCGCCTAGCGCCCGCGCGCGAATATTCCGCGCGGCGATGTGGTCCGCGAGCCCAGCGTGCCCGCACAACCGGCAACAAAACTCTCCTCGGCTCCTTCGGTTTCCACGTTCCGTATGCCCGCAGGCCGG
>DATFXF010000408.1:0-10655 GCA_035258565.1 Candidatus Acidiferrales bacterium
CCCGTTGAGATCGTGATGACGCTTCCCCACGATATCACAATGGTCGGCCCAGTGAGGGTGAGTTGCCTGGGCCGAATCCAGCCTCAACCTGATCGCCGAGTGGGCGTCGTGGCCACCCTCGAGCGATACGAGTTTCTACGAAGCGATGGAAACGCCGCCTAAATGAGATCTTGCCCACAGAAGCCCCGGCGCGGGTAAGAGAGGCCGAGGCGCTTCCCCTCATCTACCCCCAGACCGAAGTGCCTCGGCCAGTCTCTCTTTGTAGCCAAATCGAGTTTGTGCACGACTGCTCAGGATGGAAACAGGGGAATGTGGGGAGCGGTGATGACAAACTTCCTGCCAGGCGTCTGAGTGCGTGTGTTCATGGATCTCTCTCGCTTGGCGGCCCCGCGGTATCGCTACTCACAGGTCAACCTTCATTTGGGTCTTGGTCTCAGTTTTGTGAGACGAGATGGAACCCGGGAGGTAGGATGCAGGAATTCTGTGGCACTCCCCATGTCAAGGTTGCACCTGCGGATGCGGAAGACATACACTCCCACCGCGGCGATAACTGGCCGCCGACAGTGGGCATGTGAGTTTCCTTCCTGGGGCCCAACTAGACGACGACTTCGGCCTTCTTGTGACCTTTCAAGAGGGTTCAGTCGCGATCCGATTGATGAGCGCTCGACGTCAATTGCGGGGCCGCGACGTGGACAACCTCTACCTTGTGGCTGCCAGCTTTTTCCCCTCGAGCGTCACCGTGAACCCTGGACTGACAATCATGGCCAATGCGCTCCGCGTCGCGGATCACCCGTGCGAGCGGTTAGGTTGAGAAGGAGTTTCCTTGTATGAGGTATGACGCGATCGTCATCGGCTCCGGCCAGGCGGGCAATCCACTCTCTCAGAAATTGGCTGACCTCGGCTGGACCGTAGCCTTGATCGAGAAAGGGCACTTGGGCGGTACCTGCATCAACACCGGCTGCACTCCAACCAAGACGATGGTGGCCAGCGCCCAAGTGGCCTATTACGCTCGGAACGCCGCGCGGTGGGGCGTGCGCGCCGACCAGGTGAGCGTCGATCTGCCTGCGGTTGTGGCCCGCAAGAATCAAGTTGTGCAAAGTTTCCGGTCTGGGCAGCAACGCAGGGTCGATCAGCGCCCGAATCTGCACTTGCACCGCGGGCCGGCACAATTCCTCGATTCTCGTCGGGTGGCGGTGAACGACGAGGTGCTCGAAAGCGAGCGCATCTTCATCAACACGGGGGCCCGGGCCGCAATCCCCCGCATTGAAGGCCTGGACGTGGTCAGCTATCTGACCCACGCCAGCATCATGGAACTAACTGAACTACCCGAACACCTGTTGGTTCTGGGCGGTGGCTACATTGGGCTGGAGTTCGGCCAGATGTTCCGACGTTTCGGTAGCCGTGTCACCGTGGTTCATCAAAGCGACCAGATTCTATCTCGGGAAGACGCAGAAGTCGCCAACGAGCTGCGAAAGATCCTTGAAGTAGAGGGGGTCCGCTTCGAGTTAAATGCACGCACCACACGTGTCCAAAGGTCCGACGGTCAGATCACACTGACCCTCGAGGGGTCGAAAGGCCGCCTCACGCTTTCAGGCTCCCATCTGCTCGTAGCCGCGGGCCGAAAGCCCAACTCGGATGGCCTGGGACTAGATAAAGCAGGAGTCGAAACCGATAGCCAAGGCTTTATCAGAGTGAACGGTCGGCTGGAAACCAGTGTTCCGGGTATCTGGGCGCTGGGAGACGTCAAGGGCGGACCAGCCTTTACGCACATTTCTTACAACGACTACCAGATCGTGTACGCCAATCTGATCGAGGGCAAGAATCTGAGCATCGATGACCGCTACGTGCCGTATGCGGTCTTCACCGACCCACAACTCGGAGGTGTCGGCCTAACCGAAAAGGAGGCCCGAACAAAAGGATACGTACTGAAAATCGGGAGGACCCCGATGGCCAACGTCGCCCGCGCCATCGAGCGCGACGAGACCGCCGGGCTAATGAAGCTTGTCGTCGATGCCGCGAACGACCACATCCTTGGCGCGTCCATTTTGGCCACTGAAGGAGGCGAGCTCGTGCAGATGCTCGGTGTGCTCATGATGGCTCGCCTGCCTTACACCCTGCTGAAAGGCGCCGTTTATATCCACCCCACACTGGCGGAAGGTTTTTTTGCGCTCATGGAATCTGTCAAGCCGGTGGACTGATTGCGCCGGCGACGAGCACATAACGTAATGCGAACGGCCCGACCGCTAGGCGATCGGGCTGAGACCCTTTCGGTTCTCTTCCTTCTTCTCGCGCTTGTCCCGGCGCAGCGGGCGGCCTTCGCGCAGCTGGGAGCACAGCCTGCGTCTCAGGCTGCCCCCCCAAGCGGACCTTGTGGGCTTTCCATCCGTTCGCGCAAGTCACGGGGCGGCGACAAGCCCGATTCAAAATCCTCCGCGACCTACTCGCCAATTTTGCATCCAATTGCGTTAAGCTCAAGGGCCCGCTCGATTTCGTTCGCCCGTGCTCGGTAGCCACGAGCCGTTCGAGGAGAGACGCCCGCGCATGACTGCTGAGCATCGAAGGCTTGAAGAGTCGCGCTCGCGCAAGGTGCACTGGAAACGGTGGGGACCCTATCTTTCCGAGCGCCAGTGGGGCACGGTCCGCGAGGACTACAGCCCCTACGGCACGGCCTGGGACTATTTCCCGCATGATCATGCCCGCTCGCGCGCTTACCGCTGGGGCGAAGACGGCATCGGAGGCATTTCGGATCGCCATCAGCTTATTTGCTTTGCGCTGGCGCTCTGGAATGGCCGCGATCCGATTCTGAAGGAACGTCTGTTTGGGCTTGGCGGCAACGAAGGCAATCACGGCGAGGATGTGAAGGAATACTACTTCTACCTGGACTCCACGCCCACGCACTCCTACATGAAATTCCTCTACAAGTACCCACAGGCGGAGTTCCCCTATGCGGAACTTCTCGAGGAGAATCGCCGCTGCGGGCGCGAAGCTCCGGAATTGGAACTCCTGGACACGGGTATCTTCGACGAAGACCGCTACTTCGACCTGTTCATCGAATACGCCAAAGCTACGTCTGAGGACATCTTGATCCGTGTCTCGGCGCATAACCGCGGTCCGGAAGCCGCCGGGCTTGATCTGTTGCCCACGATCTGGTTCCGCAACACGTGGTCGTGGGGCCGCGATCCCTTTCGCCCGATTGTTTTGCGCGCCTCTGCTTCCTTGGAAGCTGCGTCCGGTGCCAAGGTGATTGAGGCGCAGCACAAGGCTTACGGAACGCGCTGGCTGCTTTGTGAAACCCGTCCCAAGCGTGCCGAGGGAGGCGAGGCGGAACTGCTCTTCACCGAGAACGAAACGAACTTCAAGCGGCTGTTCGGCGTGGAGAATCGCACACCTTACGTCAAGGACAGCATCCACGATTACGTTGTCCATGGCATCCGCCAAGCGGTGAACCCGGCGCAGACGGGCACGAAAGCGTCGGCGTTCTACCGATTCCAGATTGCACCCGGCGCAAGCGTCACGCTGCGGTTGCGCTTCACCGATCAGAAACCTTCTGCTCTCCTGCCGGACAGCCAGTTTGAGACCATCTTCGCACAGCGTATCGCCGAGGCTGACGAATTCTATGCTCCGCGCCGGGGCCGCTGCTGCTCAGGAGACGCCTGCAACATCCAGCGCCAGGCCTTCGCCGGGATGCTCTGGTCGAAGCAGTTTTATCACTGCGATGTCCGCATTTGGCTCGAAGGCGATCCGGCTCAGCCACCACCTCCGCCACAGCGCAAACGCGGCCGCAATCACGACTGGACGCACCTTTACAACGGCGACGTGATCTCCATGCCCGACAAGTGGGAGTTCCCGTGGTATGCCGCCTGGGACCTGGGCTTCCACTCGATTACGCTCGCGCTGGTGGACCCAGATTTCGCCAAGGAGCAGCTCATCCTGCTCCTCCGCGAGTGGTATATGCACCCGAACGGCCAGTTGCCGGCCTACGAGTGGGCCTTCAGCGACGTCAACCCACCGGTCCACGCCTGGGCGGCCTGGCGCGTGTACAAGATCGAAAAGCGCCTTCGCGGCCATGCCGACCGCGCATTTCTCGAACGCGTCTTTCACAAGCTGCTGCTGAACTTCACCTGGTGGGTGAACCGCAAAGACCCGGAAGGGAGGAATGTCTTCCAGGGCGGCTTCCTCGGTCTCGACAATATCGGGGTGTTCGACCGCTCGATGCCACTGCCCACTGGTGGGCACCTCGAACAGTCGGATGGCACGAGCTGGATGGGCATGTACTGCTTGAATATGCTGGCCATGGCGCTCGAACTTTCCCGCGAAGATCCGGCCTACGAGGACGTTGCCAGCAAGTTCTTTGAGCACTTCATCTATATTGCGCGCGCCACGAACGACCGCGGCGGGGAAGGCATTGCGCTCTGGGACGAGGAGGATGGCTTCTATTACGATGTGCTCCACCTGCCGGACGGCAGCCATCACTTCCTCCAGGTGCGCTCGATGGTCGGGCTGATTCCGCTGTTCGCCGTGGAAACACTTGAGCCCGAGATCGTGGACCGGCTGCCGGGGTTCCAGCGGCGGATGCAGTGGTTCATCGAGAATGCGCCCGACGTGCCGGACCTCATTGACATGTCCCAGCGTTCGAAGCAGGGGGTGCGGCGGCTCCTTTCGCTAGTGAACCGCGCGCAACTCGTGCGTGTGCTCCGCTATATGCTCGATGAGAGAGAGTTTCTTTCGCTCGGCGGCATCCGCGCGCTCTCGAAGTTCCACGAGCAGCACCCCTATATCTTCCGTACCGACACCCACGAAAGCCGCGTGGACTATGAGCCCGCCGAATCCACCACCGGGCTCTTTGGGGGCAATTCCAACTGGCGCGGGCCGGTGTGGTTTCCGGTGAACTACCTGCTCATCGAATCGCTGCAAAAATTCCATTATTACTATGGCGACCAGCTGAGAGTGGAATGCCCCACGGGCTCGGGTCGGATGCAGACGCTTTGGGAAGTGGCTTGCGAGTTGTCTCGTCGCTTGATCCGCATCTTCCAGCGCTTGGAGCCGAACGGCTGCCGTCCCGTCTTCGGCCGCTTTCAAAAATTCCAGACCGATCCGCACTGGCGCGACCTCATCCTTTTCTACGAATTCTTCCACGGCGATACCGGCGCCGGGCTGGGCGCCGCTCATCAGACGGGCTGGACCGGCCTGGTCGCCAAACTCATCGAGCAAAGCGGGGAATAATTCCGTGAAAGCCATCGCGGTCATTCCGGGAAAGCCCAACAGCATCCATCTGCGGGAAGTTGCGAAGCCTGGTCTCGAGGAGGTGTCTCAGGGGCGCGGGGTGCTCGTGAAAATCTTGCGCGTAGGCGTGGATGGTACCGACAAGGAGATCAACCGGGGCTCTATGGCGCGGCGCCGCCCGGGTACGAGTACCTAATCACCGGTCATGAGAGCTTTGGCCGCGTGGAGGCCGTGGGGCCAAACGTGACAGAGCTCCAGCCGGGTGAGTATGTCACGGCCACTGTTCGCCGGCCCGGCTCAAGCCTTTACGATGAAATCGGCACGTACGACATGACCACCGACGACACCGGAAGTCCCGAGTGATAAAATTAATCTCAGCTTTGTGCTGGGGAACAAAGTGGCGGTGGGCAGCGTGAACGCCAGCCGCGAATACTTTGAACAGGGCGTGAAGGACTTTGCTCAAGCCGAGCTTTCCTATCCCGGCTGGCTCTGCCAATTGCTGACGCACAGGATTCAGGGGCTCGAGCGTTACCAGGAGCTGATCGAAACGCTGACCGAGGCTAAGAACGCCATTAAGGTGTTCTGTGAGGTTGCCCCGCTGTAGGCCGAGCGTTCGATCGACCGGGCCTGAGCATCTTGGGGCGATGACGACCGGTGACTGCGAAGCCGCAAGCCCTCCAGGCAGAAGAGATCGCGACGGGCGGTGTGTCTCCGGTCGATTTTGGCCGGGAGATTTGCGGATCGCTTGACGCCGCAGAGCGGCGCGAATGGCTCGTAACCAACGGCCTCGGCGGGTTCGCCTCGGGCACGGTCGCCGGCCTGGCCACGCGGCGCTTTCACGGCCTGCTCTTTGCCGCGCTCAAGCCACCATTCGGCAGGACTCTGCTCGTCGCCAAGCTCGACGAAACCGCGCGCTATGCGGGCCAAGAATTTCCCCTGGCTACGAATCGCTGGCTCGGCGGCGCCATTGCGCCCAAGGGTTATCTCCAGATCGAAAGGTTCCGACTCGAAGGTACCACCCCGGTGTGGACCTTTGCCCTTGCTGATGCGCTCGTTGAGAAGCGCGTGTGGATGCACCCGGGCGAGAATACGACTTACGTCCGGTATGACTACCTGCGCGGCACGGTGGGCGAGCCGCTCGAGCTTGAGCTTAAGGCTCTGGTCAACTACCGCGACTTCTCTAGGAGCACGCGCGCCAACAACTGGCAGATGAGCGTCACACCGCTCCGGCGTAGCCTACGCATCGTGGCCTTCGATGGTGCGGTGCCGTTCTACCTATTGAGTGCCTCCGCGCTCGCGGAGCCCGCACATATCTGGTATCGCGACTTCGATCTCGCCGTCGAACGCTACCGGGGCCTCGAGGACCGCGAAGACCATCTGCATGCAGGCACATTTCACGCACGCCTGGAGCCGGGTGACTCAGTGACCATTGTCTCGAGCACCGAGTCGGCGCCGGAGCTCGACGGCTACGCGGCCTTTGAAACAAGACTGAGGCACGAGCAGGAGCTGCTGAGCCTGTGGGCTGCGGCGCACGCCACGGTTTCCTCGGAGGCCCCCGGCTGGGTGCGCCAGCTCGTGCTGGCGGCTGACCAGTTCCTTGTCGCGCGGCCCTTGTTAGATGATCCGGATGCGCGCTCGGTGATCGCAGGTTATCACTGGTTCGGTGAATGGAGCCGCGACACGATGATCTCGTTGCCGGGGCTCACCCTGGCAGCCGGGCGCCCGGAAATGGCGCGCAACGTCCTGCGCACGTTTGCGGGGTTTGTGGACCGCGGCATGCTGCCTAATGTTGTGCCGCAGCTGGGCGAAGCGGCTGAGTACAATAGCGCGGACGCGATGCTGTGGTACTTCGAGGCGGTGCGACACTACTACGCAGCAACGCGCGATGCCGGCCTGCTCGGAGAACTCTTTCCCCTCTTCGCCGAAACAGTGAATTGGTATCTCCGCGGCACACGCTACAACGTGCATGTGGATCCCGCCGATGGCCTGCTCGCGGCCGGCGAGCCCGGCGTGCAGGTCACCTGGATGGACGCCAAGGTGGGCGATTGCGTGATCACGCCGCGAATCGGCAAGCCAGTCGAGATCAACGCTCTCTGGTACAACACGCTCGTTGCTATGGCGGAGTTTGCGCGCGCGCTGGGGAAGCCCGCAGGCATCTATGACGATCTGGCGCGACGCGTGCGCGCGAGCTTCGAGCGGTTCTGGAACCCTGCAGCGGCCTACTGCTTTGACGTCATCGACGGACCCCTCGGCGCCGACGCGTCGCTGCGGCCCAATCAGATCTTTGCCGTCTCCTTGCCGGAAAGCCCGCTCGAACCGGTCGAGCAGCGCGGCGTCGTGGATGCCTGCGCACGGCACCTGCTCACCTCGCACGGGCTGCGGAGTCTCGCGCCGAGTGACCCGCACTATCAAGGTCACTACGGGGGCCCTCCAGCTCAGCGCGATGGCGCTTATCATCAGGGCACGGTGTGGGCCTGGCTCCTCGGCCCCTTCGTCTTGGCGCACCTGCGCGTCTATGGCTACCCCGAGCGCGCGCTTTCCTTTCTCGAGCCCATCGCCCATCAGCTTCGGGCTCATGGGGTCGGCACCTTGAGCGAAATCTTCGACGGCGATGCGCCGTTCACACCCCGCGGCTGCATTGCCCAGGCGTGGAGCGTCGCTGAAGTGTTGCGGGCATGGCTTGCATGCCGAAAGCGGAAGGCAGACCGAACGAAATCCCGCTAAGTCGAGCGGCGGTCTTTGGCCTGGGGTTTTTCCGCGGGCCCCTCGACCAATTCGATCAAAACTTTCCTGCCATCCGGCCTCCGGGTTAGAAAGAAATTGACGCGTGCGCCCCCGGCGCCGGGGCGAGCTTCGAGGTGGATGGGCTCGAGGCCGAAGTGCGCGCGAAGCACCTCCGCCGCCCGGTCCACATTGGTGGTTGGATACTCCACTTGCTGAATTCCCTCTCCAAATTTTTCGAGAAAGCGCGCGATGGCACCGCTCTCACCAGGCTCTTTTGTCGTCAGGATATCGAGGTGGGCGTGCCGTCCGAGATGTACCTCAAATTCCAGGGCGTCCTGATCGGGCGGGACCTCGGCGAGCGGCGGGGAGCCCATCGCCGCGCGCACTCTCTCGAAATGCTCAGGCCAGACCGCAACTCCGACCGTCGGCTGGACGGCCAACAAGGTGGCGAGCTCAGGATCGGTTCGCCAGCCTTCCACGATGGCATCGGCCAGCGCGGCTCCGAGCTTCGAGAGCTCCGCTGCCGCGGCTTCGCGGAGAGCTGGATCCTGGTCCGCGAGCTCGACGATCAGCTTAGCGATCGGGGACACCTCAACGCTCCCTCGGAGTATGGGGCGATGCCGGGCGGGCTGGTTCCGCTTTGGATCGGCTTTGCGCGCGCGCGGCGGCCTGTGCGGCAACTATCGAGGCCAGCACCGCTACGCTGAGGATTGCGCCGACCACCGCGAGGGAAACGTGCGTCGGGATATGCAGCCACTTCTCACCCAGCATCTTCACACCGATGAAGATGAGCACGATGGACAGCCCTTTGCCCAAGTACCGGAAGTAGGGCAGCACACCCGCCAGAAGGAAATAGAATGCGCGCAGGCCCAAGATGGCGCAGACGTTCGAGGTATAGACGATGAAGGGGTCGCGGGTGATGGCGAAAACTGCGGGGATCGAGTCCAGCGCGAAGGCCAGGTCGGTGGTCTCCACCACCAGCAGCACAAGGAGGAGCGGTGTGGCCCGCCAGCGCCTCTGTTTCTTACCCGCAGCGCCCGCGTCGCGCGCAAAGAACCTCTGGCCCTCATAGTTCCGCGTCAGCGGGAGAAACTTCCGCGCCCAGCGCAGGACGGGATTTCGCTCCGGATGGATCTCCTCGTCCTTGTGGGAGATCATTTTCAAGCCCGCATAGACCAAGAACGCGCCGAACAGGTAGAGTGCCCAATCGAAATGTCGAATCAACGCCACGCCGAGGGCGATCATTGCACCGCGCATCACCAGGGCTCCCAGGATGCCCCAGAAGAGCACCCGATGCTGATAGCGAGGCTCCACGGCGAAGTACCGGAACAGCAGAACAAAGACGAAGATGTTGTCCACACTGAGCGATTTTTCAATCAGATAGCCAGTGAAGAATTCGAGGGCGGGAGTCTTCCCGGACCAGTGCAGGATTCCCAGATTGAAGGCCAGCGAAACCACCACCCAGACGACACTCCAGGCCCCTGCCTCGTGCAGCGAAATGGCATGCGCCCGGCGATGAAACACGCCGAGGTCCACCGCCAGCATCAGGAGCAGGAACGCGTTGAAAGTGATCCAAAGCCAGGGCGTGCCCATCTATCGCGAGTTCCAGGGAAGTATTTGTGCCCAGCCTCTTCCAGGCATGCGGCCAGTGTATTCGCGGGAGGCAAAAAGAGGAAGCCGGGAAAGGCCCTAGCCTACCGGGTGGCCGGTTGCGGGTCGAGGGCGTTCAAGTTGGAGAGTTCCATGGGCGTCGGCTGCCCCGCCTGCACGGTCACCGGGAGATCCCAGCGGAGGTGGATGTCGCCGGCGACCGCATCCGTATCGAGCGTGCTGAGCCAGTAGTCGCCCGGCAGGATACCGGTAAGGCTGCCGCGGCCCTCGAGGTCGGTGTCTGTCTTGGCCACTACGTACCGAGTCTGGATCAACTGAAGCGTGCGCCGACTGCTCCGGCGGCGGTGCTCGGATTCTCGCTGCGCCCAGCGCGGGCCGGGATTGATGGCCTCGAGCTCCACATCAATCTCCTCGGGGCTCGCAGGATTCGCCTCTATATACTTGCGTAGGAGCTTGTGGTAATCGTCCATCTGACGTTTGTATTTCTCCGGGTTTTGCTGGGCGTCCTGCGCGCGGTACTTCGGAGTGGGGAAGCCGGGCGTCGTGCCGCCTGAGTTGCGCTTCAGATACGCGTCGTAAAACTCCTTCACGTTGAGGATGTCGTCCGCGGTCAGCTTGCGCGCGAATTCGCTCCCCGCGAGGTTGACCGAGTGGTTTTTCTTCATCCAGGCCTTTAGCTCCTCTGACACACTCAGGCCTTCGATAAATTGATCCATATTGGGCTTGGGTTCGCTTTCCTCCGCTTCTTTCTGAATCTCAGCAAAGCTCTTCCGCAGCAGATAGAAGGTCAGCTGGCGTGCAGGCTCGGGCCGGCCTGCGGAGGGCGTCACACGGGCAACAAACTCGATTGCTCCCGTCTGCTCGGAGCGCGCCGGCGGCCCGGCGGCCAAAGCCAGCGCCGCAATTACAAGTCTTCCCACTCGTCTCACGCCGCCTATCCTAGCAGAATGAAATGCGCACAAGACCAGGAAGGCCGTACCAGGGGTTTCTGGGATGGAAATCCATTGGACCCAGCCCCCCGGTGCCGCGCGTTGTGCGAGCTCGACTCAACGCGGGACACCTTTTTGATTTAGTCATTCAGGAGTGCAAGGGCAGGA
>DATFXF010000409.1:0-3862 GCA_035258565.1 Candidatus Acidiferrales bacterium
CGGCCCATCGAACCTTGCGCCCCTCGCGGTGGTGCTCACTCGGCCAGGCAGGTTGATGGGAACGCCCGCCTATATGGCGCCAGAGCAGCTGATGGGAGAGCGCGTGGACGAGAAAGCGGACCAATACAGCTTTTGCGCCGCACTGTTTCAAGGACTGTACGGCATCCTTCCGTTCAACCCTGACAACTTCGGTGCGCTCCTCGAGCAGATTCGGCTGCGCAAAGTAAATGAAGTGCCCAATTCGAATTCTGTACCCCCGTCGGTCCACCGGGCACTTTTGCGTGGATTAAGTCCCAATCCCGTTGACCGATTTTCTTCGATGGAGGCCCTGCTCGAGAAGCTCGAGCGGCAACGGGCTGTTCCGCGGAGGCAAAAGCTCACCGTCGCAGGCTTCGTCGTCGTGATGTCGATCCTCGGTGCCCTCTTCTACACACGGCACAACCCAAGGGTTACTGAGAAAGACGCGCTCGTGCCGGCCGACTTCAACAACGCCACAGCTATCAAGTCCATGGCCGTGTTGCCCTTTGTCAATGCCTCGGCGGACCCGATTAACGAGTACCTCCCAGATGGCATCACCGAGGACCTCATCGATCACTTGTCGCAGATACCGGATCTGCGGGTTATCGCGCGCTCCACGGCGTTTCGGTACAAAGGTAAGGAGCCTGATTTCGAAAAGCTCAAACGTGAACTGCACGTAGATGCAGTGCTCACGGGAAGTGTGCGGCAACGCGCGGATGTATTGGTAATCCACGCGGAGCTCATCAGCCTAGCTACAGGGTTGCAGCTTTGGGGCAAACGTTTCGACCGCAATCTCGCGCAGATGATGGAAGTGCAAGAAGAGATTACCAAAGCCGTTTTCGAGAAGTTGCCGCGTCGACTCACGGTCGAAGCGCAGCACCGAGTTACCAGGCGATACACCGAAAACGCTGCGGCCTATCAACTTTATCTGCGTGGCCGCTACTTTTGGAACAAGAGAACGCCAGAGGGACTGTCGAAGGCTGTGGATTATTTTGACCAAGCTCTCAAAGCTGATCCTGAATACGCACTCGCCTATGCGGGCTTGGCAGATTCCTACGTGGTACTTGGCGCGTACAACTACGTTCCGCAGAACGAGAGCTATAATCGAGCAGAGGCGGCCGCTAGCAAGGCGCTGAAGTTGGATGACGGGCTCGCCGAGGCTCACACTTCACTCGCAGCTATCAAAGAACTACGATGGGACTGGGTTACCGCAGAGAATGAATACAAACGCGCCCTGAAATTAAACTCCAATTATGCAACTGCTCATCAATGGTATGGCGAGTATTTGCAGACGCGTGGACGCCTTGAGGAAGCCCTATTCGAGGTAGGGCACGCGGAGCAGCTCGATCCACAATCCGTGCCCGTTATTAGGGGGAAGGGAATGCTGTTCTGCGAAATGGGCAGGTTCGATCGTGGTGTTGCGGCGCTGAAAGAAGCACTGCAAATGGATCCAAATGATCAAGAAACTCGAATGGCAGTTGGTTTTTGTCATTTGGAACAGAAGATGTACCAGGAGGCCGTGGCCGAGCTTCAAGAGGTTTGCGCCGCTTCGGACAACCTGCAATGTGAAGCATGGTTGTCATACGCCTACGCTAAATGCGGCAAAAGAGTTAAAGCTCAAAGTATTCTAGTTGAATTACAAAAAAGAGACGCAAATAGGGACGCAGCCGTGCCCATAGCACTCGTCTACACTGCACTTGATAACAAAGGCAGCGCCTTCGAATGGCTCGAGAAAGCTTATCAACGGCGCTCACATTGGCTGCCAATTCTTAAAAATACTCGCCAACTTGATGGATTACGATCAGACCCAAGATTCGGGGCGCTATTGCAGCGAATAGAATCTCCGCCGTAACAACATTCAGCGCGCGACGCGTTCCGCCAATAGCCCAAGGCGAGCTCCCACCTCTGGCCCCTCTGCCCGGAATGGTTCGGTACTGAACCCTCGATGTGCTAGAAGAACGTCAGCATCCGACGTCTCCAGTTTACGCGCTGGCACATCTGGGGCTCGGGCGGGCCTGGGCACAAGTGGGCGATACCGCCCAGAGTGGCCGAGCATATCGAGATTTTCTGGCGCTTTGGAGAGATGCCGATCCCGACATCCCTATCCTACTCGAGGCTAAAGCAGAGTACGAAAAACTGAACTGAAGCAAACTCCGTCTGCAATCGCCAGTTACTCGCGAAATCCGCCAACAGATGCCGTTGATTCGGAGCTCGGGCGCTGGCTGAGTCGGCGCTCATCAGCCGCCGGCAGTAGCGACACTGCACAGGATGTGATCGTCCGGGCCGCTGACGAATAGAAGAAAGAGTCCGTGGTAGACGATTACTGCCGGTCCCGCGCTGGCTGCGGCGCGGCCGTT
Source organism: Candidatus Acidiferrales bacterium (assembly GCA_035258565.1). Taxonomy (GTDB): domain Bacteria; phylum Acidobacteriota; class Terriglobia; order Acidiferrales; family UBA7541; genus DATFXF01. Next base: position 2,376 of record DATFXF010000409.1, read on the forward strand.
TCCCGGCACCTCACTCCAGACCCCAGGCCCGGGTGGAAGAAGATTTTGCCAGATGTGGCTTGCACCTCCTCTGATGCTCAGCATCATTCCCCCGTGACTTCCTGCGGCGCCGGGATCTGCTGTTGCAAGGGCGCCCCCCGACACCTGATGCCATCCGCTCCAATTGCCTGTGAGCATATCTTTTTCGTTCTCGTAGACCCCACCGTCATAGCCTCGGATGTAAACGAACAAGTCGCCCAGGGTTGTCGCTGCGGGTCCATGGGTCGTGAGCCCTCCCCCCGGCACTTCGGTATTAATCGTTACGAAGCTGTTTCCCCTAAGAACACTGGTAAATATATGGCCTCCAAAGCCCCTAACGAAAAGGTTCAATTCCTCCTCGCCGAAGAGGAAGTTCCAAGCTGTTGTCGCTGCGAGTCCGGATGTGCCAGTTTGTATTGGTGCTGGAATCCATCCACTCCACCCACTCGCGCCTAGAATGTTAAAGGAAACGATATCACCGGAACCGATTGCGAATAGCCAGAGCTGGTCGTGAAAAACTGTCGCTGCAAGCCGGCTGGAACTCTGCATCCATCCTCCTGGCACAACACTCCAGCCGCTCCACCCTGATGCCGGATGAAAGACGTTGACAAAAACGTCATTTGCCTGTCCCGTGACGAATAGGTACAAGTTGTCGTTGAATTCCACCGCCGCGGGTCCGGCTCCGTTCGTTATCCCACCACCAGGGACCTCGACCCAGGCACCAGCTGTACAGCCCGTTTCGGTTTGGGCGTGGGCAAGCTTTGTAGGGGCCAAGGAAAAGAATAGACCGCAGCAAATCGCCATGCGCAACAGCGGAAAGCTCTTTGTGATGAATCTCTTTTGCGTTGCGTGGCAAATCGCGCTTCCTGCTCTCTTCAACTGTGCACTCACTGTGTTCCTCCTTAGCGGGCGCTATTGGCAAGCGACAGCCGCACAGCGACGTGGCGCCACACCCTCGAGTGTCTGGGGTCCTCAATCCCTTATGCGCGATTCGGATGAAAACCGGATCAAACATCCGGAACACCCGAGGCCCGCCGCAACGGGGCTTAGGACGGGGCGCCTAGCGGACGTTGGGGTTTAGTCCTAACGGATTTCGACTGCGGGCAACTGGTGAAGATCTACTTCGCGGACGATCCGTCCAGTCCGGGGTATGTCGTTCAAGGAGCTGTAAGCCGGAGTCCGCGCAGAAGGGCCAGAGATGGGAGGTCGCGTGGGCTATTGGCAGTACGATGAAAGATGATCGCCGACGCTCCACGCACCTTCTTTAGGTGAAGAAGACCCCGGCAGCGGAAGAGCGGCGGTAAGCCCCGCCGCTTCGACTCCTCGGACTATTGGGGGGACGTGTTGTTGATCAGCGCCGAGACGTTGTTGGAATCAAGCGTGGTCAGGGCCAGGTCGGGCATCCCATCCCCATTGAAGTCGCCAACGGCCAGGGGATAAGGCCGAGGGCCCAGAACGGCGAAGTTCTG
>DATFXF010000410.1:0-8417 GCA_035258565.1 Candidatus Acidiferrales bacterium
CCGAGCCGCAAGACGTCGAGGTGGTTCGCGCGCTGCTGCCGCCGGCGCATGTGCTGGCCGATAAGATCGAAGGCGACGTTGCCTATCTGCGCGTGCCGACATTTGAGGCCGGCAAGGCCAATGAAATCCGCGAGAAGCTTATGCAGTTTGACCGCCAGGGCACGCACAAGCTGGTGCTCGACCTGCGCGATTGCGGGCGAGGCGAGGCTTCGGAAGCGGTTGCCGTGGCGCGACTGTTCGTTTCCTCCGGCACCATCTCCTCCCTCCGCGGGCAGACAGTGGCCAAGCAGGAGTTCGCTGCCGACTCCTCCAAAGTGGTCTGGAAGTATCCGATGACAGTGCTCATCTCCGGCAGCACCACCGGCCCCGCGGAAGTGGTCGCAGCGGGCATCGGCGGAAACCGGCGTGGAGACCTGGTGGGCACGCGCACGTTTGGCAGCGCCTCGGAGCAGAAGTTGATTCCGCTCGACAATGGCGCGGCACTTGTTCTAACCGTTGCCGAGTACTACACCCCGGCGGGCAAGGCCATCCCCGAAGACGGAGTCATGCCCACCGTGGAGGTGCGCGCCGGGAACGGGGACCAAGCCGATTTGGGTGACGAAGAAGCGCCCCCCAGGCCGGGCGGCCAGCCCCCGGCCTCGCGTGAGGACCCCGTCCTGCGCAAGGCCCTTGAGCTCTTGAAGGGCGAAGCTCGCCGGGCCGCCGCCTAGCGTTGGCGTCACCTCCGTTTTCCCTGCACGCGGTCTCCTCTCCACGGTCGGAATCTCTTCCGTCGCGCATAGACACGCGATCTGCGCGTCCCCCCTGGCGGATTACCCTTCGCCTCTCTCTGTTCTTGCTGGCGGCGCTTTTGAGTTCGCTGCTTGGCTGCCACAGGAAACAGCTTTCGTCGGCAGAGATCCGCGCGGTCACGCTCGAGTTCGTGTCTGCCGCCAAAAAGGTTACAGGCGGCAAGGCTGAGGTGGGGCTGCGGCCGGAACTTTCGCCGCCAGCCGAGCGCGGTGCGGGCCGGCAAGATCGAGCCTCGCCGCCGCTCGTGGCCGATCATCTCTACCTCACGCTACCGGCCGGCCGGGCGGGAAGGGTAGACCCGGCAGAACTGGCTGCGCTCGAGCAGGTGCTCGACCAGGTGGCCAGTCGACATGGCCTCGGGCGCAGTTCGCTCCCCGGAGCGGTTGGGATTGTGCGGTTTGACTATCGGAGAGGCAACCAGCGCACCCACTGGATCCACATCATCACCCCGACGGTGAGTCCGGGTTCGTCTCCGAAGGGCCCGAGCGGGCGCGTCGCGCTCCTGGCTATCATCGTCGACGATCTGGGCTACGAGCGCGGTCGGGCCGAGGCTTTGCTTGCGCTGCCGTACCCACTGACGCTGGCCGTGCTGCCGCACCTTCCCTATTCCGCGGACATTGCTGAAGAGGCCTCTCGCCGCGGCTACCAGGTGATGCTCCACATGCCTATGGAATCAACGAGTGATGAAAAGGCGGAAGCGGTCGAGCTGCGGCGGGGAATGAGTCCGGCCGATGTGAGGCGGCTCCTCGACGGGATGCTCGAAACCGTGCCGCACGCGGCGGGTGTGAACAATCACCAGGGGTCGCTGGCCACCGCCGACCCGCAGTTGATGGCGGCCCTGATGCCGGCACTCCACGAGCGCAACCTCTTCTTCATTGACAGCCGCACCACCCCCCGAACGGTGGCCCAAGATGCTGCCGCCCGCAGGGGCGTTCCGGTGGGTTCCCGCAACGTCTTTCTCGACGATCTGCAGACTCCCAAGGCGGTGCGCCAGCAGCTCGAACTTGCCGCGCGGCGGGCGCGCCAACAAGGCACGGCCATCGCCATTGGCCATCCCCACCCCGTTACAATTCAGGCGCTCCAGGAGTTTCTGCCACGGCTAGAGGCCCGTGGGGTAGGCCTCGTCTTCGTCTCCCAGCTCGTGCGCTAACAACAAAGAGTGTTTTTCGGTAGGTCAACCGAGCGTTTCAGATACCATCTGAGCGACGTGCTCGGCAATCGAGAGCGCGGAAGTGAGTCCCGGCGATTCGATGCCGAGCAGATGGACGGCGCGGGAAACGTTGGGGTCTCTCGTGATGACGAAATCGGCCGGGCCAGGGGCTCCAGGCGGCACGAGCTTCGCGCGCAGGCCGGAATAGGTTGGCAGGAGGTCGGCCGCGTCGAGCCCTGGCAGCAACCGCTTGCCCAAGCGGGCGAACTCCTCGACGGGCAGGCGATCGCGCTCGTAGTCGTTCTTCTCTCGGACATACCGTGCGGTGGGGCCTACCAGCACCGTGCCCCAGAGCGTTTTGGTGAGATGCACGCCCAGGCTTAGGCCTGCGGGGTTCGGTAGCGGGTAGACCAGGCCATTCACCAGGTGCGCCTTTGCGCGCACCAATTCGCAGTATTCGCCACGCACCGGATAGATGCGGTACGCGGTGTTGCCGAGCAGCGCCGCGACCTCGTCGGCGTAAAGCCCCGCGGCGTTTATCACCGAGCGCGCTTCAACCCACTCCTCCGTGAGACGCGCGGCATCGTTTCGATCACCCACCTCGATTCGAATACGGATGGAATCCTTCTGGGGCTCGAGTTCGGTGACGCGTGCGTGAGTGACGATGTGTGTCCCCTGCTCTGTCGCGAGCCGCGCATAGGCTTTGACCAGCTCTTCGCTCGAGACGATGCCGGTCGAAGGTACGGCCAGTGCTCGGTGGCCGGCGACATACGGCTCGCGCGCACGGATGGCCTCGGCGTCAAGAACCTCGAGGCCCTCCACCCCGTTGGCGCGTCCCCGCTCGAGGAGCTCGGCAAGTCTCGATTCTTCCTCGGGCGTCCGGGCGACGATCAATTTTCCGGTGCGGCGGTGCAGCACATTGTGCGCCGCGCAGAACTCATAGGTCAGGTGATTGCCGCGGACGCAGTGCCGCGCCTTGAGCGTGCCCGGCGTGTAGTACAGCCCGGAGTGGATGACGCCGCTATTGCGCGAGCTCGCGCCCATGCCCACTCTGGGCATCTGCTCGAGCACGAAGATGTTTTCCCAGCGCTCGGAGACGCGGCGGGCGATTGCACAGCCAACCACGCCGCCGCCGATGATGACAATGTTGGCGGTGTCCATGATGCGGGAGACAGCTCAGGTTAGAGGAGGAGGCGAGGTGGAGGCAAGGAAGTAGAAAGCCGTTGAGTCTCAACCCACACCAACTGGCAATGGAGCTTCATGTGCTGGCGCCCCCCATCTATGAGATCATCCGTGGGGAGCGGGATGTTACACCGGATGCGGCGCTACGGCTGGCCCTCTTCTTGGGCACCACAGTGGAGTTCTGGCTCAGTCTTCAAGCCCATTACGAACTCGAAGTTGCACGGGATAAGAAGGAGAGAACGATTAGCCAGGCGGTGCGGTTCGGCCCTTTGCGCCCAAGGCTGCTGTTGCTGCCCGCCACTCCTAAGACTACGCCCTGCGAAACTCACAGTTTGGGCACTCGCGACCCTCGATCAGCATCTCCGGGCAGCAGGCACGCGGGCTGATATAGACCTTTTCGGCAGATCATAAGAAACTGCCGAGCGGCCCGTACGTCCCGCTGTTTTCTTGCCTGCCTGGCTCCTGCCTCGGTCTCCCTCAGCCACCGCTGCCTTCGAACAGCGGTGCGCAGGGCACGAGTCGAGCGGCGGTGCCATCGTGCACGGCATAGCTGCGCCGCGTGCCGCTGCGCGTGGTGGCCCATAGCGCCGCGCCGCCATGTACGCCGTCCTTGTTGAGCGCGTAATAGACGACGTAGAACTGGTTGAGGCGGGCCTTATCACCCTTGTAGTTGTGCACAATGCGTTCGAGGGCGGCGAGGCAGGCGTCGGTGGGCGACATGCCTCTGCGCATCATCTCGACAACCGTATGCCCGCCCGCGACCTTGATATTCTCCTCGCCGCGCCCGGTCGAGCCCGCGGCACCCACGTCGTTATCCACGTAGAGACCCGCGCCGAGCAGCGGCGAATCCCCCACGCGCCCGGCAATCTTCCACGCCAGGCCTGACGTCGACGTGACGCCGGATAGGTCGCCCTTCTCATCAACCGCCAGGCAATTCATTGTGCCCATCGGTGGGTGGGTCACGACCTCGTGGATCCATTCGCGCCAAGCCATTTTTTCCGGTGTATCAAGCAGCACGGCGAGTTTCTCTTTCCACTCGGGGCTGTCGAGGCCGGGGCGCCAGTTTTCCGCGGTTGCCGCTTTCCACGCCAGCCAGGCCGTACGCGAGCGCTCGGTGAGTAGGTTCATGCGCTCGATGCCATGTGCCTCCGCAAAACGTCGCGCGCCCGGGCCCACCAGCAGGACATGGTTGCTTTGCTCCATCACCACCTTGGCGACCCGCGAAGGGTTCTTGATGGATCGGATAGAGGCCACTGCGCCGGCGCGGCGCGTCGGGCCGTGCATGACGCTGGCGTCCAGTTCGACCTCCCCGTCTTCATTCGGCAGGCCCCCGTAGCCCACCGTATTGTCGTTGGGGTCGTCCTCGACCACGTTGACGGCGGCAATGACGGCGTCCAGCGTGTCGCCGCCCTTGCGAAGAATCTCCACGCCGCGGTCGAGCGCGTGGAGGCCGTTCGAGCTCGCGATGATCGTGGGCCGGACGGCTTTGGCCAGCACGTCCTTTTCGAAGCCGGGCAGGCGCGCGCTGCGCCCTAGCGCTCCGCTGCCTTCGGCACCGAGCAGTCTGTGCGTTCCGGCCGCCAAGCCTCCCGCCAGAGTGGCCAGAAAAAACTTGCGTCGTGTCCAGTTCTCCATGCTTCGACCTCTCAGATGAATTCTGTTCCTCTTCCCTTGAGGACGGGTGCAGCATAATCCGCAGAGGTCTCGGCGGCAAGATGCGTCGGTCGCGAAATCCTCGCCCGAGTCCCACCAATCTATCTCGCGGGTGTTCACCACCAGCAGGCCCCAGGCTGAGTGGCGGAAGAAATGAACAGCGGTCGGATAGCCGTGGTTGCCATGGGGTTCCTCCGCGCGACATGATCTTCTGCTGGAGTTCCCGAGGGAGGCATAGAATCCGCGTCAGGATTCGGGCTATGCGAGGCTAGGAGGAAGCATGATCAACAGGAAGCGGCTGCTTTGGGCGTACATCGCGACCCTTGTGGCGGACAACGTCTACGGCTTTCTCGTGTTCGGTATGGCGCTCGGTTCCTTCCACGCCCGGTATCCCACCTGGCTGAAATCGCAAGCGGAGCTGCCCATCCTGCGCATGTTTCTGACCGGGGCGCTGAATTTGGCGCTCGTCTCGCTGTTCTACGCGCTGTTTGCGCGCGGCCGATCGCGACGTCTCTCCACCGGAGTCGTCTTCGGTCTTCTGCTTGGATCGATCGCCGGTTGGGTGCCGCAGGCCATGAATCAGCTTCTTTTTGTGAACTATCCGTTCTACGCGCGCTGGGCCCCCGCAATCTTTGCCGAGTTCCTCCTGATGGGAATCGTGCTGGGGTGCGTCTATCGCGAATAGACAAGCAGGTCCATCCGCAGTTCGTTCGGCACCCCGGATGAATTCTTGCCGCGGGATGCTAAGATAGTTGGCGATGTCAGACTTAGCGAGCAAGAACTGTGTGCCGTGCCGAGGAGGCGTGCCGCCGCTGAAGGGCCAGGAACTTGCGGCCTTCAAAAGGCAAGTGCAGGGATGGGAAACCGTCAACGAGCACCACATCACGAAGAGCTTCAAGTTTCCCGATTTCCGCAAGGCGCTCGAGTTCACAAATCGCGTCGGAGAACTCGCGGAGGAACAGGGTCACCATCCGGACATTCATCTGACCTGGGGAAGGGTCGGAATCACGTCCTGGACGCACAAGATTGATGGCCTGACGGAGAGCGATTTCATCCTCGCCGCGAAGATTGACCGGCTCTACCAGTCTTAGCCGCGTCCAGCGCCCAGCACTTCACGCAGAGGGTCCGCGTCGGATACGGGCATTCATCCTGGTAGTTGGCCTCCCCGCATTCCCATCTCTGGCCGCAACGCGGGCATTCATGCGTATGGTTCCTCAAATGAGCACTTCCTCGTGCGCGCCCTCGGCCATCGGGCGAGAGCTCGCGGCCTAAGAGTTAGGAGACGATCCGGCCTCACAAGGATGCCAGTCGGGATCCGCGAAGTGTCCCGCGCAGAACCACAGCTCGCACCGTTCGCAATGTCGCGTGCCGGCCTGCGTGCACGGCTCATCCCAGCGCGAGACTCCCTGGCAGGAGATCTGACCCGGCTTATCCTTCTCTGTTTCTGTCGGCATGCCTGCTGCCCTCGTTTCCTAGGGAACGTACTCCGGCCATCCTCGGCTGTCAAAGGTGCCGGAGCGGGGCGCTGGCAGGTCAGCGGCAGAGCTGGCTAATGAGGTCTTCGCGCTGCCGGTCGGCGAGGCGACTGAAACGGTCGAGGCACGCACGATAGACCACCAGCATGGCCGCGGCCAGCATGAAGAACACGACGGGAACCAACCAGATGCGGCCGGACCACCGTGCCAACAGGACCACGGAAACGACCAGGCCGATCACGAAGACCTGCAGTCCGACGGCGACCAGCATGGTGATCCCGGAAGGGCGCCGCCGGTACTTGCCGAACTCGAATGGCCGCGGGAACTTGAGCGAGAGCCAGTTGCCGACGACGAAGTGCACGAGCGCGGCAAACAGCAGCCCGAGGAGCGTGGCAAGAATGATCAGCGCTCCAGGTGCGGGGAACAAGAGGCTGACCACCACCCAAACCAACATTGTTTCCACCGCCAGCAGCACGCCGAACATCAGGTTTTTCCCGAGGAGAACATCGCGAAAGCGCACCGGCGCGACGAAGAACACCTGGATGCCTCGACCCTCGTAGGCGAAGATGTTGAGCATGAATTGCCCGACGATCAGGAACATGTAGGCAGTCGCGGCGGGAAACGCCAGGCCTGGAGAGCGGGAAAGGAATCCCACCGGAATTCGGGGACCCCGCCAGGCCGCGGCGAAGAACGCCACCAGGAGCACCGGCAGGAACGAATTCAACAGCAGGACACTATTGCGAAGCAGGTAGCGGCATTCCTTCTCGAAGATCGCTGCCACGGGGCCAGGAAGGAACGGGGGTGCAAAGGAGACAGAGCGAACGGGTGTCTCGGCGTCGACCACTTGAGGGGCCTGTGTCTCGCTCAAGTCCTCGCCGTGGTACTGCGCGCGCAGCCTGCGGCGCAGCAGTGCGCCCGCGGCGAGGATGTAACCCAGCAAGAGCACCGTGGAACTCGTAACTTTGGCAACCTTTCCCTGGGCCGCGCCAACCAGCGCCCTGCCCGCCAAGCCCGGGGGGAGCAATTCGAGGACCGGCTGCGCGGCGACCAGATACGGTCGGAGGACTCTCTCCCAGCGCTGGCCCAGCGCCGCCGAGAGTTGCGTGCCGAGCAGGAAAAGCAGAAAGATGGCCACGAATGCTTCGCGCGTGCGCCGGCGCGCGAGCAGGCGCTCGAGCCAGGAGAAGGTGAAGCGACTCACAAGCAGGTTCGTGGCGGCAAATGCGGCGAGAACGACGAGCGCTGTGGGCAAGAGAACCGGCCGCGCCAGCGCAATGCCCGCGGCGATGGAGAGGAGCCAGAAAAGCGAGGCCACTGCCGCGGGGTCAAGCAGCCCATAGGCCAGGCTGAGCAGAAAAAAGGTGGGGAAGCGCAATGGGAAGCGCAGTAGATTGCGGAAATCGAAATCCGCGGTCGAGGTCGCCAGCATCAGCGGCATGAACTGCCAGAGCGAGAACACGGCCCAGAGCGGTGCGGCCAGCCATCCCGGCCGGTTCTGCGACAAGAAGTAGTAGGAGCTGACCGCCAGGCCAAAGCCGACGCTGACGGTGAATAACGCAGTCAATCCGCTGGCCAGAACGACGCCGAGCAGGTCCAGGCGCGCGCTGGTGCTGCGCAGGGAGTTGCGAAATATCCGCCAGCGCAGGCCCGCGATCAGCGCCACCTGCTCGATGATCCCGTCGCGGCCGACTACATCAGCCACGAGAGTTCCTCTTCGGCTCCGCGCCGAGCGGCTTCGGGTCCCACAATGGCGAGAAAAATCTCCTCCAGGGTGAGTTTCTCCCCCGGCGAGCCGGATAGTTCTCGAACCCCTAAGCCAAGGTTTGCGGAGGAGGCCACGCCGGCGCGCAGCTTCTCGAGCGAGCCCTGCGCGACCAGCCGGCCCTTGTGGATGATGGCCACGTGACTCGAGAGCCGCTCCACGATCTCGAGCACATGCGAGGTGAGGAAGATAGTTACCCCGCGCGCAATCATGCGGTTCAGCATGGCCTTCAGCGTACCCGCCGCGATGGCGTCCACACCCTCGAATGGCTCGTCTAGGAAAAGGATCTTGGGGCCATGAATCACGGCCGCGGCCAATGCCAGCTTCTTCTGCATGCCGTGCGAGTAGTCGGCGATGAGCGTCTTGGGGCGGTCGGAGAGCTGCATGAAGTCAAGCAACTCGG
>DATFXF010000411.1:0-4107 GCA_035258565.1 Candidatus Acidiferrales bacterium
ATAATAGTTTCGAAGTTGTCCGTCAAGTTTCACTCCCCCGAGGGGCGGGGGTCGTCACCGGACAATGCGACCGGGCCTCCCGCCGACCAAACTGCGGGTCCCAAAACGCGCTTGGGTTAGGATACGGCGATATATGACAAGCCAAGCGCCAGGAGGACCACCACTGAGTGGACGTCCATTCACGTCCGCAGTCGCAGCGGAATTCGGTCGAATTGGTGGCACTCGATCATCTGCCGCGAAAACGAAGGCGGCTCGGCGCAACGGACGTAAAGGCGGGCGCCCTCCAAAGCGTCCCGGACCCCTTGATCGACTGCGTGCTGACCTCGCGTCCGTCGTCTTCCCCTGCCCGCGCTGTGGCGAGCCCAAGTGTAAGTGGCGATCCATCGCGGAATCCTATGCAGTTTGTCTCACATGCGGCGCGATCCTCGAGCAGGGGCCTCTGGGTGTTGCTCCCCGCTGGCTGACTCACAACGAGCTGGGCCGTGACTTCGATGAGCGCGATGACCCATCAAACGTGGCCGTTAAAATTCTGGGAGTGCTGATAGAGATCCTGACCGCACGCCCGTCGCGTGTTCGCTCGAAGCGGCTTGGAAAGCGTCGGAAGCGGTAAGCGTCAACGCTGTTCGGGCGCGACATTAGCAGGGGCACCTCACCGCACGTGGGGTCGAGACGCTCAAGAAGCGGAGCGGAGTTCGCCGGGGGCCCTACGTAAATCAAAACGCGGGCAAGTAACTGTCCTCGTCCGCCTTACCCGCATGTGGGTCTTGGCTCGGACATTCTCTCCCGCTATTTCGCCTGATCACATCGAAGCGGAACTGACCGTCGCCCAACGCCGTGACCACGAGCCGGCCGCGCAGGTACGGCGCATCGGTCTGGTCGTGGCACCAGCGGCAAAGAGCCACCAACTGATCCAGGTCGAAGTCGGAGCCGCCTTGTGCGCGTTTGACCACGTGGTGGACGTCCAGGCGCCGCCGCACACCGCAGGCCTGGCAGCGCCAGCCTGCCCGAGTCAGTACCCTCTGACTAATCAGCTTCCACTCACTCACGCTGGCAGCCGGGCGTCCGATGGCGCGTGCGCCGCCGCGGCGCCACGGCACGCGGGCTCGGCGCCCGAGAGGTGACCGGCGTTTCAACATATGGGCGCTTGATCCGTTTGCCCGCGCGGGTAACCTTCAGAGCTTTCCGGTTTGCCCACGTGGGCAGAATCCCGAGGCGCGCGCCGCGTGGCCGCATACACTTCCCAATCCGCGAGGCACTCCCGGCATCCAGCCAGGAAAATTCCTACGGCGTCCCCGGTGGCTACGATCCGAGCCCCGAGCTCAAAGAATCGCGTCACAAGCTCCATCGCCTCGATGTCCGGCATCGCACCTAAGACGGAACGCCGGAAACGTTCTCCGGACGACAATGGCTCGTAGCCTCGTGGGTGAGCTTGGAAGGCTTCGGAGATTCGCAGTTGCAGCGTGTGCGCGGGGAGGCGTTTCGCCAGCTCGACCCATGACGCCCACTGCCCGGTTCGCTCGATCGCGGGGGCGATCACCGTCGCCTTGGCTAGTCCCACATCGGCGATCGCTGCCCGCACCAACGGGCGTTCAGGCTCCGGAAACTGCGTCAGCATGCGGCCGATGGCGAGGCGCTTGTACGCGGTTCGCCACGAGCTGAGCCCGAGCACTTCGCGGAAGTACGCCTCCTCGCTCTCGTAAGGGTGGCCTTGCGAATCTTTTAACTGACTCCAGTAGGCCCCCGCATGGATTTCCCAGGCGAGTTCGCATGCGAGTACCCGATCCGGCTCCGTCCGGAGGCGGAGTTGTATTAGAACTGCGTGGACGGCGGCTACTCTATCACTGCCAGCGAACTCAGCTAGAAACCGCGCCACGGCGACCCCGGCATCGAGGTCCGACGTGAGCCAGCAGAAGTCACGCGACATGGCCGTCGCTCAAGAGTGATTTTCGAGGCGCGGGAGAGCCGAACGGACGGCCCTCGATGCGCCGTTGCCACCGCCATAGACGGAGGGCAGCCAGAAAGTCGCCGAGAGGTACCGTGTTGGGTACGGTCATCACCTCCCAGGCCGGATCCTCCAGCAGCTTGGGCAGCCGGACGATAAGGCCCTGGCTGGAAGGGAGACCTAGGCGACGCGCCGCGTGCCGGTAGGCCACGTTTTGTAGGAGTGCCTCTGGGTAGATTGCTCGACCAGTCTTCCAGTCGAGGATCGTCAGCACGCCTTGCACGCGCGCATAGAGATCAAGAGTGCCGGCATATCCGCATTCCAGACAGTAAACAGTTCGTTCGATCGCCAGCGGTTCCAGCGCTACCTTAGTAGCCCAGTCCTTCCAGCTCTCGACTGCCCAGATAGCGGCATCAGGCAAACGGGGCTCAGGTCCTGCATCCTCCCCAAGCATTGTCCTTAAGCGCCACTCGATTCCCGCGTGAACGGCCGTCCCTATCGTTCGGGCCTGCTGTTTCTCCCGATCCGCCGCCTTGACGCCCATCACGGCCTCAGCGACGGCCGTTAGAACAAATTCAGGGTCCCGGGCGCCCGGTTTGGTGAGTACCTCGAGCATCGCTGTCTCGAAATACCGTCGTTCCTGCTTGGCGTACCAAGGGGCGAGGGCCGGTTTGGCGATGACGTCCAAAATGGTCGTCACGGACGGCAACTGACACCCGTTGATCGTGTAGAACCGATCGCGGACCCAAGAGCGGGGAGAGTCGGATTGCGCTGTGGCCATCGCCTTAGCTCTCGTCGCCCACAGCCCATCGTTGAGGAATTTCCGAGGAGTCCTTCAAAGCCTCCTCGCTAGCAACAAAGACTTCAAACGCTTTGAAGATGCGGCCAGCCTTTGAAGTCTGCTTGCCCGTATACCGGATGAGGACTTGGGCGCTCTCGCGGACGAGCTTGAGACGCTCGAGGAGGGCTGCATGGAGGGGGAATGTGACCAAACCGTCGGCAGTCTCGAGAGTGCCGAGGGGGCCAAAGCGGCCGTCATGCATTCCCCGCCAGGTGCCCTCGATCTCGTCGCCCAGAGTCTCCCACTTGTGAAACTGCCCCTGTCCAATCTGGCGCCAACGCTTAAGACTGGTAGTCATTGCTGTGCTCCCGCGAGTGGAGTTGCGCACTGTTAGAATACATTATGCATCTATAACGTGCATTTTGTGCGATTACGCTATCGATGTCAAGTGCTTTTTGCATCCCTACAGTGCGTCGGCTAGATTGGCCGCAATGGAGCCTCGGAAAGAGCGATGATTCGGTGTCACCTTTCCAGGTTGATGGGGGAACGGCGAGTCCGACTGATTGATGTTGCGCGAGCGACGGGGATCAGCCGGAATATGTTGGCGAAGCTGTACTATGATCGCGCCAGACGGGTTGATCTGGCCGATCTCGACAAACTCTGCCACTATTTCGGCTGTTCTATAGCAGACCTTCTGGAGTCAGTGACGGCCCAGCGGAAATCGAAGGGAAGGCCCATCTCGGACTAACTCGGCGGGCATGTCTTGCCGGCGAGGGCGAGATATGGTGCCGATATTGATACTCCTAGTGCTCGGCAACGCAGCCCGGCAGGACTACCGAGAGCCGAAGGATTTCGACATTGAACCGTGCCTGTCGTGGGCCGTCAACTGGCACACGGACCCGACTGACGTGTTCTCGCTAATTTCTCTTTGTCCAAGCGATGAGGTCGCGCTCTGCGTCCAGAGGCGTCGCCCACACCTCAAAGACCCGAAGATCCGCCTTGCGCGCGGCGTTCAGAACTTCCAGCATATGCTGGACGCAGTTGTTGGCTTCGGCAACAGCTTTGATGCGAGGCCAGATCTTGCCGCCTTCGGAAATGAAGTCGTTATACGGATCGACCACCAGCAGCGCGGTAATGTCCTTGTCATATGTCGGAGTATCCACGCTGTTCCCTCCTGCATTGACCGAATTGCCGCGATTTGCTGACAGTCAATTCCTAGATGCGATCCGCTCGATGAGGGCCGCGAAGAATGACGGTTCGCCCTTGTTCTGCGACCTGTATCAACCAGCCGCTTCCAGAATCAGATTCGCAATCGTCTCAGGCTGCGATATGAGCGAAACGTGACTCGCTTTCACCTCGATCGTCTTGGCGGCCATTCGCTTTG
>DATFXF010000412.1:0-3978 GCA_035258565.1 Candidatus Acidiferrales bacterium
GGATTCCTTTGCGATCCTCTCAGCTCTGCCCACGCGCGCTTGTCGCTCTTTTCTTGAGTCTCGTAGCCGTCCCGTGCGGGGCTCAGGCCGGCAAAGTCGAACCGATCGGTCCCCTGACAGAGACCACTGTTCCCGAACTCATACGTCAATCCTTAAATGAAAAGGGCTACCGCGTCACTCCGGACAACGCAAGCCCCGCGCTTGAGATCTGGTACCGCAAACAAGTTCCGGCCCAACCCAAGACAGCTTCCGCCGACGCGGTTTACGAACGGGTCGTTCCTTGGTCGCTGGTTGGCGTGCTGCACTTCACGAAGGGTTCCACCGACTTCCGAGGTCAGGCCATCGCGGCCGGTTTCTACACTCTTCGCGCGGCGCTCATGCCCGACGACGGCAACCACCTTGGCGTTGCGCCCAGCCGCGACTTCCTTCTGCTCGTGCCACCCGCGGCCGACCCCGGCCCCGACGCAACGCCCAAGTTCCTCGACCTGGTCGCGCTCAGCCGGCAGGCATCAGGCACCAAGCATCCTGCCCCGATGAGCCTAGTGCCTGCCGAAGGTGGCGTGGCACCTGGCGTCACCAAAGACGAAGAAGGGCACGCCATTTTCATTGCTCCTGTTCGCCTGAGTTCTGGCGAAGACATCCCGCTCGCTCTGATCGTAAAGGGGACCGCCTCGCAGTGAGTGCCTTACGGCCCGCTCGGTCGCCGATTCGGGTTGCATCCTGCAACTTTGGCCATTGTCATTTGCAACAGCAACGGCTCGCCGTTTAACCCACGGCGCTTGAAGAACTTCCGGCCACGCCCCCCCCAACTCGGCGCAAAACCAGCACTTCGCAAGTTGCAATTCTCATCCCAGGGTTGTTGAGGCTCTCATCCCCATGCACGGATGCGTTTCTCATCCCATGCAATGCAACCCGCTGATTCGCAACCACAAACAATCTCGCCATACGATGCTTCCCAAAACCCGCAGATTTGGTCCGGCGATTGCCTTTCCACCATGCGGCGAGCGGCCCGGAAACGAAAGAAGCAGCGGGAAACGACGGCCCTTCCGGAGAGGTGAGGTATGACAGTTCTCTTGGTTCTGCTGACCTTCGTGACGTTCTTGCTGATCGACCACTTCCACGGCCGCAAACGGGTCGTTGCACAGCCCGAGTTGCAAACCGCAAAGCCCGAGGGAAAACCACGGCCCGCACCGAGCCTCGTGGGCGGATTTCAGGTTCCGGAAAAACTCCGATTCCATCCCGGACACACCTGGGCGCTGAGCGAGAGTCCGAGCCTGGTGCGCATCGGCATGGATCAATTCGCCTCGAAGCTGTCCGGAACAATCGAGCGCATCGCGCTGCCACAGCGCGGTCAGTGGATCCGCCAAGGCCAGAAGGTATGGACGCTACATCGCGATGGCACATCGGTCGACATGGTTTCTCCCATTGAAGGCAGCGTGGCTGACATCAACGAAGCGGTCGTGCAGAATCCCGAGCTCGCCCGCACCGATCCCTACGGCGAAGGCTGGCTGGTCACCGTGCAGTCGCCCGACGCCAAGACCAACTTTCGCAACTTGCTGGGCGGCGCGCTGGCCCGTTGGTGGACGGAAGAATCGGCCAGCCGCCTGCAGCGCCTGATCCCGATGCCGGCCGGAGCCCTCGCGCAAGATGGCGGCGTCGCCGTCGACAACCTCGCGAACCAGATTCCTGACAAGGATTGGGCCGCAATCACGAAGGAGTTCTTCCTGTCGTAGCGGGGACGGCTGTCCACTCCTGATGAATCCCTCGGCCACTCGCACAACGGGCGGCCGGGATCGTTTCCCGAGAGAGTCGCGAGATCAGGGTTTGGCACCACCCGCTTAAGGGCTGCCGGTTTGCCCACATGCAGGACCGAGCCGCTTTCCCCGCTGACGCGAAGTCCACTTGACAAACAAGTGAAGCGTAGTAGTCTCTTGAGCGAGACCACTTGGATGTCTAATAAAGATAAAGAATCCATCCAGCTGCTGCAGGGAACCCTTGATCTCATCGTTTTGCGCACACTGGCGACGATGGGCCCACAACACGCTTATCAAATTGCCACACGTCTCCAGCAAATCTCCGACCGCCTGCTCAACCTCAACCAGGGCACCCTCTATCCGGCATTGGTACGGCTGGAGCAGTACGGGTGGATTAAGGGAACCTGGGGAAGGACCGAGAGCAACCGGGAAGCCAAGTACTACGAAATCACCAAGGCGGGACAGAAGGCGTTAGGAGAGGAGACAAAGACGTGGAGACGAATGTCGGCTCTGGTGGAACGACTCTTGATTCAGGAGTCTTAGGCATGAAGCACTTGAGGCGCATTCTACTGAAGTTTTATCAACTGTTCGCCAACTCCAAAGCAGAAGCGGAACTGGCAAGAGAGATTGCCGCGCATCTGGCGTTGCTGGAAGACGAATACCTGCGCCGGGGCATGCCCCCTGAAGACGCACGACGAGCCGCCAGAATCGCATACGGAGGCGTGGAGCAGGCCAAGCAACGGCATCGCGACGAGCGAGGGTTTCAAGGACTGAGTCAGATCCTGCAAGACACTCGATACACTGTCCGCCAACTGGGCCGGTCTCCCGGCTTTACCGCGACAGCCATCCTGATGCTGGCTCTGGGCATCGGCGCGACGACCGCCATTTTTTCCATCGTCGAGGGAGTGCTGCTGCGGCCCCTACCGTTTCCCGATCCGGACCGCCTGGTCATCCTGGGTGATGTCCTTGAAGGCTCGAACTGCGCGACCTGCACTCAGCCCGGCGTAACCGCTCCCGACATCCGCAATTACATGCGCGACACACAAAGCTTTAGCCACCTTGGCGGATATCGGGGAAGACTGTTTGAACTATCCGGCACGGCTGAACCGGCAGCGGTGAATGGGACACGGATGAGCGCCGAGGTCTTTGCCGCGCTGGGAGTGCCACCGCTTCTAGGGCGCACGTTCACCCAACAGGAAGAAGCAGACAACCAGCAACTTGCGGTGCTGAGCTATGGCACGTGGCAAAGCCGCTTCCACGGCGATGCCAATGTGCTGGGGACGAGGATCCTTCTCTACCGCAAGCCTTACACCGTGATCGGCGTGATGCCGCGCGGCTTCGAGTTTCCGCTCAATCCCGGGCATGTGAGCCAGAGCGAGTTATGGCTTCCGCTCAGCCTGCAGCCAGAGGAATTTACGGCGGGAGGCGCGGCGGCGTGGAACTCTCGCATGGTGGGGCGCTTAAAGCCCGGCATCCCTACCGAGCAAGCGCAGAGTGATGCCGAGCGAGTGGCCCGGGACACGATGCGCGTTTACCCGGCCTACATGCACAGTCTTCGTATTCACGCGGTGGTGACACCGCTGCACGAAGACACGGTGGAGCAGGCACGTCCCCTGGTGCACACGCTGTTCCTTGCAGTCATTGTTGTTCTGCTGATCGCCTGCGCGAACCTGGCGGGGCTTCTGCTGGTGCGTGCCATCCGCAGGCGAAGAGAGATCGCAGTGCGGCTCGCCCTGGGTGCTCGCGCGGCCACCCTACTCCGACAGGCCATCGTGGAAAGCATGGTCTTGAGTATCGCCGGTGGCGCGATCGGGTTGGCGCTGGCGGCTGTGACGCTGCGAGTGGGCGTAAGTCTGCTACCGCAGACGCTACCTCGCCTCAAGGAAATTGCCTTGGACTGGCCGGTCATGCTCTTCGCGCTCGTACTGGCGCTTTTGACCGGCTTCCTCTGCGGACTGGCTCCCGCATTTGCCGCAATCAAGACCAGCGTGAATGAGACACTCAAAGAAGGCGGACCTACCGGCACCTTGGGCAGCGGCCATGGAAGGCTACGCGCAGCGCTGGTGGTGGCCGAAATCGCCGTGGCCCTGACCCTGCTTACCGCTTCTGGTCTGTTGCTGCGCAGCTTCGAAAAGATGCGCGACGTCAAATTAGGCTTCCGCCCCGACCATACGCTGGCCGCGCTCTACGTTCTGCCGCACCAGCGGTATGGAACGCAGTCCGC
>DATFXF010000413.1:0-8877 GCA_035258565.1 Candidatus Acidiferrales bacterium
TGGACCAAGTAGCTGAGGGTCGTCTCGCCCCCATAGGCTTGCCAATTGGTGTTGGTCAGGAAACTGGCCGCGGTGTTGAACGCGAGGTCCGGGGTAAGCGGCGTCGCACCTGCCGGCGCGCCGCGCGTCCCGAAACCCATCGGGTTGAGGGGCAGCCATCCTTGGAGCCGCTGGAGCAGATAGACGAAGAAGAAGCTCGCCAAACTTACCGCGAGTAGAGAGCCGGCGTATTGGGTCCAGCGTTGCTCGGTGTTTACTCTCGCGCCCGCGAGACGGTAGATCAAGCGCTCCAGGGGGCGCAGCACCGGACTCAAGATCGTGCGCTCTCCCTTGAAGACGTGAAACATGTATGTTCCGAGCGGTTTGGTCAACGCGAGGATCAGAAGAAAGTAAACGGCGATTCCGAACCACGCCAGCTGTGTCATGGGCAAGCCTTTACTTCAGTTCCCTTCCAACTTGCTCGAGCTAAGGATTCGGTAAGCCGAAATCGTTAGCCGGCACTAAAAGCGCTCCGGGCGCAGAAGCGCGTAAAGCAGATAGACAAAAATCAAAACGGCGGCGACAAAAGCGATCACGTATTCCATGCCGTTCACCTCACAGGCGATCGCAGGCCTTGGTCAGCCCCCAACAGGCCATGAAGAACAGCGCCCCGATCAGAACGTAGAGCAAATCCAGCATAGCTCCTCAGTCGTGCTCCACGAAAATGACGCGATGGGCGTGGGAACAAAAGGCTCTCGCCAGGGCCTGTTCTCTGGTGGGCCACCAGCGCCTCTTGCCCCCCAGCACCACCAAGGAGTTCGGCCTCAGGGCTTCGAGCAGTGCCTGTCGACTGTCCCGGCAGAGGTACAGCTGTATGCGTGTTTCTATCCTTTGGTCGGCAACCAGCGTCCGGTAGCATCGGGTTGTGAACTCAGGCGCCACCGGTGGGTGTTCGAGCGGCAACGGATAGGGCACCACCTGTGCGGCGAGAATGCTGATCCGGGCGTGCAGATCCCGAGCGTACTGTCCGGCCAATCGCAGCGCGGCTAAAGTGCCCGGGATGGTGGTGAAGATCACGTTGATTTCAAGCTCTTCCTCTTCCCAGCCATGTCCAGCCTGTTCCCGATCATCAAGTTTGAAGGAGAACCGGATGTCGTCTTTCATCAGCCAGCAACCTCGGCCGCGAACATACAGCGGGACCGATAAAGAAGGCATAAAGAAAGGGTGAAGAAACCCTTATTTCTTGGGGGGCAACGAGAAACGGTAGCCTACCCAAGGCTCAGTCAGTAGGTATTTCGGTCGGGCCGGGTTGGGTTCGATTTTCTTTCGAAGATGGTTGATGAAAACTCGCAGATACTCCACCTCGTCCCCATAATCAGGGCCCCAGATGGCTTGCAAGAGTTTACGGTGCGGGATCGCTGTGTTCGTGTTCGCCACCAGGAAACGAAGAAGGTCGAGTTCCTTGGGCGTCAACCGAGACTCCTCACCCCGCACAATGACGCGCCGCGCGGCAAAATCAATCGTCACTCCCTCGAGATGCAACACATCGGGCCCCGCATCCGGCGAAGGCGGGAGCCGCCGGAGCGCCGCCCGAATGCGGGCCAGCAGCTCCGGGGTGCTGAAGGGCTTGGTGACGTAATCGTCTGCACCGGCATCGAGTACCTGTACCTTGTCCGTCTCCGAGTCGCGGACGGTCACCACAATGATGGCCACATCCGAATGCCGGCGAATCTCGCGACACGTCGCCAATCCCCCCATCCCGGGCATATTCAGATCCAGAAGGACAACATCCGTTTTCTCGTCGCGGAGTTTCTCGAGAGCCTCCTCTCCACTCCGCGCATCAGAGACACCATAGCCTTGAGGCACAAGAGTCGCGCGAAGCGTCCTGCGAATCTGTGCGTCATCATCAACGATGAGGATCCCTGCCTGCGTCATGGTTGTTGATCCTGCTCGGCCACGGGTAGGGTAAAACAGAACCTGGAGCCTCGACCGGGCACGCTTTCGACCCAAATCCTTCCTCCGTGGGCGGTGATGATTTCCCGTGCAATGCTCAGGCCCATTCCCACGCCGGGCATCGATTCGCGCGCCGCTGCGCCCCGAAAGAACCTATCGAAAATGTGGGCTTGCTCCTCCTCCGGGATACCCGGACCTCCGTCTTCCACCGTCACAACCACTTGTCGATCCCTAGGCAAGGCCATGACGGTGATCGGCAAGCCGGGGGGAGAATATTTTTCCGCGTTGTCAAGCAGTTGTCTGAGAACCACCTGAATCAGCTCCGCATCACCGAAGATTGCAGGTAGGTCGTCCCTCATCTGAAGCTCAACCCTTCTGCCTTCGAGAAGCACAGGAAACTTCTTTACTGTTTGCTCGATGATCTCTCCGAGCTGCTGGGCTCGGCGATGCAACTGCACGTTCCCAGCCTCGATTCTAGCCGTCTGGATCGCTTCGGTGACCAGACGGCTCAGGCGGTCGGTTTCCTCGTCCACGATCGTGAGGAGTTCTTGGTGCTCCTCACGGAAGGACTGCTTTTGCCCGAGCACGGAGGTAATGGCGGCCTTGATCGAGGTTAACGGTGTCTTGAGTTCGTGGGCCAACGTATCGAGCAGGGTGGATTTAAACTCTTCACTCTGCCGGGATAGCTCGGCGCGGCTGGTCAATTCCCTGCTTCGCGCGCTCTCGAGGGCAATAGCCACCAGATTGGCCACGGCGTGAAGCGCACCATCGGAAAGCGGGAGGCCCAGAAAGGCCAAGCTGCCGATCGGCTTGCCTCCCAAGCTGACCGGCAGCACCGTGGTGCCTGTCACACGGTCGTGAATGAAGCTGCCTTGGCTGGATGCCTCCTTGAGCTTGCTCTCGTCAAGCGGAACATCCTGGAGACCTGAGCGAAACAACTGGCCACTCCCACGTTCGAAGAACGTGACGCCCCCGGCCTGGAAGACCTGTGCGATCTGGTGCGTGATCTCCCGTGCCACCTGTTGCGTGTTTCCCCCCAGGAGCAAAATCATCCGGCTCAGGGTGTAGAGCCGTTCTGTCTCTTCCTGATGTTCGACGGCCTCCCGGGCTTTTCGGCGCGCGCGTTCGGAAAGTTGGCTGGCTACAATCGAGACCACGAGAAAGGTGAAGAGTGCAACCCAATTCTGAGGATCAGCAATGGTAAATGTTCGAACAGGCGGCAGGAAATAAAAGTTGAAACAAAGCGTGGCAGCGAGCGAGGCGATGATGGCCTCGAGCAACCCCCAGCCCGCCGCAACGGCAAGGACAGCCAGTAGGTAAGTGAGGGCAACGGTCGTGTTGTTCGCAAAGTTGGTCTCGAAATAAAACAGGGTGATGGCCCCTACGACGCCGAGGGAAGCAGCAACACGACTCGTGCTCGCTCGGAAGGATCTAGTGGGCATCTCTATCTCTTGGCTGGTTTCAGATTACAGCGATCCGACCCTACTGCAAAGTGGTCGGGCAAAGAGCGGGCCCTCCAAGAGCACAGAGAATCGAATCTGGCGCTCCCGGCCAGAAGACTAAGGCTGCCTCGCGGATCACTCTGGGACGTACAGCCGCACTTCCAATGTCCTGATTGTTGAGGCTGCAGATCTTAGGGGTGTCTCCCCACGCTGAAAAACCAGTCAGAGATTAGGAAAAGATCTGCACACCGTGTGGCAAGGGAATGCTCCGCCAGGGTGACTCGGGGAACCGAACTAGACCAAGCCCGTGAGCCGTTCTGGGCGTTGGGAAGGCTGCTTGGCGTGCCCACAGCCGTAATTCCTCGAAATCGAGCTAGTTCGGCAGGCCGAGCCGTTTCGATATGGCCTTTCCTTTCATCGATCTACGCCCTGGCCCTAGTTGCACCCCCACTGCGGAAAAGTCTTGTAATTCGGGATTTGGTGTCCCGGAACCGTACCCGGAAGACAACGGCACCTCACTTGCTTGAGAAATGGCAAGCGGGTCGAAAACGACCCCCGGAGGATGTGTGTCCCGGGGCCAGGGAAGCACGTATGTCGACGATAGGCCCTTCCCTCCGAGACGGGCCAAACGTTGATCTCCGCGGAGGAATCCGCAAGACAGGCTCCCATGCTCTCCGAGCGTCGCCGCCATGCCCGGGCAAAGATTGAATCGCTGGTCCCGGTGAGTCTCGGTCCGGACAACGGCGGTATCGTGCTGAACGCGAGCGAAGGCGGATTGCGCGTTCGCCTGGTAGGTCCCGTCGCACCTACACAACTATCGCCCCTGGTGATCACTCCCAACGGAAAAAAGAATCCCATCGATGCAAGCGGCGAGATTGCCTGGACGGATGACTCACGAAGGGGAGCAGGGGTACGATTTATCGATCTGTCGGATGCCTCGCAGGAACAGATTAAGAAATGGCTGGCCAGGAACGATCCGGTGTGCGCCACCGAACAGGAGCGACCTGCCACCGAGGCTGCGCGGAATGAAGCCACTGCGCCGATGCCTCTCCCGGTCCAAGAACCTGAGGAAGCTCCGAGCAAACGAGTCCCCGCCTCGAGCGTGCCCGACCCGACGTTCGAAGATCAGCCGGAACAGCCAGTCGGTGCTTTCGAACATGCGGTTCAGTTCAATTCCGCCGCGCCAAAGACGGAGGCCGTGCCTTCAGAGGAACCATACGAGCCGTGGAAAACGTACGCAGCGGACAGGGGGAGCCAACCTGCCCTGTTCCCACCGGGAGAACTCCGTGAGACTTGGCAAGAGAAGCACGCCACGCCCGATAAGCCCGCTCAGGATTTCGAGCGGCGCCGCAGGTTCGCTCGCATGGCGGCCTCTGTCGCTCTGATCGCTCTAGTGTTCTGCGGCTTGGCAGCCCTTTTTCTTTCCTGGTTGGGAAGCTCGAGAGAAACAGCGACGGACGAGAGGGAACCGATGGTCAGAGAACCGTCGCCCTCCGACGCCGCCCAGCCTCCGCTGCCCGCAACATCACGGGCAAAATCCGTCCCTCGTCGCCGCACGCAAGCAGGAGGTTCCCTAGCGAACATAGCAGGCCCTTCTACTCCCATCGCCCGAGAGTCGCGCGGGAAGGTGAGCTCACCGGCGAAACGATCCGGTCCCTGGCAGCTTCAAGTCGTGGACCTAAGTAACCAGCAGCGTTCCCTGACACTTCGTGGCGGACCGATCGTGAGACTTCGGAGCTGGGCGACCAGCGGGCGCGACGGGGTCCCACTAATCGGCCCCTCCACGCGGGTCGACCTAACTCCCAGGTCCGCTTCGGTGCAGGGTTCTGTCGTGCCGCGCGGTGGCGCCGTGCGGAAAGTCTCAGGCGGAGAACCTGAACAGCATCAGATGCCCGACTACCCACCTGGCGCACTCCAAAAGAACATTCAGGGTACGGTTGTGCTAAAAGCTCGCGTCGGCAAGGATGGGAGGGTCGAGAATGTTAAGGTTCTCAGCGGGCCGTCCTTGTTAACCTCCGCGGTTCTTGAGGCCGTGAGGGGGTGGCGCTACCGGCCCTTCTACCAGAACGGAGAGCCGGCGGAGTTCGAGACACAGGTCGCCATAGAGTTCATCATCACACCGAGATAAGTCTCTGCCTGCGGACTGAATGGCCCTCCAAGCCCGCAAGTTTTTCTTCGTCGACGCTGACTTTCGCCCCACTGGTGAGCCCATCGCGATGCGGGCGCCATCCATCCTACGCCGCTGCACTTGGCGCGCATCTTTAGGGAATCACCAGCAGCGCTCTCGCGGCGAGCTTTACTTTTGAGGGATGGCAAACTCAGCGGTGATCTGCTTCCACGCACCCGCCAGCTCAGCGTTTGGGTCAGCAGGCGGGTAGCGCCACTTCCGCACCGTCTCCACCGCCGCGGAGGCCAGCAAGGAAGGCCCGCTCAGAACTTGAACGCTCTCGACCCTTCCCTTCCTCCCCACCAAGGCCCGCAGCACCACCGTCCCCTGCACTCGGTCCCGAAGCGCGAGAGGGGGATAGGTCGGCAGCTCCTGCTGTTCGGGAATTTCGCCAGAGAGCGTGATTTGTCCTTCCGCTTCCCCAGTTCCTTAGCCGAACCACCGGACCGCTTCGAAGCTGGACGACCCGCCGCTGGTTGTCGTGCTCCTGCACCTGAAGCTGCGTGGGATTGGGGGGCTGTTGTGGCAGCGCGCTGACCTCGTCGACCGGGCTCGGAGTCACTACGGCCAGGGGCCCCGGAGGCTCTGTTGGCATACCTCTTAGCTTGCGAGGCCGGCGAGTTGATTTTTGGGTTGTATCTTCAAGAGGTTGCTGGACATCGGGGGTTTTATCGCCGAGGGCCAGCTTGTTGAGCTTGCCGACTAACGCAGCAATTTCGGATCGATGAGGCGGCAGCAGGGCTCCCCATGCAACGACAGCGACGACGAGAAGGCCACCCAGGATGCCCGGGACGACCATCTTAGAGCCGCGTTGATACCTCTCGGGCGCCGGTCGATGCCTAAGCCAGGGCTCCGGGAATTCTCCAGGCTGGGACAGGGCGGGCCTAGATTCGGGAGTGGTCTCATCCTGGGAGACCAACTCCTCAGGACGTGGGTCTTCAGTCAATTCATCCCCTCTCTTTCCCTCTCATTCTCGTTCGGTCCAATGCCTTTCGTTTTGCGCAATTCGGTTGAGGCCATAGATAAATGAGCAAACCGCGAGCCAAACGATAGAGGAAATAAGCCTTTTTGTATGAAGGGGATGGTACTGTAGGTCCTCCTAGCGGGTCCCCCCTGTGCAATGCCTTACACATGCAGGAGGCGGACGGACGATGTTGATCTGGCGAGGTGCTCGGCGCGACTGGGGCTTCGCGAACAAGCGGCCAGGTTTGCGAGTCTGGCCGATTCAGCGGGAGAAGAGAGAGAATGACCGCGGCCTTGAGCACGGCAGGTGCCGTTGCGATTGCCGAATGCTCGGAGCCGAGTTTGTCCCAGTTCGGGCCGTGCTTTTTAGGCCGAACCTGGCCTCTGGTACAGGTAGCCTTACCGCACTACCCACCATATCGTATGCACACGGATACAGCGATGGATCACCGTACTGCTCGGTTTGAATTCAAGAGAGGACTGATGCTGCTTCGAGACCATCGCCCGCAAGCAGCTCTTCGACACATGCGCCGGGCTGTGGCGCTTGATGAGAACAAACCCCACTATTTTTCCTACCTTGGAGTCGCGTTCGCGCTCGCTGAAAAGAAATGGACGACCGCAGAGCTATACTGCCATACAGCACTGCGCATGAAGCACGACGATGCGCGCTTCCACCTGAACCTGGCCCAAGTGTACCTCAGCGCTGGTAGGGGGCACGATGCGCTACGGACTCTCAACGTAGGCTTTCGATGTGCCAAACGATGCTCCCTTCTTACTCGGGCACTTCGTAAGCTTGTAGTGCGCCGGCCACCTTTGCTTTCGTTTTTAGACCGCAGGCACTTTCTCAACCGCTATCTAGGGGCTGCTAGGTTTAGGATCCTCAACTTTCTCAGCTACGGGCATGCACTAAGGAGGAGCGAATCACGTTTCCTCTTGTAGAAGCCGAGATTCCATACCACGCAACAAAACGGCATTCTTGTCGCCCTATTCCTTTCCCGTGCTACTAACTTGACGCGGCAGCCTCCGCAGGAGTAAGAGCCAGCCCAAAATTCGCGTCGTTCAACCCAGCTCAAAAGCCCGCGCACAAGTCCGTTGAGGCAAGGCCCTTCCCTAGGTCGGTCTCGGTTCCGGAATACTGTCCAACGCAAGTAACTGAAATTGCGAGGAAAGATTGGCAGCGCTATTTGACGATTTCAGCCCTGCCGATGTAGAGTCACAGCGGCGGGTAATGACCCTGGCAGCCGAGGCTCCGAAACCCAGGCTGCTGCCTTCCGCATAAATGAACGGTGGCGCTATCGTCTAAGGGTTAGGACACGGCCCTCTCAAGGCCGGAATCCGGGTTCGAATCCCGGTAGCGCTGCCACGCCACACAGAATGCAACGGTAAAGAGTTCATCGGAACAGACAAGACCCGGCCCGCTCGCTATTCATCGAGTGGACACCGGGCCGCCCGAAAAGACCCTTTGGCACGGCAAAATGTGCCCGCGGACCTCCCTGAAAATCAGTCGACTATGGGGATGCTTGCCGTCACCATTTGATTCAGCTCGTGCAAGCACCTAAAGGCTGGCCTTTCTGCCTGACCAAATCGAAAGGCGAGCATTTCCGGACGCCTCCGCGTTGACTTGCCTGCAGAGTGCTGCCTATGATGGCCGCAAAAGAAACGCTTGCGCTTCCATGCTCGGCCAAACCATCTCGCACTACCGCATCCTGGAGAAATTGGGTGGCGGTGGCATGGGTGTGGTCTACAAGGCCGAAGATACCCGGCTCGGTCGCCAAGTCGCTCTCAAATTCCTGCCCGATGAAGTTTCCAAGGACCACCATGCGGTGGAGCGATTTCAGCGCGAGGCCCGCGCCGCCTCGGCCCTGAACCATCCGCACATCTGCACCATTCAGGAGATCGGGCAGCAGGAGGGGCAGCACTTTATCGTCATGGAGCTGCTCGAAGGACAGATACTGAAGCATCGCATTGGAGGAAAACCACTAGAGACGAAGCACCTGCTGGAGTGGGGGATGCAGGTGGCCGACGCACTGGAGGCGGCGCACAGGAAGGGCATCATCCATCGGGACATCAAGCCGGCGAATATCTTTGTCACCGAGCGGGGCCAGGCGGGTGCTGCTCCCGGACGGATCGAGTCCCTGGGCCGTGCTCCCGCTGTCGAACCTTTCGGGCGATGTCTCGCAGGATTACTTCGCCGACGGAATGACGGAGGCGTTGATCACCGACCTTGCGCAGATCAGCGCACTGCGCGTAATCTCACGCACTTCGGTGATGCAGTATAAAAGGGGTGAAGCGCCCACTGCCGGAAATCGCGCGTGAGTTGAACGTGGACGGCATCATCGAAGGCTCGGTGGTGCGGGTGGGCGACCAGGTGCG
>DATFXF010000414.1:0-4724 GCA_035258565.1 Candidatus Acidiferrales bacterium
TGCTGCTAACCTTGAGTGGTGTCCCCCCGGCCTCCTTCCCGTGGGTGAACCTGGCGGCCATTCCATGGCTTCTATGACGAAGTCCGCCACCCTATCCGAGGAGTCGGCTAAGCCCGATGAGACCGTGCCGAGAGTGCCTAAACCCCAACGTCGCAGACGCCGCCCGAGCCTCAAAACGCTCACCCCCAGCGCCATGATTACAAAGCTCAAGGTCGGCCACCATGGTTTGGCCCTGGTGATGGACCATTTCGGTCCTGACAAACCGGAATCGTTTACGGAGAACGATATCATCTACATCAACCGCGATCATCCCCTCTATGTCCGGGAGGCCCACCACCGCGAGCGCCACATCATGCATGTCGCCCGTCTGATCGCCCAAGAGATCGCGCTCATGAGTCATCCCCGCCACTCGCGGGAAGCGTTTGAGCGCCAATCTAAGCTTCTCCGCGACGCCTTCGTTTCCGAAGCCTCGTGTGAAAAGCAATGAAAAAGAAGGTGCGGTTGGAGAACTTTCGCAAGAGGTCGCAACCCTTCTTCCCTGGTCTGCGGAAAAGCCCCATTACAACCCCTCGCTAGGTCGCTCTATTGTCGCGGACCGACGCGGGGCAAGAAGCGGTGTCCAAACCCCACGGATGTTGCCGACGGAGCCGCTGTTTTACGGTGCGGCGAGCAAGCCCCGCGGGCGAAGCTGGTGGGTTTTCAGGGCAGCCGCTTCGCGGGCATTGGCCAATTGGAATAGGTGTGCTCGAAGACCCCTGTCCAGACAACAAAAAAAACCTTATCGTACGGAGGCAGCCTCCTGCGTGACCCCGAGTATGGAGATCGGTTCGCGCCGCCGCCGCAGCAAGCGCTTGGCACTGCGCGTGCCCGTAATCGTTTACGGGCGGATGAGGGATAAGAGCGTCTTCCACGAGAAAACGCGCACACTCTCGGTGAGCGCCCACGGCGGAATGCTCGCTCTCGCTGCGCCGCTTCCGGTAGGTCAGGCGATTCTCGTCGTAAACGAAGCTACTGGCGAAGAACAAGAGGCCCGCGTTGTCTACGTCGAGTCGGACCTGCGTAGCAAGGCCGAGGTCGGGATAGCATTCGTGGGTGCGGCGCCCAACTTCTGGCAGGTGTCTTTCCCGCCCGTTCGTCGCAAATCGTCTTCCGGTTGAGCAGAAGAGTTTTCCCGCAACCTTGCGAGCTTGAGCAATTCCTCCTTGGAATGCAGGCCTGTGCGGAGTGCTCTGGTTTACTGGTGCACCGAAAGTGGGTTACGTTTCCAACTGGCGCCTGATTCCTGGCGCGCTGGTCCTAGCCCTTCCTGCCTCGTTCTGTAGGATTGTTGTTTTCGGCGACGGCAAGGCGGAAGTTCTTCCGGGTTCAACTGGTGGCCGAAGGCCCCGGGCTGTCCGTGGGGGAGTGAAAAACCCGGGGCCGTGGGGTTGAGACAGAGGGCGGGCCGGACAAAAACTTTGGCTCGAGCGGCTAATCATCCGAAGAAGCCGCCAGCAAGCAAATCCTGCGCAACTCCTCGTAACTGAAAACTACCTCCTCGCGGCCGTTTTGCTCTCTCCATCCCAGGCCAAAGGCGCGAGAAAGCCACCGGAGTTCCTTCACGGGTAAGCCGAGCAGAATCGCCGCTTGGCGCTCGTTAATCCGGTCTTGTTCGTTGGGGTCCAATTGGAAAGGACCTCTTCATCTCTGGCTCGCGATGCGTCGCCGGGAAAGCCCTTTAGGCAAGCGGCAGACCAAAGAAGGCAGGCAATAAGTGCTGTGGCATCGAGAGGAAAGCCCGTGGGAGTCTTGCGGGCCTGACTGTTTTGGGAAATTCCTTGCTCACTTTGTATAGGATTTTGCCGCTCGGCTCGGGCGCGGGGATCCCGCCCGGTAGGTCGCCGTGCCCCACCTCTCAACCAGGAGGAGAACTCAACTCCGCCGCAAGTTCGCGAGGGAGTTCCGTCGAGGGAGAGGGCAAAGGCCGGGGGGAAATGGCACGGATGTCCACAGAGTCTTCCAGGGCCCCCAGCAAGATCTGGCCCCATCGCGTCCACTGGGCCGAACAAGGCATCCCGGGCTAAAGATCGAAATACAGGAAGAACTCGAAAGGGACTGGTCGCAGGTTCACCGGCGCCAGCTCGCGTTGGCGTTTGTAGGAGAGCCAGGTTTCAATCACATCCGGGGTGAACACATTACCCTGGAGCAGCCAATCGTGATCCCTCTCTAAGGCGTCAAGCACCTCACCTAGCGAACCCGGCGTGCTCTTGACCTTCGCGGCCTCCTCAGGCTCGAGTTCATAGAGGTCCTTATCAATCGGCTGGCCAGGATCGATCCTGTTCCGGATTCCGTCCAGCCCGGCCATCAATTGGGCCGCAAAACAAAGATAGGGGTTGCTCGCCGGATCGGGACAGCGGAATTCGATCCGCTTCGATCTTGGGCTCTTGGAGTATACGGGGATGCGCACGGCTGCTGATCGATTACGCTGCGAGTACACGAGGTTCACCGGGGCTTCGAATCCCGGCACCAACCGGCGATACGAGTTGGTAGTCGGAGCACACAGACCAAGCAGCGCCGGTGCACGGCGCAGCAGGCCGCCGATGTAATACCTAGCTATTTCGCTAATCTGACCGTAGCTCTTCTCGTTCCAAAACAAATTCGTATCACCCTTCCACAGGCTCTGGTGGGTATGCATGCCGGAGCCGTTGTCACCGAAAATCGGCTTGGGCATGAAGGTCGCGGTTTTGCCGTGTTTTCGCGCTATATTGCGGACAACGTACTTGTAATACATGACGTTGTCAGCCATCTTCGTCAGCGTCGCGAACCTCATGTCAATCTCGCCCTGGCCGGCGGTGCCCACCTCGTGGTGATGGACCTCAACCGAAACACCCACTTGCTTCAAATTCAGGATAATTTCCGAGCGGATGTCCTGGAGCGTGTCGGCTGGCGGCACCGGAAAATATCCTTCTTTGTGCCGCAGCTTGTATCCTAAGTTAGGTTTCTCCTCACGACCTGTGTTCCAAACCCCCTCGTTGGAGTCGATGAAGTAGTATCCGCAATGAGCTGCCTGGTCGAAGCGCACATTATCGAAGATATAAAACTCCAGTTCCGGTCCCCAGTAGCTCACCTCCGCAATTCCCGTGCTCCTCAGATAGCTTTCCGCCTTCTGCGCGATATAACGCGGGTCGCGGCTGTAACGTTGTCGGGTGACGGGATCGAACACATTGCAGATCAAATTCAACGTGGGGACCTCGAGCATTGAATCTACACAGGCCGTCTCGGCGTCAGCGACCAGCAGCATGTCACTTTCATGTATTAACTGGAATCCGCGAATACTCGAGCCGTCAAAACCGATGCCCTCTCCAAACAGGTCGTCGCTCAGTTCCTCCACGGGGACCGAGAAATGCTGCCAAACTCCCGGGAGATCCACGAACTTCAGATCTACGATCTTGATCCCTGCCTCTTTGGCCAGTTTGCGCACGTCGTCTGGATTCTTGGGCATGATTTCGGCCTCCCAAGCACAACGAAAATGTTGGCCCCGATGACCGTCCCGGGCAGGTTCTCCTCGATGCCCCCTCGGCAGCTGGTCCCCCTTAGCTTCTGTGGGAGCTACCTGCCCTTGGGCGCGTCATGTTAGGCCGCTCCCCCTGGCAAGTCAACGCAGGCCAAGCAAGGAAAGCAGCAAGCAAGCGGTCCCGTTTCAAGCTCTTGCCTGGGCATAAAGCTGTGGGAATTCAGCCGTTCGTCACTCCCTCCACCCTCCGGGATGCTGGGGAGCCTTGGAAACAGCAGCAGCGTACTGTCCGATCTGAAGCTCAGAAACGCAGAGGAAAGCTGGGCCGTATGACGGAGCCAAGAGTAGGTGCGGTCGCCGAAACCTCTTCAGCCAGCATACCGTCTTAGGTTATTGTTGGGGTGAATTGTCTCGCAGGATGTCCGACTCAGCGCGGAGAATCCGAGCGCGATTCCCTTTCCCCGTCCGCGTTCGAGGCTGTGGCCGAGATCTTCTAGAGGAGCCAAAGAATGGGCCCTCTCAAGACAGAGGAGTCCTCTAAAGCAAGCCCTCCATTGGGTCCGGCCTGGGGTGCCGATCGACCCACGCCACGGCGGCGCTGGTGGCTGTGGCTCCTGATCATTGCTGCGTTGGGCTACGGCGGCTGGCGTTGGCGCAGCACGAGCGCCAGCCGGCAAGCACAGAGTGTCGGCGCGGCCAGCGGGGCGCGCTCCGCCAACTTGAGCGTGCCGGTGGTGGTGGCCAAGGCGCAGCGTGGAGATCTCCCGGTCTATTTCAACGGCTTAGGCTCGGTCGCCGCCATCAACACCGTCACCGTGCGGACCCGCGTGGACGGCCAGCTCGTCAAGATCGCTTTCCGCGAGGGGCAATTTGTTCGCCAGGGGGATTTGCTCGCCCAAATTGATCCCCGCCCATTTCAGGTGCAGTTGGAACAGGCCGAGGGACAACTCGCCAAGGATCAGGCGCAGCTTCACGATGCGCAAGTCAACTACGAGCGCTTCTCCACGTTGCACAAAGAAGGGGTAATCTCGAAACAGCAGGCCGACACGCAACAGGCACAGGTTGGCCAACTCGAGGGGGCGATCAAGGCCGATCAAGGCCAGATTGATAATGCCAAGCTGCTACTCACCTATTGCCGGATCACGGCGCCCATCAACGGCCGCATTGGCTTGCGCCTCATTGATCCGGGGAACATCGTTCATGTCAACGATCCGAACGGCTTGCTCATCAT
>DATFXF010000415.1:0-2357 GCA_035258565.1 Candidatus Acidiferrales bacterium
TGGCGATGGCGAGAATGGGGTCCATGTCTGCAGGGAGGCCGTAGAGGTGAACGACGATGATTGCCCGGGTCTTCGATGTGATCTTCGACTCGAGCTGCGTGGGATCGAGGTTGAAGGTGCGGGATTCGATGTCTGTGAACACCGGCCGCGCGCCCAGCGTGCTGACGGCACTGGCCGTGGCGATGAAGGTGAAAGCGGGAACGATCACCTCGTCGCCGTGGCCGATGCCGCTCGCGCGCAAGGCCAGCAGCAGCGAATCGGTGCCGGAAGCGACGCCGATGCCCAATCGCCGGTTCGAGAGGCGGGCTACCTCCTGTTCGAGCGAGGCGAGCTGCGGGCCGAGAATGAACTGTTGTCTGGCGAGTACCTCGTCAATCGCGGCGCGAATCTCCGCACCGATGAAGGCAAACTGCGCCTGCAGGTCCACCATCGGGATGGCTGGCTGCACTTTCAGGGGGAGGGCGTCCATGGAAGAGTCAGGCGCGAGCCTGGCATCGCGACGTTCGGAGGATGAAGCGCGGAGAAGCGTGCGCTATCGACCTTCCTTTTTGCTGAGTGTGGTGCACATCACCACGGCGCCGCTCGGATCCACGGCGCTCTTGCCCTCCTCGATGTGCTGGATCGTGCCCTGCTTGTCCACCA
This sequence comes from Candidatus Acidiferrales bacterium, assembly GCA_035258565.1. GTDB lineage: Bacteria > Acidobacteriota > Terriglobia > Acidiferrales > UBA7541 > DATFXF01. The sequence continues at coordinate 643 of DATFXF010000415.1, forward strand.
CAAATGTGGTGCGGTTCGCGAACTGGTATTCATCGTTGAGCACGCCGTAGAGTTTGACGACCTTGCGCGTCATGTCGCTCAGCAGAGGGAACGTCACGCCGATCTCCTGCGCGAATTTTGCGTTGGCGAATGGGCTGTCGATGCTGATGCCGAACACCTGCGTATCCGCCGCGTCGAGCTTGGCGATATCAGCCTGATATGCCTTGAGCTCCTGCGTTCAACCGCCGGTGAAAGCCAGCACGTAGAACGCCAGGACGACATTCTTCTTCCCTCGAAAATCGCTCAGCTTCACCGCCTTGCGGTTCTGATCCGGCAAGGTGAAATCCGGCGCCGCATCGCCGACCTTCAGGAAGGTCTTGGCGATCGCCGGCTGCTGCTGTTGCTGCTGAGCTGGAGCCTGCACGGCGAGAACCGAGGCCAGCAGGGCGGAAACCAGGGCCACGATGTGTTTCATATCGTCACTCCTACGATCTGAGTTCTTTGCTTTGACCGAGCGCATTATACGCCACGCCTCGGCTTGCCAACAAATTTAGGCGCAACATCAGGACGCGTGGCCTTCGCTTCGGGAGCAAGCCGCCGCGCCACAAGGCGGCGGCGCGCCGGGGAGTCGGTACCGATTCCGTGCCACCCAGCGATAGAGTTTCGGGCCCGCGCTGCGAAAAAGCGGGGATCCAAGGAGCCAACCAAGCCAGGCCAACTGCGGCAACGCTCGCAGCACGACCACCCAGGCGGCAAAGCCGGAAGACCAGGTGCCGTCGGGCGCGCGCACGTGCATTTCGCGATCGAGTTCCTCTCGCGTGAACGGAGCCCTGGCCGCCAACTCCGAATCGTTGTAGTCCAGGAAACGCAGGTGGTTAGCTGTATCAAACGGTTCGATCCGCGCGCGTGTCCACTGGCAGAATGGGCAGGCACCATCGGTCAGGACTTCAAACTTAGCTGGTCCCGGCATGCGCTTTCTTTCTTCCGCTCTTTCATTATACGCTGCGGCGAAATCCATGGCGGGAGCGGTGGAGAAATTCGAGGAGGAATTCATTGCCTACGTCGGCGCTCAGGGCGCTGTCGCAACCGGCTTTGGGCGCAGCGCCTTGTTTCTGGCTCTGGAGGCCCTCGGGGTGCGCGGCGGCGACGTCCTGGTGCCGGATTTCGTTTGTGCGCAGGTTCCTGAGGCAGTGCGGCGCGCGGGCGGCAAGCCGTTGTTTTATCCCGTGCGGCGCGACCTGACGGTGAACGCTGATGACTTCGAGTCGTGCCTCACCGCGCAGACTCGCGCTGCCATTGCCGTACATTACTTCGGACAGCTTCTGCCCGGACTTCCGCGACTCGCCGCGATCTCGGACCAACGCGGGGTGCCCTTGGTGGAAGACGGTGCGCTAGCACTGGGGGCCAGCCTGGATGGGGGCCGCGTCGGCGCGTTCGGTCGGCTCTCGGTTTTCTCACTGACTAAGACGGACTGGGGTTATGGCGGGGGCGCGGTGACCTCGAATTCGTCGGACATGCTGGCCCGGCTCCGGACGCTGCGGGAGGAGAAGTTTTGCTCGTCGAGGAGACTCTCGTTTCGTTATGGGGTTCTCCGACGGGCAGACTTTGCCGCGAATCGCCCCACGCTGAGCCGAATCGCCGAGCGTGCTGGCCGCTGGCTCGAACGGGTGAGCGGACCCGGTGTGGGAAACTTCTACGATGCTGGCCGGTTCGACGTCGCGCTGCCAGAATTCGCG
>DATFXF010000416.1:0-20394 GCA_035258565.1 Candidatus Acidiferrales bacterium
AAGAAGAAAGCCGCCATAAGCACACCCGCGACGGCTTCGACCGGGTCACCTAGGTCGCTCGAGAGCGCTCCCACAAACGCGGCGAAGATGAGCACGTGGATCAGCGCCTTGGTGTACTCGCCGTTGTACACCGCGCCCAGACCTGGGATGAACCCCAGCACTGCTGCCAGGCCAGGACTCGAGCCGCGGGCCGCGGGTTGGGGTTTCGAGAGTATGTCAGCCAGGCAGGATTCGCAGTAGAGGATGCCGCGGACATCACGCGTACATTGGGGGCACAACGCCTTTCCGCAATTGCGGCAGTATCCTGTAGCCTCCACTTCCGCGTGGACGGCACACTTCATCGGACGCTCCTTGCGGGCAGGGTCTCGAGCATCGAGGCCAGCACGGGGAATGCCCTGCTCTTGTCATTGGCCCGGTTGAGCTGGCGCGGCGATTTCGCGGGGGGGCCTTCGCTCTGTCCTGGGCCGGGCTTTGGCTCCGGCGCAGGTGGGGGTTCGGCTTCGGGCCGCACCCGCGACTGGATCTCATAGACCACGCGCAGATCGGTGACGAACTTGACGCCACGCGCGTAAATCAGATGGGCGCGCCGGTCGGCCGCGCGGTAGATGTTCACCGGATTCAGGTCCGCCAGCGCTGGCTTGCGCCACTCGATTCCGAGCGCCTGGAACAGCACGGCGACAGTCACGAGCAGGGAAACAGCGCCGTAGGCGAAACGCGGCTGCCACACGGGCCGCAACCAATCCAGCAGCGCCCGCCAGCCCGCTTTTTTCCCGCGCGGCCCGAGCGTCTGCTCCAGGATGGCCGGGATTAGCGCGGGCGGCACCTCGAGCGGTTCCAGCCGGTGTAGCTCGGCGACGAGCCGCGAAACGCGTTGGACTAGAGGCGCACACCGCGGGCAGGTGGAGATATGCCGATCGAACGCGCTTCGCTCGTCGGCATCAAGCAGCCGGTCGATGTAATCAGTCAAGCGCGCTTCGATTTGTTCACAGCTCCAGGCCATGAGTCACTCCGGACGAACTCCCATTTGTTCGAGCAGCCGTGCCAACTCCAGCCGGCCCCGATTGATGCGCGACTTCACCGTTCCCTCGGGCACCTGCAACACATCCTGAATCTCGCGGTACTCGAGGCCCTGCAGATCGCGCAGGATTACGGCCTCGCGCAGATCGGGTGAAATCTTGCTCAGCGCCCGCTGCACCTGCGCCCTCAGCTCCCCCACGAGCGCCGCTTGGTCCGGCCGCCGGGCGGCCGATTCTTTCTGTTCGAGCCTGGGCAAGGCGTCGTCGAGCGAGTCAGTGATGCGGTCGCGTTTGGTCCGCCGGTAATGGTCAATGAGGAGGTTGCGGGTGACGCTAGTCATCCAGGTGGCAAAGCCGCCGTGCGCCGAGTGGTAACTCCCCAGCGTGCGGTAGACGCGCAGGAAGACATCCTGGCTCAAATCCTGGGCCTCGTGGCGATTGCCGGTGAAACGGTAGCACAGATTGTAGACTCGCCGCGTGTGCCGCCGCACAAGCTCCTCCCAGGCCGAACCGTCGCCCCGGAGGCATTGCTGAACCAGTTGAGCATCTGGCTCCAACTCTGCATCAGCCTCACAACCCGCGGCGCTTCTCGGCCTTTAGGCTATGGAACGCAAAATGCTATCGAAAAGTTCCGCTGTCCTGGCCCGGCGCTACTCGATGCGGGGCTGCCTGGGCATCTTAGTCGCCTGCAGGGTCGCGCACAAGCATTCGGCGAGACCGGCAGGCCACACGGCGGGCTCTATCTATCTACTATCAGTTACCGTGCTGCCTGAACCTTCCTTGACACCCCCGCCCCATGCGTTTACGCTCGCGAACGGATGCGCGGTTCGAACTCCTTCACCCCAAGCGCCTGGCTCCGCAAGCTGCTGGTGGCTCTCCTGGTGCTGGTGGTCCTGGGCGCCCTGGTTTATCGCTCCCGCGGTGCTATTACCTTGGTGGATTTCAGCTGGGAGCGGCTCGGCCAAGCCCTGCGGGAGGCGCGCATTTCGCTCCTCCTGCTCTCCATGTTCACTATCTACGCCTGCTACGCGATTCGCGCGCTGCGCTGGGTCCGCTTCTCCCAGTACCTGGGCCGACCCACTTTTGTCAACGTCTTCACTTCGACGCTGGTCGGCTTTAGCACGCTTTTTCTGCTCGGGCGTGCCGGCGAACCCATTCGGCCGCTCCTCATTGCGCGCAAAGATCGCCTGCCTGTTTCGGGAACCTTCGGGATCTATGTGCTCGAACGCGTGTTCGACGTCGGCAGCACGGTGCTGATCGTGCTCGTCAGCGTCCTGGCGTTTCCGGCGACCCTTGCGACGGGTAGCGTGAGTGCCGCGTGGCTGGCGCGGGTCCGCAGCACCGGGCTCGCCCTGCTGGTTGGATTGCTCGCGGCCCTGCTCTTTTTGGTGTACTTCCGGCTGCACGGTGCCGAGGCGCTCGAGCGGAGGCTGGCGGGCTGGCACACCCGAAAGGGCTGGCGGCTGCGCCTCGCTGGGTTAACTCGAGGGTTCAGCGAAGGGCTGCACGCGATCCGCACGGCCTCGGATCTGTTCGCCGCCGTCGCATACTCGCTCGTCCACTGGGCCTTGGTGGCTATGGTGTATCTCTGGGTCGCACACAGTTTCGGTGGGCGGCTGGCGGAGATTGATTTTCCACGCGCGATGCTCGTGCTCACGTTCTCCATGGTCGGTTCGGCGTTACAATTGCCGGCCATTGGCGGCGGCTCGCAGGCCGCCACCTTTCTTGCCTTCACCGTCATCTTTGGAGTAGAAAAGGAATCCGCTGCTGTCGCGGCGATTGCGCTTTGGCTCGTCACCTTTGCGGCCGTGATCCTGGTGGGTGCGCCCTTGCTGATCCGGGAGGGCTGGTCGGTGGGGGAACTCCGGCGCTTGGCCCGCGCGGAGGCGGAAGCGGAAGCTGCCGGAACCCACGCCGTCGCCCCCGATGTCCCGGTGAAACCAGGAGATTTTCTCGGGTGAAGTGTCCTTTCTGCTCGCACGTGGACGATAAGGTGATCGACTCGCGCGAAGGCCGCGCGGGCGACCTGATCCGCCGTCGCCGCGAGTGCCTGCGCTGTGGGCGGCGCTTCACCACTTATGAGCGCATTGATGAAATCCCGTACATGGTTATCAAGAAGGATGGGCGGCGGGAAAAATTCGAGCGGCAGAAGATCCTCCAGGGCCTGCTGAAGTCCTGCGAGAAGCGACCGGTCGCCACGCCGAAGCTGGAAAGCCTGGTGGAGGAGGTTGAAAGGTTCGTCCATGAGGCGCCTGAGCGCGAGCGCTCGAGTTCGGAGATCGGCGAGCTGCTGATGTCACGCCTGAAGAAACTCGACAAGGTTGCCTACGTCCGTTTTGCCTCCGTTTATCTGGACTTCAAGGATGTGCGCGAATTCATGTCCGAGCTAAAAGGCTTGCTCAGGGAGCGCACCCACAAGTAGCAGGCGTAGCGATTTAGGGCAACCACACGCCGGCGGCAAAGGTCTTCAGGGTGCGGAAGCCCAGCCGGTCGTAGAGCCGCACAGCAGTGGCGTTGACCGACGTCACGGTGAGCGATAGCGCCGAAAAACGCCTCATCCGCAAAGCCCGGATGGAAGCCTCCATCAGCTGGCGGCCAAGCCCGTGTCCCTGGTAGCCTGGCATCACGCAGATCTGTGTCGTGTGCCCGACGCCCTCGGAGACGGCTGAGGTCAGCACCACGCCGATCAGCCGGTCGCTGCCCGGCGCTCGCAGCACAAATGACGCGTCCGCCTGAAACTGTCCGCAGCCCGGTAGGATGACAATGTTCTTCAGAAATTTCAGCGCGCCAGCTTCGCTGCGGTACTGGTCGTTGATCTCCCCGTCCACGTGATTTGCATAGGCCAGCTGGATCAGCCGCGAGCAGGCTTCGAAGTATCGGTCCTCCCAACGCTCGAGTCGCAACCCGATGGAAAGAGGCGGGCCGGGGGGCGGGGCTTCGGCGAGCGCCAGCAGCATGAACTGCCGGGTGTAGAGTCGAAAACCCTGCTCGACCAACACTCGGTCCAGCGCACAGCCGAAGGGCATCAGTTGCGCCTCGATGCGCTGGATGTGCGGAATGCCGCGAAGGCTTTCGAGCATTTGGCCCAGCAGCATCTGACTGATCGCGAGCTGTGGGTAGCGCGACGAGACAAACAACCCGCCCACCAATCCCTTGTGCTCCTCGAGTACGTAGAAGCCGTAGCCGGCGGCCTGGCCGTCCTCCATCGCGGCGCAACCAGCAAGCGAGCGCGCGTCAAGGAACTTCATGATCAGGTCGAGAGAGCCGCGGTAGTCCCAGTGCAACTCTTCGCGCCAATGCCGCGCCTCTTCCTCGAGCAGCGGCTTGAGCTGGCGGGAGTTCATCTGGCGCAGGTCCACGATGGGCATGGCGGACGATCCCTGTGCAGCTGGTGACCGGGCACAAAACCGGCGGCGATCGTCCTCTTCATCATAACCCTGCTACCCCCCTCCTTGGCATCTCAAACACGCGCTCGGGCAGCGCCCTGTGCGCTGGAAACGACTGTGTTAACATGCGCGCAGTCGAGCGTTGGGGTCTCCCGCCGAGGCTGCGGGGACACGGGGGCTCGGCCCGCAGCTGACTCGAACCGAATGGCTCTTATCTCCGAACTCCGCTACCCGACTAGCTGGTACGCCAAGATCATCACGGCTTTCCTGGCCCTGATCTTTTTCGCGCTGCTGGCCATGGCGACGATTGGTGGCTTCCTGCTCTACGGGATCGTCTCTCCTCCACATGGCAGGTCCGAGATTGATACCCAGAGCTTTCCCGGCCATCCGGAAGGAGTCTCGTTCAACCCTCCGTCAGGCGGCAGCCGCGAAGGGTGGTTCTTTCCGGGCCTGAAGACCGCACCGACGATCATCCTCTGCCACGGCTATCAATCCACTCGCGGGGACCTGCTCACGCTCGTTAGCGCGTTGCAGGACCACCAGTACAACGTCTTCCTGTTCGACTTTCCCGGCCACGGCTCGAGCTCGGGTTTCACCACCCTGGGCTATGGCGAGGCGCGGGAACTCCGCGCGGCCGTGGACACTGTGGCTCGCCGCACGGATGTGGACCGCAGCCGCTTCGGGCTCTGGGGAGCGAACCTGGGCGGCTATGCAGCCATGGCTGAGGCGTCGGGCGACTTGCGTGTGCGGGCCTACGTCGTCGAGTCGGTGTACGACCGCCCGAGCGACATGCTGCGGTTAGAGATCCGGCACTCCGCCCTGGCCAGGTTTCCCTTCATGGGACGGTTCGTTCCGTGGGCCTTCTACTGGATGAACTACTCCTATCGCCATGAGCCGCCGCTTTCTGAGCGTCTGGCTCCACTCGCCAGTGCAGCAAAACTCTATATCGAGGCCAGCGACGAGCCAGAGCTCGCCGATTCGACGCACGCGCTCTTTGTGCGCTCCTCGCAACCGCGCGACCAAGTCGTGATCCCCAAGGGCAATTACACGGCCATGTCGGATGACGAGAAGCGCGTCTATGAAAACCGCATCGTCAGTTTCTTCCTCCTGAACCTACCGCCTTCGGGCGGCTCGCGCCGCTAGGGCCGGCCGCGGTGCCCGCCTCGTGTCCTTCCACCTCGACGAGCAGGGCCTGGGGCGAGCCGCGCTCGAGGAATCTGACGACGTATCCTTGGCGCTCGAGCTCGGCCACTCCCGTGGCATCGGTGAATACCCGCGCCGGACGCCCGATCTGCGGGGTCCAGTCCGGAAGTTCTTGATGGAAGTAAAAATTCAGACCATTGCGCCATGCGCGACGCACGTTGTAAACGAAAACGTTATCGGTGGGGCCCGGCAGGGCCTGTGCGGCCTGCGCGGCCGTACGTGCAGAAAGATAGGTGTCGAGCTGGGGTAGCGCCTGACGGTTGACGGCCTCCACCATCCCCGCCGTGAGCACGGCCGCCGCCAGCAGCGCTGGCCAGCGACGCCCGAGAAGTCCGAGCGACGCCAGGAGGATGCCGCCAGCCGCCGCCATAAGAATCCAACCCGAGAGTCTCTGCGCCTGGCCGAGGCTCGCCTCGGGGGGTAGGCGCTTGAGCAAGTGGTTGGCCGAAGCCGCCAGGGCCGGGAATGTTGCGCCAATGGTTGCCAGCATCCAGCGGCCGAAGCCGTTTCTTTCTTCGAGCAGGAGCCCAGCCACGCGTGCCAGAAGCAGGTCAAATGCAAGCACTGCGGGGAGCGCGTAGCCCGGCAGTTTCGCTCTGGAAAAGCTGAAAAAAAGGATCGGGCAAATGGCCCAGCAGGCGAAGAAGACCCCCGGTCGATTACCCCCGTCCCTCAGCTGTCGGATCCGCGCTCTGTTCCAGGTGACGCCGGCCAGAAGGGCCGTCCAAGGGAGCAGGCCAATCAGGATCACCGGTCCAAAAAACCAGAAGGGCTGCTCGTGCTGGAAGACCGGTGTCAGATAGCGCTCAAGGTTGTGAGTGAAAAGGAAGGTGTGCACGAACTCTCTATTGCGCGTCGCGCACAGCACGTACCAGGGCAGCGCCACGACCGAGAAGACTACCATCGCCACCGGCGACATCAGCCGGAAGGCATCCCGCCAGCGTCCTGTGGCCAAAGCCCACAGACCCGAGCTGCCCGCGGCGAGGACGATGGCGGCGGGCCCTTTTGCCAGCGCGGCAACGCCGAGGCAGGCACCCAGCGCGGCTTGTGCGGCTGAGTCTCCTGGCACTCGACTTGCTGCTCCCCAGATGAGGTAGCTTGCAGCCACCATCGCTCCGGCGAGCGCCGCACTAAAGAGCATGTCGGGAGTCGCGGCGCGGGCAAAACCAAAGACTCCGATCGAGGTCGGCACGATCAGCAAGGCGGCCCAGCCCGTCGCGGGGCCACAAAACCGCCGCCCTGCCCACGCCAGCGCGATTGCAGCCAGTGCCGCGGATATCGCCGATGGCAGGCGCGCGGCGAACTCGCTTACTCCAAACGCACGGAAGGCCGTGGCGGCCGCCCAATAGTACAGAATGGGTTTCTCAAACCAGGGCTGACTGTAAAGCCGGGGAGTGACCCAGTCGCCGCGCTCGGCCATTTCACGCGCGACGGCAGCGTAGCGAGGCTCGTCGGGGCCGACCAAACCCAAGACACCGAGGTGGCTGAACAAGCAAGCGTAGAAGACCAAGGCGATCAGCAAAGGAGTCCAGAAAGGAATGGCAACACTCGACGCTTGGGGGGCAGGCGCGCGCGTTGGCGGCTGTCGATGCAAATCGCTTTCAGTCTAACATTCCGACCCACGGGCGTCAGCCGAACTCGGGCGCCCTGGGCTCCACCCGAGCCAAGGAAAGCTCCCTGTCTCGAGACCATCTGCTCGGCGTTCGGCGGGCTTGGCCTGCGGCCGGAAACAATTACATAATGACCTAGCATGGTGGAGTGGCTCGAGTATGCTGCGGCCTGGCTCGCGCTAAAATCTCTGGGGCTGCTGCCGCGTCTGCTGGCGCGCGCGGTCGGCGCGCAGGTCTTGGCCGTGGTTTACTTTTTCCGGCCAACTCTCCGCCGCACGGCGCTCTTCAATTTGCGCCTGGCCTTCCCCGATTGGAGTGAAGCACAACGCCGGCGGACGATGCGCGGCCTGGTGCGCCATCTGGGCTGGATGGCGGGCGAATTCTCGCAATTCCCGAAATATACAAGAGAGAATGTTGAGCGCGTCGTTTTGCTGGATGGCTTCGAGAACTTCGCCGCTGCCGAGCGTCGCGGCAAGGGAGTGATTTTCCTCACCGGGCACATGGGGGCCTGGGAGCTGGGGCCCTTCGCGCACGCACTCTACGGTCACCCGTTACATTTTCTTGTGCGGCCGATCGACAACGCCCGACTCGACGCGCTGGTGAGCAGCTACCGGTGCCTTTCGGGCAACCGGCCAATCGAGAAGAACCAGTCCGCGCGGGCCACGCTGAGCATTCTGAGCCGCGGCGGCACCGTTGGCATTCTTCTCGATCAGAACACGACGCTCGAGGAAGGGATCTTCGTCGATTTCTTCGGCGCGCCGGCCTGCACCTCGACCGGCCTGGCGCGCCTCGCCCTGCATACCGATGGCGCGGTGGTCCCAGCGTACATCTGCTGGGATGCGAAACTGCGCAAGTACCGCCTGCGTTTCGAACCCGCCGTGGAACTGTTCCGTTCGGGTGACCGCGAGAGAGACATCCGCGAGAATACTGCCCGGTTCACCTGCGTCATCGAAGAATATGCACGTTGCCATCCCGATCAGTGGTTGTGGGTGCACCGGCGGTGGCAGACCCGGCCGCCCGGCGAGAAGCCACTCTATCCGTTTTGAGGCTCTGCGAAAACCTGGCCAGGGAGGTCGCTATGATCCGCACAGCAGGCGAGATTGCCCGGTATGTCGGCGCTGAGCTCGAGGGAGACGCGGGGCTCCCGGTCTCCGGCGTGGCCAGCCCGGAAAGCGCCCGGGCGCAGGAATTAATTTATCTTGATTCGCCGCGCCACCTCGAGCGTGGCCAGCACTCTCGGGCGCGGTGCGTGATTCTCGCCCGAGAGATGCACCTGGAGGGGAGGACCCTCCTGCGCGCCGCAAACCCCAAGCTGGCCTTCGCAAAGGCCGCAGCGTGGCTGGTGCCGGCGTTGCGGGCGGCGGAGGGTATTCACTCGACAGCAATCGTTTCGCCGAGCGCTTCGCTCGCAGCGGACGTCTCCGTGGGGCCCTACGCGGTGGTCGAGGACGAGGTGACCATTGGCGTGGGAGCCGAGATCGGCGCGTTTTGCTTCCTGGGGCGTGGAGCTCGTATCGGCGAGAACTGTCGCCTGCATCCGCGCGTTACCCTTTATCCAGGCGTGCGGCTGGCGAACCGCGTTGTGGTTCATGCGGGAACGGTCCTCGGCTCGGATGGGTTCGGATATGTTTTCGGGGAAGGAAAACATTGGAAATTCCCGCAACTCGGGACCTTGGAGATCGGCGACGATGTCGAAATCGGCGCGAACACGACGATCGATCGCGGAGCCCTGGATGCCACTCAAATCGGCGGTGGCGTGAAGATTGACAATCTGGTGCAGGTTGCGCACGGCGTGCGCATCGGCGAGCATACCATCGTGGCTGCGCAGAGCGGTATTTCGGGGTCCAGTATGCTCGGCAAGGGTGTCGTGCTCGGCGGGCAGGTTGGCGTCGCCGATCACTGCCACATCGAAGATGGCGCGGTGGCGGGCGCACAGGCCGGCATCCCCAGCCATAAGAGGATTCGTTCGGGGCAGGCGGTTTGGGGAACGCCCGCACGGCCGCTCCACAAGTTTAAGGAGCAGTATGCCTGGTTTGCCCGGTTGCCGGAGTTGGTCGAGCGGTTGCGGAAGCTTGAGCGGGCGCAGGCGGAGGAGTAGGGAGTCCGAGCACAACGCATTTCCAAGGAGATACTCCCCATCGGCTTGTCCGGGTGGTAGTGTCCTCGGGACAACCGAGGCTACGACCGCCCTCATCTTCTGCCATCTTCTTGCGATCTTCTCTGTTGACCCTCCGCCAAATCGCGGAGATAATGCGGGGTTTAGGAGTTTTTGGGGCTTCCGGCTCCGGGGCGGCTGAGTTCGTCCATCCGGGAGTTGCGGCTGTTGGCCATTGCCTGGTGGCTTCCAGGGCAAGTCGTTTCTAGTCGTAAGTTCATGGTGCCTGCATAGACTTGCCCCATGCGGCATGAGCACGATTTTGCGTTGGTACGGGCTGAGGGGCGGATGGCATCTGGGGCGAAGGTTGATTTCGAGCCGACGGGCGAGCCGCTGGCTGGCGGAGCCGCTGCCGTCGAGGAGGGCCTAGAAGACGCCATAGAGCGTGGCGTGAGCCAACTGCTCTCGCTGCAGGCCTCCGAGGGCTACTGGGTCGGCGAACTTGAAGCCGACACCACGCTCGAATCGGACTACATCTTCTACCTCCACGTCCTCGGAAAAGCCGACCCGGACCGGATCCGCAAGCTCGCCAACTACATCCGCCAGCGCCAACTGTCTGACGGCGGCTGGAACATCTATCCAGGAGGTCCTTCCGAACTCAACGCCACGGTCAAGGCCTATCTGGCGTTGAGGCTCGCTGGTGATGCGCCAGACTCGCCGGGACTCGAGCTGGCGCGGCTCTCGATCCACGCGCTCGGCGGCCTGGAAGCTACAAACTCCTATACCCGCTTCTATCTGGCCTTGGTGGGGGCGGTCGGGTGGGAGATGGTGCCCGCGGTTCCGCCGGAGTTGATGCTTCTTCCGGACTGGTTCGCCCTGAACATCTACCAGATGTCCTCGTGGACGCGCGCCATCGTCATTCCGCTGGCCATTCTCTATGCACGCAAGCCGCGCTGGTCGCTGCCCGTGCGCGTGGACGAGCTCTTCTCGGATCCGTCGCGTAAGACCCGCGCGTTCGAGTGGAACCGCCCACTTCTCTCCTGGCGCAACTTTTTCCTTGCGCTCGACCGCGCCTCGAAGCTCTACGAGCGCCTGCCCTGGAAACCGTTCCGCCGGCGTGCCCTGCGGCAGGCGCGCGAGTGGCTGCTCGAGCACCTCGAGCGCTCAGACGGTCTGGGGACGATTTATCCGGCGATGATGAACGCCGTTTTTGCGCTGGTGGCGCTCGGTCATTCCCCCGACGATCCGCTGACCGCGCGTGAAATCGGGCATTTGGCCCGCTATGAAATCGAAGAGGACGACACGATCCGCGTGCAACCCTGCACCTCACCTGTTTGGGACACGGCCATCGCGATGGTAGCCCTCGAAGAGGCTGGATTGCCGGCGGACCACCCGGCGCTAGTGAGTGCAGGGCGCTGGCTGCTCGAGAAGCAGATTCTGGGGCCCGGCGATTGGCAGAGGAAGAACCGCGATGCCGAACCCGGGGGCTGGGCCTTCGAGTTCCAGAATGATTTCTATCCCGACGTGGACGACTCGGCATTTGTGCTCATGGCGCTCGGGCGCGTGGATTATCCCGACCCGGTGCGCATGGAGCAGGCCGTGCGCCGCGGACTGTCCTGGCTTCTGAGCATGCAGAATCGCGACGGCGGGTGGGGTGCTTTTGACCGTGACAACGATGGCCGGTTCCTGACCTACGTGCCCTTCGCCGACCATAATGCCATGATCGATCCCTCGACCGCGGACGTGACCGCACGCGTCGTCGAATGCCTGGGGCGCTTCGGCTGGCCCCCTTCGCATGCGGTGATCCAGCGCGCGCTGGCCTTCCTCGAGCGCGACCAATGTCCGGACGGGTCCTGGTACGGCCGCTGGGGCGTGAATCACGTCTATGGCACTGGCGGCGTGCTGCGCGCACTCGAAATTGTAAGGCTGCGAGCCGAAGAGAATTCCCAGCGCGCGGTAGCCTGGCTGCGCGCCGTACAGAACCCCGACGGCGGATTCGGTGAGTCCATCGCCTCCTACTACAACGCCGGGCTCAAAGCGAAAGGCCGAAGCACGCCCTCGCAGACTGCCTGGGGCCTAATTGGCCTTCTGGCTGGGAGCGAGCACACCGACCCAAACGTTCGGCGGGCAGTGGCGTACCTCCTGGGGCAGCAGAATCCGGATGGCTCGTGGGAGGAACAAGAATTCACCGGCACGGGCTTCCCGTGCGTCTTCTATCTGAAATATCAGCTGTACCGAAACTACTTCCCGCTCTACGCCCTGGCGCGCTACCGCAATCTGGTTCTCAGTGCGGTGCCCTACCAGGGGCTCGCGTTCGCGCCGAAGGACTTCGAGCATCCGAACGGGCACCGGGAGAGCCGATGAGATTTCCGCTGAAGCTGACCGTGAACCTCACGCGCTACATCGTGAGCAAGCGGCTCCACGGCGAGAAGATGTTCCCCCTGGTGATGATGCTCGAACCCTTGCACGCCTGCAACCTCACCTGCACGGGTTGCGGCCGCATCCGCGAATACAAGGCCACGATCAACGAAATGCTTACCGTCGAGCAGTGCATCGGGGCCATGGAGGAGTGCGGCGCGCCAGTGGTCTCCATCTGTGGCGGGGAGCCGACCATCTACCCCCAGCTGGGTCGGCTGGTACGCGAGATCCTCGACCGCGGCCGACACATCTACCTGTGCACGAACGGCATGTTCATCCGCAAGCGCCTGCATGAGTTCAAGCCCACACCAAGCTTTTTCTGGAACGTCCACCTGGATGGGCTCGAACGGACGCACGACTTGTGCGTCGAGCGCGACGGCGTCTTCCATGAGGCCATCGAGGGGATCAAGGCCGCCAAGGCCGCGGGATTCCTGGTCTGCTCGAACACGACCATCTACAAGGAAACCGATCTGAACGAGATCGCCGAGCTGTTTGCCTACCTCTATGAACTAGGCGTGGACGGCTACATGATCTCGCCCGCCTATTCCTACGCTGCCGTGCAGACCAAGGACATCTTCATGTCGCGCGAGGAAGTGCGCGATAAGTTCCGCCAAGCCTGCCAGCTTCTCGAGAAGTACAACCTAATGACTTCGCCCATTTACCTTGAATACCTGCGCGGCGAGCGCGAGCTGATGTGTACCGCCTGGGGCAATCCCACCTACAACCCGCGCGGCTGGAAGGGCCCCTGCTACCTGATCACCGACGCACACCACGCCAGCTACAGGGAGTTCATCGAGAACACTCCCTGGGAGAAGTATGGGCGCGGGCGGGACGCACGCTGCCAGGATTGCATGGTCCACGTCGGTTACGAGCCTTCCGCCGTGCTCGGTGCCCATCCGAAGCTGGGTGACAGCTGGAAGATGCTGAAGTGGCAGCTTTCGGGCCGCATGGGCGGCGCTCGGAAGACCTTTCGCGGCCACGGGAACGGAGACGGGAACGGAGCGCGTGGCAGCCACTTGAGTGGCGGCACCGGTTCAGGTGATCTCCTCGCTGCGGACGGGAGCCTCAGAGTTCTATGACGACGCTGGTCACGGGAGCCACCGGCTTCCTGGGGAGCCACCTGCTGCGGCAGCTCCTCGCGCGGGGCCAAAGCGTGCGTGTGCTGGTGCGCCCTGCGAGCCAGTTGCGCGCGATCGAGGGGTTGCCGGCCGAGCGCGTCGGGGGGGACTTGCGCGATGCCGCTTCGCTGGCGCGGGCGCTTGGGGGCGTGCGCCGCGTCTTCCACGTTGCCGCCGACTATCGCCTCTGGGCGCGAAACCCCCAGGAAATCTACGAATCCAACGTGCTGGGGACGCGCAATCTGCTCGACACCGCGCGACGCCTAGGGGTCGAGCAGTTCATCTACACGAGCACGGTGGCGACGATCGCCGTACCCCGGTCGGGGACATTTCCGAACGAGGACACCGAAGCACGACTTGAGGAGATGATCGGGCACTACAAGCGCTCAAAATTCCTCGCCGAGCAGGAGGCGCTTGGTGCCGAGGGCTTGCCGGTCATCGTCGTCAATCCCACAACGCCAGTGGGGCCGGGGGACTGGAAGCCGACGCCGACGGGCCGCATTCTTCTCGATTTTCTGAACGACCGGATGCCCGCGTACGTGGATACAGGCTTGAATCTCGTGCCCGTCGAGGATGTGGCCGCCGGCCATCTGCTGGCTGCCGAGCGCGGGCGCGTGGGGGAACGCTACATCCTCGGCGGACCGAACATGACGCTCAAGGAGATCCTCAATGTGCTCTCGAGCGTCACCGGGAGACCCGCGCCTCGGCTGCGCTTGCCGCATGCGGTGGCTCTGGCCGCAGGCTACGCGGACGAGTTCGTCTCGCGCGCGCTGGGCCGCGAGCCGCAAATCCCCCTCGAAGGCGTGCGCATGGCACGGCACAAGATGTTCGTGGACTGTTCGAAAGCGACGCGGGAACTGGGGTTTGTGGCTGGTTCGGTCGAGCAGGCCCTTGCGCGCGCGGTCCGCTGGTATGAGGAAAACGGCTACGTCGCTGCGGGGCGCGGGCGGCGGGCTGCCCGCGCCCAGGCCGCGTAGCCGCTGATGGCGAGCGCGCAATGAAAGTCTTGATCACCTTTGCGGTGGAAGTGGAATTCGCGCCCTGGAGGCGCCTTGCGGACTTTCGGCCGGTTGGGTTCGCTGCCGGCGAAATGTACGGAGCGCGCATCGGCGAAGCCGAGCTGCGCGTGCTCCTGACCGGTATGGGGAACGACGCTGCGCGGCGGGCGGTCGAGGCGGCGTTCGGCGAGCGGCCGGACTTCTGCATCTCCTCCGGCGTGGCCGGTAGCCTCAGACCGACGTGCGCAGTGGGTGACATTCTCGTGGCCCGTGCCGTCCGCTCAAGGGTGGGCCGCGGCATCCTTGCGGGCGAGAACCATATGGTCGAATGCGCGGCCCGCTGCGGGGCACACCCCGTGCACATGTTCTGGAGCTCGGAAGGGCTGGTGCGCACGGTCGGTGAAAAGTACGCCTTGGGCCTCGAGGCTGACGCCGTGGAAATGGAAAGCTACACCGTGCTCGCCGAAGCGGCGCGGCGGGGAGTCCCTGCCGTGGCCATCCGGGCCGTGAGCGATACCGCCGACGAGGAGTTGCCCTACGACTTCGATCGTGCGCGTGACGCGCGCGGCCAGATTCGCCTTTTCGGTGTGCTCGCGCAGGTGGCAAGACGCCCGCAGCGGCTTCTGGCGCTGGTTCGCTTCGCGCGCCATTGCCGGAAGGCGGCCGTCTCACTTGCCAAGTTCCTGGAACTCTATGTGGGATCCCTGGCCACCGAGATGTGGCTTTACGAACTGGATTCCCCGGTGGCCGCCACATGACCCATCCCGCGGCCCAACTCGAAGCGCGCGTTGCGGCCGCTTCCGAGGTCGGGCAGATGCGCGCAGGTGTGTATCGCGGCGCGGGGCGGGTCGTGGTCGAATCTCTCCCCATCCCGGAAATCTTCGATGGGGAAGTGTTGATACGCGTAGCGGCGTGCGGCATCTGTGGAACGGACATCAAGAAGATCCAGCACGGCTTTGTGCCGCCGCCGCAAATCTTCGGCCATGAAGTGGCCGGCACAGTGGTGGCCGTGGGCCGGGGGGTACAACGGTGGAAACCTGGCGACCGGGTGGTCAGTTTTCACCATATTCCCTGCGGCAAATGCTACTATTGTGAGCGCAAGCTCTTCTCGCAGTGCCCGGCCTATAAGAAAGTGGGGCTCACGGCGGGCTTCGACCCCAACGGCGGCGGTTTTGCCGAGTATGTTCGCGCCATGCCGTGGATCGTCGAGCGCGGCTTGTTGGCCATTCCGCCCGGGGTCAGTTTCGAGGAGGCCACGTTCATCGAGCCGGTCAATACCTGTCTGAAAGCAGTCGAGAAGGCTCGAGTTTCGCCCGGTGAAACGGTGGCGGTGATCGGGCAGGGCCCCATCGGCCTGCTGCTTATGCTATTGTGCCGCCTGGGGGGGGCCACCGTCGTCACGAGCGACCCCATGGGGGAGCGTCGCCGAAAGAGCCTGCAATTGGGCGCGGCGGCCGCCGTTGATCCTGTGGTGGGCGATCTGGATCGTGAGGTTCGCGAACGCACGGAGGGGCGTGGCGCCGATGCCGTGCTCGTGGCCGTACCGAACCCTGGGGTTGTGTCCCAGGCGCTCGGATTGGTGCGTCCGGGCGGGCGCGTGCTGCTTTTTGCCCAGAACGATCCGCACATGCGAATTGAATTCCGAGCGGCCGAAGTAGGTGTCGAAGAAAAAGAGATCCTCGGGAGCTATAGCGCGGCGGTGGACCTCGAAGAGGAGTCCGCGCGGTTGGTGTTCACGCGGCAGCTACCGGTCGGCGAGCTGGTCTCCCATCGGTTTCCGCTCGAACAGATTGAGCAGGCTCTGGCCCTGGCCGCCCGCCCGGCGGGCGATTCTCTCAAAGTGGTGATTACGCGTTGATGAAAACAGAGATGAACGGTCACATGGACGCTGCCGTGCTATACGGCAGGGAAGACCTGAAAGTCGAACGCGTCGATATCCCCTCGCTGGCCACCGACGAAGTCCTCGTGCGCGTCAAGGTGGCGCTCACCTGTGGCACCGACCTGAAGGTCTGGAAGCAAGGGTTTCATGCGCGAATGATCACGCCGCCTGCGATCTTCGGCCACGAACTGGCCGGGATCGTGGAGTCGGTGGGCCGCGAAGTCAATGGAGGCCTGCGCGTCGGTGCGCGCGTGGTTCCGGCGAACTCGGCCCCGTGCAATCTTTGCCTGTTCTGCCGCAAGGACCACGCCAACCTGTGCGAGGATCTGCTGTTCAACAATGGCGCCTACGCCGAGTACATCCGCATCCCCGGGCGCATCGTCCGGCAGAATATGCTGGAGATACCCGCACATGTCTCGTTCCTCGATGCAGCCATGGTCGAGCCGCTCGCTTGCGTCCTGCGCGGCATCGATGAGACCGACATCCATGCGACGGATACGACTGTGCTTGTCGGCTGCGGCCCCATCGGCCTGAAATTCATCCGCATCCTGGCTGGTCGCGGAGTGCGCGTGATCGCGCTGGGCAAGCGCGCGAGCCAGATCCGTGCCGCGGAGCGGCTCGGCGCCCGCGCGGCGTTCGATGTGACCACGCTCGACGACCCGGTGCGCAAGGTGCGCGAGCTCACCGAGGGCGGTCGCGGGGCGGATTCCGTGATCGAAGCGGTCGGCTCGCCGGTCACCTGGCAGTGGGCCATCCAGATGGTGCGCCGCGGCGGCACAGTGAATCTGTTTGGCGGCTGCCCGCGCGGCTCGCATGTGGAGTTCGACCCCACGGCGCTACATTATTCAGAAATCACCATCAAGTCCACGTTCCATCACACGCCGCACTTCATCCGCGAAGCGCTGGCTGCCATCGCCCGCGGTGAAATCCGCGCCAGCGATTTCGTCACCGGCGAGATTCCGTTGCGCGAACTGCCGCGAATGTTTGAGCACATGAAGCACCGCAACGGTGAGCTGAAAACGGCCGTCATCCCGTAATCTCCCGTCGCTCCCCGGCCGCCGCTAGGGCCATGCAGGCACCTCACGAACTCGAAATCGCGCGCGAATTGCCACCGCCGGGCTGTACTCCGGCGGAGGCTGAGTGCTACACGCGCTGGCTCGCCACGCACCACTACGAAAATTTCACTGTGGTCTCCTGGTTGCTCCCGCGCCGCCTGCACCAACATTTCTATAACCTCTACGCCTACTGCCGTTGGGCCGACGACCTGGGTGACGAGGTGCCGAACGCCAAGCGCGCGCTCGAATTGCTGGATTGGTGGGAAGCAGAACTGCGGGAGTGCCATGCGGGCCGGCCTTCGCATGCCGTCTTCATCGCGTTGGCTCGGACAGTGGGTGAATTTGACCTGCCGATCGTGCCGTTTCTCGACCTGCTGGCCGCCTTCCGGCAGGATCAGACCGTTCACCGCTATCGAGCGTGGGCGGATGTGTTGGATTATTGCCGCTATTCGGCGAATCCGGTGGGTCGCCTGGTGCTCTACCTCTCGGGCTATCGCGACGCGGAGCGGCAGCAACTGTCTGACTACACCTGCACGGCACTCCAACTCGCCAATTTCTGGCAGGACGTCGCGCGCGACCTCGACCGAGACCGCGTGTACATCCCGCTGGACGCGCTCGAAACGCACGGCCTCGGCACCCGGGAGATCATGGCGCGGCGTTTCGACGCGCGCTACGTCGCGCTGATGAAGGATCTCGTCGGGCGCACGCGCGACCTATTTGTCGCGGGCCTGCCGCTCGCCGAGCGCGTCGCGCCGGACTTGCGCGTGGACATTGAACTCTTCAGCCGTGGCGGGTTTGCCGTGCTCGACGCCATTGAGGCGATTGGCTACAACACCCTGGAGCAGCGTCCGGCGCTCGACCGCACGACACAAGCGCGGTTGCTGGGTCGCGCGCTGCTCTCGCGCCTGTTTGTACCCTGGCAATCGAACCAGGGAGTGGGCGGCCATGCCTGAAACACTCCGCCCGGCGACTCCGCTAGAAGCGAGTATCCGCGTGAGCGAGGCCCAGCCGCTAGCTTCTTCCTATGCCGAGTGCCGGCGGGTAGCTCGGGCCGCTGCCAGCAATTTCTACTACGCGTTTTTTCTGCTGCCGCGCCCGAAACACGATGCCCTGTGCTCGCTCTATGCGTTCATGCGGTTGGTAGACGACGTGGCCGACACGGCGGGCGTCATCACTGAAAAACAACGCATTCTCACCGAATGGCACATGGCCCTTGACGCCGCGCTGGCAGGGAACACCAGGGCGCATCCGGTCCTCCCTGCTCTCCGAGACACCGTCACCCGCTTCGCGATTCCGCCGCGCTGCCTACACGACCTCATCGCCGGCGCGGAGATGGACTTGACCGTGAGGTCCTACGCAACGTTCGCCCTCCTGCGTGAATACTGTTGCCGTGTCGCCGGAACGGTTGGCCTCAGTTGCCTCTATGTTTTTGAATTTCAGGACCCCCGCGCGCCCGACTTGGCCGAAAAGCTGGGCGTGGCCTTTCAGTTGACCAACATCCTCCGCGATCTCCTCCGCGATTTCCACATGGGTCGTGTCTATCTGCCGCTGGAAGACTGGGAGCGCTTCGGCTGCCGGCCCGAAGAAGCGGGGCGCGGCAGTCGGACTCGAGCGCTCGTCGAAATGCTCGCCTTCCAGGCCGACCGCGCTTGGCGGTTCTACGAGGAGGGCGCCGCGTTGCTTCCTCTGGTCAGTCAAGAGAGCCGCGCGGCGCTCTGGGCACTCGCGCGCATCTACAGCGGCTTGCTGCGCAAGATCGAAACACGTGGATACGACGTCTTCTCTTCCCGGGTGCGGCTCTCCGCCGGCGAAAAGGCGGCGATTCTCCTCCGGGCACGGCTGGGCTGGTGGTCCGAAAAGAATGCTCTCGAAGAGCGTGATCGTGATCGGCGGAGGGCTGGCGGGACTCTCCTCGGCCGTCGCGCTGGCTGAGGCCGGCTATCGCGTCCGTCTGCTCGAAAAGCGGCCGCACCTGGGCGGGCGCGCGACCTCTTACCTGCTGCCGAACGGAGAGCACATCGACAACTGTCAGCACGTCACCCTAGGCTGCTGCACAAATCTCAATGATTTCTATCGCCGTGTTGATGCGGCGCAAAAGATCCGCTCGTACGACCGGCTGCTGTTTGCCGACCCCGCCGGGCGCCGCGGCTCAATTCGGGCGTCTCCGCTGCCGCCGCCGTTTCATCTGGCCCCTTCCTTTGCGTTGTTCCCGTTGCTGGGGAAAGCTGACAAGCGTGCCATTGCTCGCGCCATGCTGACCATCGCTCGCAGCGCCGGCGCCCCTCAGGACGCCGACGGCACGACAATGCTCGACTGGCTACGTCGCCATGGGCAAACCGAGCAGGGCATCGCGCGCTTCTGGAGGGTCGTGCTCGTCAGTGCACTGGACGAAGAACTCGAGCGCAGCGAGGCGCGCTACGGCGTGGATGTTTTCTGGAAAGCCTTCCTCGCCAATCGCACCGGCTTTGAGCTTGGCATCCCCACCGTGCCACTGGGGGAACTTTATGATGGTTGCCGGCAGGCCATTGAGCGCCGGGGCGGGCAAGTGCTTCTGCGCACGGGCGCGCAAGAGATCCGTGTCGGCAATGGCCGCGTGTTGGGCGTAGCGCTGGAGAACGGCCAGGAGCTAACGGCTGACTTCTACCTGGCTGCTGTCCCGCACCAGGTGTTGCCTCGACTGCTGCCTGGGGCGACAGTGGAACGCGAACCGGTGTTTCGGAACTTGAACCGGCTGCGCTCGGCACCCATCACCGGCGTGCACTTGTGGTTCGACCGCGTGGTCATGGGCGAGCCCTTCCTCACGCTGCTCGACCGCACGACCCAGTGGGTGTTCAACAAGTCGAAGCTCTACGGCAGCAGGGGCGAAGACGGACAGTATCTGCAACTCGTGATTAGCGCGTCGTACAGCCTGACCGAGCGGTCGCGCCAGGAGATCATCGGGCTCTGCTGCCGCGAGCTTGAGGAAATCTTTCCGCCCGCGCGCGAGGCCCACTTGCGCAAAGCCACGGTCATCAAAGAGACCGCGGCGACGTTCTCGCCCGAGCCTGGTTGCGACCGTTGGCGCCCGGCGCAGCGGAGTCCGCTGGGGGGCTTGTTCCTGGCCGGCGACTGGACGGCTACGGGCTGGCCGGCAACCATGGAGGGCGCAGTGCGCAGTGGCTATCTGGCCGCTGAGGCGATTCTGGGGAGCGCGGGCCAGCGGAAAAATTTCTTGCAGCCGGACCTTCCTGCGCAGGGATTCGCGCGACTAGCTTGGCGCCGTGGGAAAGGATAAGCTGCCTGTTTCCAAAGCAGTCCTGCGCCGACTCTTCGCACCCCCGCACAGCGTCGGCCAGAAATCTCCCTTCCGTTATTCTCGACCCCGAGACTGCGAAACAGGTCTCGCTGCCGCGCGCAGGAACTGAGAGGCTGCCATTTTGCACAATCGCCTCGCTTTTTTCCTGTTGCGCGCTCGAATTGGGAGTATGATTAACAAATCCCCCTGGAGGTCTCCTTGGAGCGCAAGTATAGGCAGCGGGGCTATATGGACGGCAATAAGCCGGAGAAAAAGAAGGACCGGCCGTCCGAGAGTCGCCCGCGCCAGGAACAGATTGGCCCGCGAACGCCGCGGATGGTC
>DATFXF010000417.1:0-8402 GCA_035258565.1 Candidatus Acidiferrales bacterium
CGACAAGAAGGTCTATACACTGAATCCCCAGGACAAGGCTGCTGATCATGCCGGCCACTACGTGACCGTGAAGGGCACCGTGGACGGCAACACGATCACAGCGGATTCCATCACCATGGCCACACCGGAAAAGGGCGAAAAGCCGAAGTCGTAATTCCGCCCTTCGTTCTGGAACATTTCGGGCGGGCAGGGCCTTCGGTCTTGCCCGCCTTTTGTTTTTCGCCCGAAGAGGTGTGGTAGCGCGCCCTTCTCGAAGTCGAGTAGGATGGTGCGCGGCTATGGCTCCTCTGGTCATTTACTCGGACCACGCCCTGACCCCACTTGAAGAAATCTCCGACGCGGTTGTGGTTGTCGAGGGCGAAGAGATTGTTGCCGCAGGCCGCCGGGGCGAGGTTTCCGTGCCGCCGGGCGCCCAAGAACATCGAGCGCGCGGGATGACGCTCGTGCCGGGTTTCTTGGACGTGCACATCCATGGGGCTGGCGGCCACGATGTGATGGAGGCCACCGAAGAGGCGCTCCGGGCGGTCACGGAAACGGCTGCTGCGCGCGGAACCACTGCGTTGCTGGCCACCACGGTGACGGCCAGCGAGCAACGCATCCGCCAGAGCGCCCAGGGCATCGCGCGCTTCGTCCGCAGTCAACGAGGTGCCATTCCACAAACTCGCCCACGCGCTGAAATCGTGGGCATTCACTTTGAAGGACCCTTCATCAGTGCGACACGGCGTGGCGTCCATCTCGCGGAGTGGATCGCCCCGCCCTCAGTGGCCGCGCTCGAGGGCTATCTCGGAGCCGCCGAGGGCACCGGCCGCTTATTGACGCTGGCCCCGGAACTTCCCGGGGCTCTCGCGGTGATCACATTTGCTTCGAAGGCGGGACTCGTGGTGGCCATGGGGCATACCGACGCCACCTACAGGGAGGCCTGCGCTGCCATTCACCAAGGAGTTCGCCATGCGGCGCACGTGTTCAACGCCATGCGCCCGTTCTCGCATCGCGAGACGGGCGTGCTTGGCGCGATCCTCACCTCTCCCGAAGTGAGCGCGGAGCTCATCGCCGATGGCGTGCACGTGGACCCGCCGGCGATGCGACTCCTCTTGACATCGAAGGGCGCCGAGCGCGTCGTGCTGGTCAGCGACGGCACCGCCGCCACCGGAATGCCGGACGGCAAATACCAACTGGGCACCATTGAAGTTGTCGTGACGCGCGGTGTTTGCCGCAACGCAGAGGGGAAACTTGCCGGCAGCACCCTCACACTGGAGCGCGCCGTGCGCAACATCGTCGCGCTGGGAGTTCCGCTGGCGGCCGCGGTGCGCATGGCCACGCTCAACCCGGCGCGCCTGTTGGGGCTGGAGGCGAGAAAGGGCGTGCTTCGTCCGGGCGCGGACGCGGACCTGGTTTTGCTCGACTCGGACCTGCGTGTCGCCGGGGTGCTGACCCGCGGCGTGGGATTGGGCTAGGGTTACGGGTTCGGCTGGAGCTCTAACTCCCGGGAGAGCTGCTGGGGGTCGAACGGACTGCAAGCGAAATAACGTCCCGCCAGCGCGAAGGTGGGCACTTTGCGGCGGCCATCGTTTACACGCAGCACGAGATCTTCGGCCTCGGCGACCTCATCAATATCCACTTCCGTAAAGTTCACTCCGCGTTCGCGCAGGAATTTCTTGTCGCCGGCAATCCGAGCACCAGGAAGTCCTATAGATCGTGATTGGCTCCATCCTGCCTTTCCGCTGGGGTCGATTCCACTCCTCGATGAGCGCTGCGCAAACCGGCAAGCGGCTATGGCGCCGACTGGCCCTTCCCGGCGACCTGGAGGCGGATCACCGCGCGCTGGAGCGCCAGGGTGGCGCGCGCCCAATCCGTTTCAGCCGGGTCGCGCTCCGCCAGGCGTCGTTCGGCACGCGCGAGCGCTGCGCGGGCGCGGTTGACGTCAATTTCTTCAGCGCGCTCGCCAACCTCGGCGAGGACGATCACGCGGTCCGGCAGCACTTCGGCAAAACCCTGGATGACGGCCGCATAGCGCGTCTCTAGACCCTTTCGGTAGCTCAGCTGGCCGACACCCAACTCGGTGATCAGCGGCGCATGGCCCGGCAGGATGCCTAGATAACCGTCGAGACCGGGGAGCTCGACGGAGGTGACCGTCTCATCGATCAACTGGCGTTCCGGCGTGACTACTGCGAGGTTCAGCGAATCAGGTAGCATCGTCCATGCACCGCAGCCCGGGGCCCGTGTTCCTGACTAGGCTACCGCGGACATCTTCTCGGCCTTCTCCAGTGCTTCTTCGATCGTGCCCACCATGTAGAAAGCCTGCTCGGGAACGTCGTCGTGCTTGCCCTCGACGATCTCCTTGAAGCCGCGGATGGTGTCTTCAATCTTGACATACTTGCCCTCTAGACCCGTGAACTGGTGGGCCACGAACATGGGTTGGGAGAGAAATTTTTCGATTTTGCGCGCGCGGGCGACGCTGAGCTTATCCTCGTCCGAGAGCTCTTCAATGCCCAGGATGGCGATGATGTCCTGGAGGTCCTTGTAGCGCTGGAGGATCGATTTCACCGCACGCGCCACGGTGTAATGCTCCTGGCCAAGGATGCGCGGATCGAGCATGCGCGAATAGCTGGCCAGGGGATCCACGGCCGGGTAGATGCCGCGCTCGAAGATCTGGCGGCTCAGGTTCGTCGTGGCATCGAGGTGTGTGAAGGTGGCCGCGGGAGCGGGATCGGTGTAGTCGTCCGCGGGCACGAAGATGGCTTGCACGGATGTGATGGAGCCGTGCTTGGTTGAAGTGATGCGCTCTTGCAATTCGCCGATTTCGGTATTGAGGTTTGGCTGGTAGCCCACCGCGGAGGGCATGCGTCCCAACAGCGCCGAAACTTCCGAACCGGCCTGCACGAAGCGAAAAATGTTGTCGATGAACAGGAGAACGTCCAAGTGCTCTTCGTCGCGAAAGTATTCGGCCACCGTCAGCCCGGTCAGGCCAACGCGTAGGCGGGCGCCGGGCGGCTCGGTCATCTGGCCATAAATCAGGGCCGCGCGGGATTTTTCCGAGTTGCCGGGCACGACGACTCCCGATTCTGCCATCTCGATCCACAGGTCGTTGCCTTCGCGCGTCCGCTCGCCCACCCCAGAAAATACGGAAACGCCCCCATGCTTTAGGGCCACGTTGTGAATCAGCTCCATGATGATGACCGTCTTGCCCACCCCAGCGCCGCCGAACAAGCCGATCTTGCCGCCCTTGAGGTATGGTTCGATGAGGTCCACCACCTTGATGCCGGTCTCGAACATCTCGAGCTCGGTGGATTGGTCAACGAGGGCAGGCGCTGCACGGTGGATCGGATAGCGGGTCTGGCTCTCGATCGGCCCTAGATTATCAACCGGCTCGCCCAACACGTTCATCAGGCGGCCCAGGGTTCCTCGGCCGACAGGGACGGTGATTTCGCGCCCGGTGTCGATGGCCTTCATACCGCGCACGACCCCTTCGGTGGGCTTCATGGAAACGCAGCGCACGCGGCCTTCGCCAAGGTGCTGCTGCACTTCGGCAATGATTTCGAGCGGCTCCGGCAGGTCGAAGCCTTCGCTCGTGACGCGCACGGCGTTGTAGATCTGTGGCAGGTGGCCGGCTGCGAACTGCACGTCCAGCACCGGCCCGATCACCTGGACCACATGTCCGACGGTTGTTTTCTCCTGCGCCATACCCTCTCCTTCTGCTTCCGATTCTGCGCCTAAGCCGTCCAAGCGGCCCCGCTCACCACTTCGATGATCTCCTTGGTAATGGTGGCCTGGCGCACCTTGTTCATATGCAGGGTGAGCTGGTCCATCAGCTCCGCCGCATTGTTCGTGGCCGAATCCATCGCCGTCATCCGCGCAGCGTGTTCGGCCGCGGAGGACTCCAGCATGGCGCGGAAGACTTGCGTCTCCACAAATCGCGGCAGGAGCCGGCTGAAGATGTGGGCCGGCGGTTGCTCGTAAAGGTAGTCCACCAGGGTCACGGAGTCCGTGCCTGGACGCCGGGGTTCCCCCTCGCCAAAGGCTTCGGTCTGAGCGACGTCCCATCGAGCCGGATCGATCGGCAGTAGCTTTTCAAGCGTAAGCCGCTGCGTCAGCACGCTGCGGAATTCGTTGTAGAGTGCGTAAACGGCGTCGGTATGGGCTGCCGTATAGCACTCCACAACCTGTGCCGCGATCTCCCTTGCCCGGGAGAATTCGACGCGCGCGCTCACGTTGATGTATTCGGCGACGAACTTCTCCTTGCGTTTGCTCAGCGCGTCGCGAGCCTTCTTGCCGATGGGGATCACCTCCGTCGCTTTCTCCTTGTGCTCGCGGAGAAATTCAACCGCCCGGCGGATGACGTTGGCGTTGAAGGCACCACACAGGCCGCGGTCGCTGCTCACTACCAGCAGAAGCACGCGCTCTTCCGGACGCCGGACCATCAACGGATGCGTTGGGTCCTCCACGCGCGCCATGGCAGAACGCAACAGAACGAGCATCTCGCGAGCATACGGCCGGGCCGCAAAGATCTTCTCCTGCGCGCGGCGCAGGCGCGCCGCGGCAACAAACTTCATCGCCCGGGTGATCTGCTGGGTGTTCTTCACCGAGCGGATACGGCGCCGGAAATCGAGCAGTGTTGGCATGCCTCACTCGCAGCCCGCTAATCCGCCGGAGCAGCGGCGCTGGCAGTAAAGCGCTCCTTGAACGCCGCCAGTGCGTTGGTCATCTCCGCGCGCAGCGCGTCATCGATTTTCTTCTCCTCGGCTAGCTTCTTGAGCAAGCTGGGGTAATTCGTCTCTGCAAATTCGAAGAGTTCGCGCTCGAAGCGCCGGCAATCCTCCACGGCCATATCGTCGAGTGACCCGCTCGTGCCCGCGAAGATGATCAGAATCTGCTTCTCCACTGGCAACGGCACGAACTGGTCTTGCTTCAACACTTCGGTGAGGCGCTGGCCGCGCGCGAGTTGCGCCTGGGTGGCGCGGTCGAGATCGGAACTGAACTGCGCAAAGGCAGCAAGGTCGCGATACTGCGCGAGGTCCAGGCGCAACGACCCAGCCACCTGCCGCATGGCCCGGATCTGCGCGTTGCCACCCACGCGACTCACCGAAAGGCCCACGTTGATCGCCGGTCGGATGCCGGCATTGAACAGGTCTGCCTCGAGGTAGATCTGTCCGTCCGTAATGGAGATGACATTCGTGGGAATGTAGGCGGAGACGTCGCCGGCCTGGGTCTCAATGACCGGGAGGGCGGTCAGGGAGCCGGCGCCCTGCGCATCGTTTAGCTTTGCGGCGCGCTCGAGCAGGCGTGAGTGCAAGTAGAAAACATCCCCCGGGAAGGCCTCGCGCCCTGGCGGCCGGCGAAGCAGCAGGGAGATTTCGCGGTACGCCTGGGCGTGCTTCGAGAGGTCGTCGTAGAAGCAGACGGCGTGGCGTTTGGAATCGCGGAAGAATTCGCCCATTGCGCAGGCGGCGTAGGGCGCAATGTACTGCAACGTGGCCGGCTCGGTCGCCGAGGCCGCCACGACGATGGTATAGTCCATGGCCCCGGCGTCGGTAAGCACCTTCACCACCTGCGCGATCGTCGAGCGCTTCTGCCCGACGGCGCAGTAGATCGAGATCATGTCGCCGCCCTTCTGGTTCAGGATCGTGTCTAGGATGATGGCGGTCTTGCCCGTCTGGCGGTCGCCGATGATCAGCTCGCGCTGCCCGCGGCCGATGGGAATCATCGAGTGAATGGCCTTGATGCCGGTTTGCAGGGGCTCGCGAACCGGTTGGCGGTCCACCACACCGGGGGCAAGGCGCTCGAGCGGGTTGCGGCGCTCGGTGAGCACCGGTCCCTTGCCGTCGAGCGGCTGACCAAGGGGGTTGACCACGCGGCCGATGAGCGCCTCGCCTACGGGGACGGACATGATGGTTCGCGTGCGCTTGACCGTATCGCCTTCCTTGATCTCCGTGTATTCGCCGAGGAGCACGACGCCAACCTGGTCTTCTTCCAGGTTCAGCGCGATGCCAAAGACGTTGTGCGGAAAGGCCACCATCTCCGCGGCCATCACCTTCTCGAGCCCGTGGACGCGCGCGATGCCGTCGCCGACCGAGATCACCGAGCCAACTTCCTCCACTGCAACCGACTGCTCGAAGTTCTCAATCTGTTCCCTCAGGATCTTGGTGATCTCGTCCGCTTTGATCGCGGCCATTTCTCGCTCCTATTCCGAGGCCAGTCGCGCGCGCAGCCGGTCCAGCTGCTCTCGCACGGAGCCATCGTAAATCGTCGAACCGATGCGCACGACAGCACCGGCAATCAGGCCTGGCTCGAGGTCATAACGAGCCTCAATCCGCTTGCCGGTCAGGCCCTCGAGCACACTCATCAATTCGCTCTTCTGCTTCCTCGTCAGCTCTTCCGCCGAGGTCACCTGGGCCTCGGCCACGCCCAGCCGCGCGCGCAGCATCTCCTCGAAGGCCTGCTGGATCTCGGTCAGCAGATGCGACCGGTGATGCTGGACAAGCACAAAGAGAAAATTCCGCACTGTTTGGCTGGCCTTCATGTGCGCGACGAGTTTCTCGATCACCGCCTGCTTGCTGGGCCGCGGGATGGCCGGGCTGGCCAGAAAATTGCGCAGGTCGGCGGACTCGCCGAACACGCGCACGAAGTTCGCCAGCTCTTCTTTCGTCTGCTCCGGCTGGCCGCGCTCCATGGCCACGTCCACGAGCGCCGCGGCGTAGCGCTGTGCCAGGGCTTTCAATGCGGGCTCCTTGCCAGGTTTTCGAGGAAGGACTCGAAGAGCACGGCCTGCGTGTGCGCCGTAATCTCGGAGCGAATCAGCGTGCCCGCGCGCTCGACCGCCAGCCGCGCCGCGGCAGCTTTTAGCTCCAGGCGCGCCGCGTGTTCGGCGGCTTCGATTTCCGCCTGTCCGGCCCGCTCGATTTTCTCGATCTCCTCCCGCGTGTGCGCGCGAATGCGCCCGGCCTCACGGGCAGATTCCTCGCGCGCTCGGGTGCGCAGCTCCCCGATCTCCTGCGCGAGCCTCGCGAGCTTCTCTTCGGCCTCGCGGAGCTCCTGCTCGGCGGCGGCCTTGGCGGCTGCTGCTTCGCTGAGGGAGGTTCGAATCTGATCGGCGCGCCGACGGGCCCACCCGGGCGCGTACTTGAGGGTCAAATAGCCGATGGTGCCCGCCACCAGGGCAAAGTTCAGCCAGCGAAAGACGGTGCCCACGAGTTCTTCCGCCGGGTTGGGCTCGCTGCCTTCTACCGCAAAGGTGGGCTGGAGGGCTGGAGCGCAAGCGATCAGCAAGAGCAAGAAAACGGCAGTGAGCCACCAGCGCCGTGGCTTCATCGGGCTTCGCTCGCCGCCGGGGGTGCGGAGGGTCGCCGCTCGAGGATGATGCGCGCGATCTCTCGCGCGAGCGCGGTACTCTGCGCTTCAATTTCGGCGCGCGCCTCGGCCAGGTCGGCGAAGATTCTTTCCTTGGCGGTTCGGACGGCTTCGTTCGTCCGGCTGCGCGCCCGCCGAATCTCGGCGGTACGCTCCTCAAGCACGGCCTGCCGCGTGGTTTCCTGCTCGGCGTAGATCTCCGCGCGGGCCTTCTTGAGCGCCTCCTGCCGGGCGCGAACCTTTTCCTGCGCCGCGGCCCGGTTTCGCTCTGCTTCGCGCCAGGCACCCTCGCTGCGCGCCCGGCGCTCGTCGAGCACGCGCTCCATGGGGCGGAAGAAATGCGCTCGCAGAAACAGGTAGAAAAAGAAGACCACCAGGACGGTCGGGACAGCTTGCCCGAACAACTCGCCAAGTTGTCGGAGAATCTCCATGGTTCGTTTGCGGGAAAAATCCTGGCTGCCCGCCCGGGGGGCGGCGCCGGCATTACCGGAGTGCCCTGTTCCTCCGCAGCCTTTTCCGGCCGCTGAGCAAAGAAGGAATTTATAGCATCCGTGCAGCGTTCCGTCAACGACTTGCTGGCTCGGAAGATCGCTTGTTACAATGCGGCGTTTCGATGCGGTCGCCGGCGGCGACGGAGCGAGGATCAGGCCGGATCCGGGTCCGGCCGCACCTCCCCCTGGAAGGAGACCTCCATGCCTGGCTTCCCGGGAGTTGATTTCATCGAATTCGACTCCCTGCTCAACGATGAGGAAAGGATGGTGCGACGGGCGGCCAGGCAGTTTGTGGACGAACAAGTCATTCCCATCATCGAAAAACATAACCGCGAGGGCAGTTTCCCGATCCATCTCGTGCCACAGTTGGGCGAACTGGGGTTCTTCGGAGCCAACCTCGAAGGCTATGGCTGCGCGGAGATGTCCAACGTGGCTTATGGGCTGGTGATGCAGGAGCTCGAGCGGGGCGACTCGGGCCTGCGGAGCTTTGTCTCTGTCCAGAGCGCCCTGGTGATGTATCCCATCCACACCTACGGCAACGAGGCGCAGAAGGAGAAATGGCTGCCG
>DATFXF010000418.1:0-20744 GCA_035258565.1 Candidatus Acidiferrales bacterium
ACCTGGTTTTTGCGTGGCTGACCGCTCTGGCTGTCCAGCAGATTTCCCGCGCGAATTACGGAGATCTGCTCCGCTCGGGCGCCGCCGGGCTTGCCCTGTGCCGCGCCCAGCACAGGAAGAAAACCGAGACACACCAATCGAACGAAGAGTTGCGACTTGCCGCGCGCATCCTCGAACCTCATAGGCACCTCCTGATCGCACGCCGGGAGCGTATCGCTTAATGAAGGGCCTATAGGAATACGCCTGCGCCAGGGGATTTTCAAAGCCTAGTTCGAGCGCCGCGGCGTACCTGGGCTTCCCGAGGCTTTTTCGGGGCCAGCCGAGGCGGCCCCAGCCGCGCCTTGGTAGCGGACTAAAAGAAGCGTCAGGTCGTCAGCTTGGCGGGCGCCACGGGCGAACTCCTCAACCGCCGAGAGAATCGCGGTCTGCAGATCTTGGACTGGCAAGCCCTCGCGCCCGGCCAGGACTTCTTTCAGCCGGGCCATGCCGAACTCTTTGTCCTCGGAATTCATGGCCTCGGTGATGCCGTCGCTGAACAAGACGAGCGTGTCGCCGGGCCGAAGGTCCATGGTGTGACTGTGAAACGTGGCTTCCGGGAGCAGCCCCACGGGGTAGCACTCCGCTGGAAATGCCGCCTCCACCTGGCCACCACGCAGAAGGAGAGGAGACGGGTGGCCCGCGTTGATGAATTCCATATGGCCGGCGGTGTCGAGGGTGGCGAAAAAAAGCGTCGCATAGCGCTCGAGCCGGGAGTGCGCACAGAGGAAGCGGTTGAGGTGTGCGAAGACGTCGGTGGGTGTATGGCCGATACTCATCCCGGAAAGGGCGCCCTGCAACATGGTGGTCAACAGGGCAGCACCCAATCCTTTTCCAGAGACGTCCGCGATGAGAAAAGCAGTGCGCTGGGGCCCCACGTCGATCACGTCGAAGTAGTCCCCACCAACGGTCTGGCAGGGTTGGTTCATTCCGGTGACCTGCAAGTGGGAGGAATGGAGAAATTCACGCGGGAGCAGTTCCTGCTGGATCTGGCGGGCAATACTAAGTTCCTGTTCGAGCCGCTCGCGCTCCCGCTCGCGTTCCACCAGCCGCGCATTGTCAAGCACACTGGCGGCTTCGACGGCCAGCGCGTCAAGAATCTGCCGCTCGAGGCTCGAAAACGCTGCTGGGCGTCGGCTGTCTAGGTAAAGCACACCAAGCAGTTCGCCGCTGGCGGGGGGAGGAGCATCGTCCGTGGCCCGTGCGGAGCCGAGCGCATAGAGCGGGATAACCACCATGGCGCGGAGCCGCTGTGCGATGATGCTCCGCGCGGCCTGAAGGTCCTTATCGGCCTGTGCCACGTCTTCGGTGACGGCGCTGCGTTGCTGATCGAGCGCGTAGCGAATCGCGGTCTGGCTCGGCTCCACGCCCTCCATCGGTAGATTGCGCGCCCCCTGCTGCCGCGCCAGCCGCACGGTCAGGCGGGCCTGGGCATTTGGCATCAGGAGCAGGCCGCGATCGGCGTTGGTCACGACGATGGCGTGGTCTACCATCTTGCCGAGCACGGCTTCAAGCGGGAGGTGCGAGTGCAACAGGGCGGTGGCCTCGAGCAGTAGGCTCAGCTTGCGCAGTCCGCCGGTCCCCGACTCCGAGGTGGTCAGGTGCTCCATGCGAGAGAGGAGTTGCGGCAGGGACTCTGCCCCTTGGCCGGCGTGGAAGATCAGCTCATAGCAGTCCGGCAGGCCAAAGTCGATGCTGTCGCCTTCGCGCAGGGGTCGCGAATCAATCTTCTCTTTATTGACGAAGATGCCGCGGCGCTGGCCGCGATCCTCGAGGTGGAATTCACCGTTCTGATAGACCAGGGCCGCGCACTGCCGGGAAATGCGCCGGTCGGAGAGTTGCAGGTCATTGCCGATCTCAGCGCCGCGGCCGATCAGAAAAGGCGAATGCTCGACTCGCACCACGCGGCGGCTGCCATCGGGTGAGATCACTTCCAGTGCCGCTGCGGCGATAGGCTGAGTTTCCGCCATGGTCCACCCGTAGACTAGGAATTTTATCACGGAGAACGAGGACCAGATCTCCGGGGGCGCGAAAAGGAAGCGGGGCTGCTTCGTGCCGGTGGCCTATCGGGACTCGGTCGGAGCGGCGGCTCGGCGGGCCACGTAGTCGGCCATGTAGGCGGCAAACACGCGCTCAAGCCGTTTGGTGATCGGACCGGGAGCGGAACGAAACCTGTGGCCCGCAATTTCTCCTACGCCCAGCAGGCTGCGATTGGTCGAGGAGATGAACACCTCGTCTGCGGTGAACAGGTCCTCGGGGCGCAGCGCTTGCTCAGCGATCGGCACACCCACTGCTGGAGCGATTTCGAGCAGAATCGCGCGGGTAACCCCTTCGAGGCAGCCGGAGTCGAGTGGCGGCGTCAGCACCTTGGCCTCGCGCACACAGAAGATATTCGCGGCGGTGCACTCCGCCGCTTCCCCGCGCTCGTTGAGCAGCACAACCTCGTCGAACCCACCCTGCTGTGCTTCGGCGAGGTTCCAGACGTTGTTCAGCCAGGAGGTGACCTTCACGCCGGCGAGCGGGGAAGCGGCGTGGCGGCCGTGTTCACGCAGGGTCAGGCGTGCGGGCTCCCGGCAGGCGGGCAATCCGGCGGTGTAGAGTAGCAAATCCACCGGCGGAAGAGGTTCGTCACTCTGCCAGAATCCGACCTGATTGTAGATCACATAGATACGCGCGGTGCCCTCGCGCACGCCGTTCGCGCGGACGAGCTCCTGCAGATGGCCACGAATTTTCTCCGCGTCGAACGGAAAAGGCACACGCGTGCGCGCAGCGTCTTTTTCGAGACGCCGCCAGTGCCGCTCGAAAGCGAAGGCTTCGCCTTCCAGGATACGCAGCGTGGTGAACAGTCCCCAGCCCGAGAGGAGGCCGGCCTGGCCGGGAGACAGACGAACCTCCTCGATGGGTACGATCCGATGGTTGTGAAACACGTGGTGGTGAATCACCTAAACCTCGCAGCCGGGTCGGGTGCCTGAACGATTGTAACCTACCTCCGCGCCCCGCCGGCTAACCGGCCCGAATCCGTTCGGCGGGTACCTCCACTTCGTTCACACCCTTGAAGGAGAACAGCAACCGCACGAGAAACTTCGGCGGTTCTTCCGAGGTTTGCTTGACAATGTTGCCGACAGCGTCGGTGACGGCCGCATGGAAAAGTACACCCTGGACCTCGATGCCTGCCAGGTTCACCCGGACTAGTTGCCCCGGCTGGAACATGGCCGCCATTCTGCTGCCCCGCGGAAGCAAAAGCAAGCCTCCACTCCCCACCGCCCCGACCGGCAAGCGTGGGCAGAATTGTGCAGCCTCCTCATTGTGACTCTTCTTAGTTATAATGGCCATGCGCCGCTCTTTCCTCCTTCTTTGCGCCCCACAAGAAGGCAGCTAGAGTTGCTGGCAATGCCTATGCGGTTTGTGCAGGTCCGAATGCTTCTGCGCTCCCAGAGGAAACGAAACCATACTTGGAACTGGCTGCTGGCGGTTGCCATCCCGCTCGCGCTGGCCGGATGTTCCCGTCGACCGAGCCGGCCGGACGCTGCCCTGCGGTCGTTTTCCTCTGATGCCCTGCTGAAGCACATCCGCACGCTCTCGTCGGACGAGTTTGAGGGTCGCGGCCCGGGCTCCAGGGGCGAGCAACTCACGATCTCCTATCTCCAGGACCAGTTCCGCACGATGGGCCTCGAGCCCGGCAATCTCGACGGCACGTACTTCGAAAACGTGCCGCTAGTCGGCATGAAGCCTGACCCACAGATGAAGCTGACCTTGAGCGCTCGCGGGCGCAAGCTGGAGCTGAAATTCGAGAAGGACTTTGTGGCCTGGACCAAGCGCGTCGTCGATGCGGCCGCGATTGACTCCGACATGATTTTCGTTGGTTACGGCGTCCAAGCACCTGAGGACAACTGGGATGATTTCAAGGGGGTGGACGTCAAAGACAAGGTTCTCGTTGTTCTCGTCAACAACCCGCGTGTTCCTGGCGATAAGAGCTTGGGCACCCCGGCCATGACCTATTACGGTCGCTGGACCTATAAATTCGAAAAAGCGGCCGAGTTGGGAGCTGTAGGCTGCCTCATTATCCACACGACGGAGCGCGCCGGTTATCCCTGGGAGGTGGTGAGAAACAGCTGGAGCGGTGAACAGTTCGACCTGGACACGCCGGACACGAACATGGGCCGTGTGGCCATCGAGGGCTGGCTCAGCGGCGAGACGGCTGACGCGCTCTTCAAGATGGCCGGGAAGAACCTCGTGCAGTTGACGGAAGCTGCCGCTGGCCGCGATTTCAAGCCTGTGCCGCTCGGTGTGCACGCGGCGCTCTCCGTCAAGAACACGCTTCGGAGGGTGGACTCGCACAACGTGATTGCTCGTTTGCCCGGCAGCGATCCCAAGCTGAAGGACGAGTACGTCATCTACACGGCGCACTGGGACCATTTTGGCATCGGACCCGAGGTGAACGGAGATAGGATCTACCACGGCGCGAAGGACAACGCATCGGGTACGGCCGCGCTGATCGAAATCGCGCGTGCCTCGAAGCAGCTCAGGGTACCGCCCGGCCGCTCACTGCTCTTCCTTTCCGTGACGGGCGAGGAGCAGGGCTTGCTCGGCTCCCGGTATTACGCAGAGCACCCGCTCTACCCGCTCGCCCGCACCGCCGCCGTGATCAACATGGATGCCCTCAACGTGCTCGGCCGCACGCGCGACCTCGTCATGATCGGCCGTGGCAACTCGACGCTCGACGAAGTGGTGGACGAAGTGGCCCGCCAGCAGGGCCGCACAGCGCGCCCAGACCCCGAGCCCGAGAAAGGCTTCTTCTACCGCTCTGACCACTTCAGCTTCGCCAAGCAAGGGGTGCCAGCGTTTGATCCGCACGAGGGCGTCGACTACATCGGGAAGCCCGCCGGTTGGGGCCTGGAGATGCGCCAACGCTACACCCTCGAGAACTACCACAAGCCATCCGACAAGGTTAGGGACGACTGGGATCTCTCCGGGTTGGTTGAGGATTGCCAGCTCTATTTCTTGGTCGGCTATCGCGTGGCCAACGATCCCCGGATGCCGGAGTGGAAGCCCGGCGCTGAATTCAAGGCCAAGCGGGAGGCTTTATTGCGCCAGGCGGCACCAGCCAGCCGATAACCCGCCAAGACGAGGCCTCCTTGGGGCCGCAAGACGGCAAGGAGCTTTTCCGAGGCCTTTCGGCCCCGCGTGTCCAAGTTACTGCGTCACACAGAGTAGTGTCATGTGCGGATCGATCAGCAGGCGCTTGGGTCGCACGGGCGAGTGGAAATGGAAGGGGGTTTCCTGGCCGGAAGTCACCACCGTGCCGAGCGGTACCGGCTTGCCTCCAGTCCGTGCGGCGAAGAGCGGCACGGCGGCGAGGAACGTTTCGGGCACGCCGGTCTGCTTGAGCATGCCGCGAACCAGAAAACCGTTGCCCTGCGGCCGCGCGGTGAACTCGACCGCGTAGTGCGGGATCCCGCTCGAACGCACCCACTGGTCGAAAAACCATTCCATCGAGTGGCTGCCTTCTAGGTCCATGGCCGGGGTCATTAGGGCCTCGACCGCACGCTCTAAATCTCGGTTCGTGAGCCCGTGGTAGCGGCGGGATTCGAGTATCGAGCGGAGGAGTTGCGCGAAACGCGCATCCGGATTTCCAGCCGCAGGGTCGCCCAGCATCCTGCGGAGCATGTGGAACACCCATGTGCCCTTGCCGTATACCACGCGCTCGAAGCCGTTCGGCGTTTTCGAGGATCGCAGGCGGTAGCCGAGCAAAAGCGGGCCGGCTTCCTCGGGGAAATCGGTGCTCCCGTCTTTCGCGGTCAGCTCCTTGCGGTAGCGCTCGAGCCAGACGGGCAGCGTGTGCTCGGGAGACTTCTTCGTATCCGCATAGAGCAGAGCGATGTAGTTCGCCAGTCCCTCCTCGATCCACTGGTCGCGATAGTTGGGCCAGCCGATGACGTTGCCCCACCACTGATGGGCGACCTCGTGATAGGGCACCACGTCGGTGAACTGCTCCTGGTCGCGTGCGCTAAGGCCTAGGCGTTGTTGCGCGGTCGGGGAGAGGAAGGAAAACGTTGGGAGATAGACCAACCCGGGCCACCCCTGACCGAATGTCCCCGGAATCTGCGAAACAGCCAGGCGTTGGTAAGGGAAAGGCCCGTTATAGCGCTCGAAGAAATGCGTGGCTTCGGCGATTTCCAGGGCCAGTTGGTGGAGAACGGCTGCCGGGCTGGGCGGTGCTTCCGGCAAGCTGACCGGCGGCGGATAGACGGTTGGCCGGCGCCCGCCCGGAGGAAGGATCGGGGGTACTTGTAGGCGGCGAAGGCGCTGGAGGATCGCTTGCTCAAGCTGGTGATTGGCGTACAGATCGATCTTCACATCGCCGGCATCCACGGTCTCCTTGGCGTATGCGCCGAGGTTGAAGCCAGCTACGGGAAGAGGCACTTCGGAGCGCCAGCGGCCGATGCGCGATTCGCCTTCCTGGCTTTCTTCGAGCTTCTTGCCCGTGGCAACAAGTTCGAGTGGGCGCGGCCAGTGAAAGGTCAGCTCAAAGGAGGCGAATTGGTCCGCGCCGCCAACGTGGGGATACCAGCTTCCGCGGTCGCCCACGAAATAGACCCCGTTTCCGGCGTCGCTGATCACCTTGCCGCGGTAGGAGATGCGCAGGCGAATCTCCTGGCCGGTGCGGGTGGATGCCGGTAAAACGACCAGCAGCGAGTCATTGCCTCGCTCGGCGATCTCGTGGCGGTTCACCGCTTCGTTCTGGAAGAAGACGAGAGCGTTTCGCTCGCCGTCTTCCGCTGATTCGACGGTGAGCCAGCGCGAAAGCTCGAGCGGGATCACCCGCTCGCCACCGCGGACCACCTGGAGCGTCAGACTGCTGGTGCCTTGAAGCGTCAAGTCGGCCTGAATCGACGTGTCGATCCTGTAGCTAAGAGGCGCGCACGGTGCGGCGAGGGGCCCGGGTCCGTTGACCGGACCGAAAGAGGCCCAGACGTCGTAATAGCGTACGCCCCCGACCCATCGCGGTTGGCCGAGCAGCACCGGCTCCGAGCGACGATCATCCACGAGCAAGTCGAAGGGGCCGGAGACGTCACCAAGGAGGCCGGCGTAGAAATAGGGGTGCGGCTCTTCGGCAAGCCAATCGGTCAGGATGCGCAGCGAGTGCCACGGGTTGAGGTTGGCGACGGTTTGGTTCCATCCTTCGGCGAAGGTCGGCTCGTCGACAGGCTGCGCCTTGACCTCGCATAGTTGCTGGAGAAGTTCCTCATCGGTGTGGTCCGTGAAGCGAATGTAAGCGCTCCTAAAGCCCTGATCGAGCAACGGTGCCCCGAGAAAATGTGCCAGCGAACGCTTCTCGATAGGGTCGCGCGGCAGGGCCAGCACGTGACCGTGACCGGTGAAGACCACGCCAGTCAAGCGACCGTTGTACGCGGCAAGAAACGCCAGTTTGCCTTCGACGAGAGAAATGCGCACGGTGTCGCGGCGAATGTGAAGATCGCGAACGTAGTAGATGCGGGTCGAATCAGCGCGGAGCGCGTTGAGCGCCTGGTAGAGGTCGTGGGGTCCCGGCTCCCTGCCTGCTGGAGTCGGCTGGGTCACCTCCGCCGGTCCCCAAACAATAAGGCCGGCAACAAGCGCCGGCAAGGACAGCATGCGCGCGCTAACCTTCACAACCGGCACTGTAGCAACATAGGGCATCTGCCGGCAAGGCGTGGTCCAGGGCTCCGCGCGCATTTGTTAGGATTTGAGATGTGCGTCTCTCCAGGGTCGTTTGTCTTTTTCTTTTCCATGCCGCGGGCATCAACCTGCTGAGCGCCGAGGCGCGAGCCGATACCATCGTCTTGAAAAATGGCCGGCGGATCGTCGCGGCCAACGTCGTGGAAGAAAACGGCCGGGTCAGCTATGAGATCTCGGCCGGAAGGCTGAGCCTGCCGCGGTCCATCGTCGAGCGCGTCGAACGAGATGGTGTTTCGCCGGCCAATCTAGCTCCGCAAGGAGCTTCCGAGCTCGCCATTCGGCCGCCGGACGTCGAGCCGGCGGAAGGTTCGGACGAGGTGGCGCGCGCGGTCGTCCACGATGACACGGTCGATCGCGCCTATCTCGCCCGGCTGGACGAGGCCACGAGGGAGGGCTCGAACGCGAGCGCGGCCCGCGCCGCCATTGGCCACGCGGTCGCGGCGCAGTCCGAACTGCGCCGCGGCGAAATCGAAGCGGCTATTGGCGAGTATCGCCGCGCGCTCTCGTTCGCCGCTTCACAACCGAGCCTCTACCTCGGCATCTCGCTCCATGTGGCTTACCTGCACCTGCGACGCAGTGAGTACAGCGCGGCCCTCGATTATTTGGACCGCGCGCGTCGCGTCGCGCCCGATTCGCCGGATGTGGCCAAGCTCGCTGGCTGGCCCAACTACAGTCTGAACCGCCTCGACCGGGCGGTCGAGGAGTGGAAGCGCGCGCTCCGGCTCCGGCCGGATGCCGAGGTCGAGCGCGCGCTCGAAAAGGCCGAGCGCGACCAGCAGGTCGAAGGCAACTACCGCGAGGGCGAGACCAGCCACTTCACGTTGCGGTATTACGGCGGTGCCGCGCCCGAGCTCGCCCGCGCTATCCCCCGCACGCTCGAAGAACATTTCCGCGCGATTGAGTCGGAACTGAATTTCACGCCCGCCGAGCCCATCGGCGTGATTCTCTATACCAACCAGACCTTCGCCGACATCACGCGTGCGCCGGGCTGGGTCAGCGCGCTCAACGACGGCCGCATCCGCGTGCCGGTACAGGGGCTCACGTCCGTGTCGGCGGAGCTCTCCCGCGTTCTTAAGCACGAGCTAACGCACAGCTTCATCCAGCAGAAGACGCATGGGCGGTGTCCGCTGTGGCTGCAGGAGGGGCATCGCGCAGTGGATGGAAGGGTTGCGCTCGGGTGATCAGGCGGGCCTACTCGTCAGCGCCTACGAGCGCAGGTCCGCGATTCCGCTCTCTGCACTCGAAGGGTCCTGGATCAGTTTGCCACGGGACGTGGCGAGCTACGCCTACGCCTGGTCACTCGCTGTGGTCGAATCGATCGTCGAAGCGAACGGCATGCGCGATGTCGAACGCCTGCTCGACCGCATCTCGAGCGAGCCTTCCACCGAGCCTGCTGCGCGCAGCACGCTGCGCATGGACTACGCCGAACTCGCCGAGGAAACCGCCCAGTATCTCCGTCGCACCTACCTGCACTAGGCGGCCGGCTACGAGGCGGCCAACAAGGCCCCCAGCAGCGCAGCGCGCTCGGGCAGGGCCCGGAGCAGCACGTACTCGCCTGGGCTGTGGGCGCCTTCGCCAACGCCCCCCAAGCCGTCGAGCGTGGGCACGCCTAAGGCCGCCGTGAAGTTTCCATCCGAGCCGCCGCCGGAGAAGGACCCCTGAAGCTTCAACCCCATCTCTCCGGCCAGTGCTTGCGCACGGCGGAACAGTTTCCTGCTCGCGGCGCCCTCCATCGGCGGGCGAGTGAATCCCCCGCACACCTCCAGGCGCGCACCCGGCAGAATCGGACGGAGCCGGCGGAATTTCCGCTCTACCGCGCGCATGTCTGCTCGGCGAATGACGCGGAGGTCGACGAGGGCACGAGCCTGCTCGGCGATCACGTTGGTGCGCGTGCCGCCTCCGACCACCGTGGCGCTCGCAGTGATGCCGCGGCGCTCGTCGTTGAACCTGCTGCCGGGACGAAGGATTCGCGCGATCTGCAGTGCGAGCTCGTGCACGGCGTTCACCCCGTCGCCCGGGTTAATCCCTGCATGGGCGGCGCGGCCGGTGACGACCAATTCGATCTCGCCCACACCCTTGCGCGCGGTCTTCAACCATCCCTCCGGGCCGGTACCGGGCTCGAGCACGAGGGCGGCGTCGCTCCGCCGGGCTTCCTTTTCGATACTCGCTCGCGAGGTCTTGCTGCCGATTTCCTCGTCGGAGGTCCACAGAAAGACGACTCTCTTTTGCGGATGGAGCCCGAGCCGGGCCAGTGCCTCCACGGCAAATAGGGCGATCACCAAGCCGCTTTTCATGTCCAGTGTGCCCGGCCCCCAGGCGCGTCCGCCAGAAGTGCGGAAGGGCATCCGCGCGAGCGTGCCCAGCTCGTAGACCGTGTCCAGATGCCCGAGGACAAGGATTTGGCGGCGGGCATCCGCGCGGCCCGGCGGCCAGATGGCGCGCAGATGGTTGCCGCGCTCGCGTTGGCGAAGAACCTCCACGTGGGCACCGCGGCGCTTCCACTCCGCGGCAACCATGCTCCCGAAACAGTCCACCGCGGGTTTGTCAAAAGTCGGCGATTCGGCGCGCACGAACCGGCCCAGGAGGTGTGTCATCGCCGTTTCCGAATGGCGCAAGTCTTGGAGCAGACGCGGTGCAAAATCTGCCGAAGGCATGACGCCGCGTATGCTAGCAAGCGGTGCCCGTCCGGGCAATCACGTTTCCTCGCCTCGTTAAGTTCGCATATAATCGTGAGATCGCGCGCACCTAAAAATCTGCACCGGGCCTGCTGAGGAGAGCGGATGATTCTCGACTCGAACGGCATCCAGAAGATCCTGCCGCACCGGCATCCCTTCCTGCTGGTGGATGGCATCCTGGAGATGGAGCCGCTGAAGCGCATCGTGGGCATCAAAAACGTCGAGCCCACGGAGAACTACTTTGAGGGGCATTTTCCGGGCAAGCCGATCATGCCCGGCGTGTTGATCATCGAGGCCATGGCCCAGACGGGCGGGGTGCTCCTGCTTCAGGAAGTTCCCGACCGGGAACACAAGCTGCTCTACTTCGTGGCCGTAGACGATGCGCGCTTTCGTCGACCGGTGCTGCCGGGCGATCAACTCCGCCTGGAGGTCAATGTGCTCTCCTGGCGTGGCAATTTCTGCAAATTGGAGGGAAAAGCTACCGTGGACGGCCAACTGGCGGCCGAGGCCACCCTGATGTGCAAGATGGTGGACCGCGACCCTTCGCCCGTTGTCTCGGTGAGCACGGGGCCAACCGTATGAGCGAGATTGACTCCCACGCGATCGTTTCGCCCCGTGTCCGGCTGGGCGGGGACATCCGCATTGGCCCCTATGCAGTGGTGGGCGACGACGTCGAGTTGGGCGATGCCTGCGTGCTCCATCCCCACGCGGTCGTCAACGGGCCCGCACGACTGGGGCGGGAGAACCATTTCTTTCCCTTCTCGAGCGTGGGAGGCGACCCGCAGGACTT
This sequence comes from Candidatus Acidiferrales bacterium, assembly GCA_035258565.1. Taxonomy (GTDB): domain Bacteria; phylum Acidobacteriota; class Terriglobia; order Acidiferrales; family UBA7541; genus DATFXF01. Next base: position 11,221 of record DATFXF010000418.1, read on the forward strand.
GAAATACAAGGGAGAGCGCACCGAGCTCATCGTGGGCGACGCCAACATCTTCCGCGAATGCGTCACGGTCCACCGTGGTACAGGCCCGGGTGGCGGGGTCACGCGCGTCGGCAGCTATAACCTGTTCATGGCTTACGCGCACGTGGCGCACGATTGTGTCGTGGGCAGCCACACCATCTTCGCGAATGGCGCTACGCTCGCGGGACACGTGACCGTCGAAGATTACGCCACCGTGGGGGCTTTCTCTCCGGTGCATCAGTACTGCCGCATCGGCCGCCACTCCTACGTCGGTGCCTCGACGGTCATCACCCAGGACGTGCCGCCGTTCTCGAAGGTAATTACACAGCGGGAAACGCGCTGCTACGGCGTGAATACGATCGGGCTCGAACGTCGGGGGTTCGACGCCGAGCGCATCCGCTTGATCGAGCAGGCCTACCGCCTGCTGCTGCGCTCCAGGCTGAACACGACCCAGGCGCTCGAGCGCATGCGCGCTACGCTCAACGGCTCCGAAGACGTCGAGGAGCTGATCCGCTTCATCGAATCCGCGCCACGCGGCCTCACCAAGTAGGACCATCTATGCCGCATGAGAAGGATACGCCGCCGAACGCCACCCGCTGGGGCCTGATCGCCGGCAGCGGGCGTTTTCCGTTCCTAGTGCTCGAGGGCGCCCGCAGCCAGGGCATCGAAATGGCGGTGATTGCCCTCGAGGAGGAGGCTTCGCCGGAGCTGGAAGGCGCGGCGAAAGGCTTGCACTGGGTCAGCCTCGGCGAACTTGGCAAAGCGCTCGATTTGCTGCACCGGGAAGGTGTGAAGAAAGTGGTTATGGCCGGCCAGGTGTGCCACAACAAGATTTTTAGCTCGATTCGCCCGGATGGCAGGCTGATGAAGCTGCTCCTCTCGTTGCCGGAGAAAAGCACCGATGCGCTGATTGGTGCAATCGCCAAGGTCCTCGAATCGGAGGGTATCGAGCTGGTGGACTCGACCGCATTTCTGAAGCCGCTGGTGCCCGCGGTGGGCGTCCTGACGCGGCGCGCTCCCCACGCGCGCGAAGCCGCCGACATCGCCTACGGCCAGAGGATCGCGCGTCGCATTGCCGGGCTCGACCTGGGGCAGACGGTCGTGGTCAGCGACCGGGCCTGTGTGGCCATCGAGGCCATGGAGGGCACCGACGAGACCATCGAGCGCGCCGCACGCATCACCGGGGGCGGTCCGCTGGTGGTCGTAAAGGTCAGCAAGCCGCGGCAAGACATGCGTTTCGATGTACCCGTTGTGGGCCTCCCGACCGTCGAAGTGATGAAGCGGTCGAATGCCACTGCCTTGGCTGTGGACGCTTATCGTGTGCTGCTGTTCGACCGCGAGCGCCTCATCGGGGCTGCTGACGCTGGTGGCATCGCCATCCAGGCGTTTGAGCCCGAATCGCTCGCGGCAGAGCTGGGGCAAGCAGGCAGGTCGTGACCGAACAAAAGATTCGCGTTGCCGTCGTCGGGGTGGGGGATTTCGGACGCAACCACGTGCGCGTCTATCGTGAGCTCCCAGGTGTGGAGCTCGTGGGTGTGGTGGACCGGAACCCCGACCGCGCACGCCAGGTTGCCGGGGAGTTCTCGACGGCCGTGCTACCCGGCATCGAGGCGCTGCCTGGACGTGTGGAAGCGGTCAGCTTGGCCGTGCCCACCGTCGAACACGCGCGCGTCGGCTGCCGGCTGCTCGAGCAGGGCATCGACCTGCTGGTGGAAAAGCCCATGGCCGCTACGCTCGGGGAAGCAGATGAGCTGCTTGCCGCGGCAAGCCAGCATAACCGAGTCATGCAGGTCGGCCATCTGGAGCGCTTCAACCCGGCGGTGCTGGCGATCGAGAAGGTGATCTCGCGGCCGCTGTTCTTCGAGGTGCACCGACTGGGCATGTTTTCGCCTCGCAGTTTGGATATTGACGTCGTGTATGATGTGATGATCCACGACCTGGACATCCTGCTCGCGCTCGTGGGTGCACCGGTGGTGGACCTCAAGGCGGTGGGAATCCCCGTCGTGACCGAGCGCGTAGACATCGCGCACGCGCGCATTGAGTTTGAATCGGGCGCGGTTGCCAACGTGACCGCGAGCCGCGTCTCCACCGAGCGCGTGCGTAAGATGCGCTTCTTCCAATGCCACGAGTACATATCAGTGGACTACACGCGCCAGGACGCGCTGCGCGTGCGCGTTCGCCAGCTGGGGCCACAGCCAGAGTTTGATTTCGAAAAGCTGCCCACCGAGCCCGAGGAGCCGCTGCGCGGGCAGCTTCGTGCGTTTCTGGACGCGGTGCACGCGAGAAGCGCGCCACGAGTGGACGGCGCCGCGGGTCGCCGCGCGCTCGAACTGGCGGACCGCGTCATGGCCGGTATCCTCGAACATGGGCGCCGCGTCCAACTCGGTGCCCTTGCCGTTCCACAGGCGGGCGGATGATTCCTCGAATCCTGGTTCCGGAAAACGCTCGGCTGGGGGCGGGCGCGCTCGAGCCGCGGCGACTCTCCACGTCGCTCGACGAACGGACGCTTGTGCCGCAGGGCTTGCCGGCGACGCCGCTCGACGGCCGGACATCCATCCCTTCCTACCTGCCCCTTGACGTTCTGGCGGTGCGAGTCGTGGTGCCGCGCGACATGCCGGCCAAGCCGCTCGAGACCACCAGCGCTATTCCGGCACACGTGCCCCTCACCATCCTCGATACGCGCGTCGCAGTGCCCAAGGATGTGTCGCTGGTTGTGCTCGTGCCCAAGGGTCCGATTTCGCCCAGCCTGCTGCCGGACCTGCTCGAGCCGGACGTCCTCACCACTGGGGAAGTCAATTTCCTGGTCAAACCGGTCGAAGAGCGCGTCTCAAGCTGGCGCTGGGCGGCGCGCGTCTCCTCCATCGTCTTCCACAGCACGCTGATCATTCTGGCCTTATGGGAGCCCAAGCTGTTTCCGACGCGGGCGCCGACGCAGGAGGAGATGGAGCTCGCGCGACGCCGGTTGAGCTTCGTCTATCTGCCGCCTTCGGTAAACGAGGTGCCCCGCGCGGCGCCCTCGCCAAATGAGCCACACAGCTCGAGGATGAAGGTGGATCCGCGAGTGCTCCGGAAAGTGGCGCCGCCGCAGCCAGAGCTTCAGCCGCTGCCCGGCCCGCGCGAAGCCGAGCGTGTGACGCGCGACTTGCCTGCCGCGCCGACGCCGCAGCTCGCGCCCAGTGAATCGCTGCCACGCAGCGAGCCTCCGCGCCATACGGCGAAGGCGCAGCCACAAAATCCGCCGGAAACGCCGAGTGGACTCGTCCTCCCGCGTGTCTCGCCGGGGAAGGCGCTTGAGCAGTCTTTGCAGGGGGCCATGAAGGGCGGTGGCACGCCTGGCGGCCAGTTCGGCGGGCCAGAGCCTTCACGCCCCAGCGGAGGCGGAGGACAGGGCTACCTTGGCGGCGCAGTCCAGATGCTCACGCCGGACGAGGGCGTAGACTTCACCAATTACTTGGCCCGGGTGCTTGCCAGCGTGAAGCGAAACTGGTACTCGGTGATCCCAGAATCGGCGCACATGGGCGAAAAAGGACGCGTCATTTTGAGGTTCCGAATCCAGCGCAACGGTAACGTGCCCTTCCCCGAGCCCATTCTGGAAAACACCTCAGGCAAGGAGCCGCTCGACCGCGCAGCACTCTCCTCCATTCGCGCTTCCAGTCCCTTTGAACCGCTGCCGCCGGCCTTCAGCAGTCCCTTCATCGAGCTGCGATTCATCTTTCTCTATAATCTCCCGCTCGATTACCCGCAGTGAAGGCGGACCGCACCCAGATTCTGGGCGTGCTGCTGCTGGCACTCCTCGTTGCGCGATATTCGGAATCGCTCGGATGAAGAACGCAGCACCTCCGCTGACTCCGCTTTTGGCCATAGTGGGGCCGACCGCCTCCGGCAAGTCAGCGCTGGGCGTCTGGCTGGCGGAGCGGCTGGGCGGAGAGGTAATCGCCTGTGATTCGACTCAGGTCTACCGCTACTTCGACATTGGCACGGCCAAGCCGACGCCCGAAGAACAGCGCGGAATCCCGCACCATCTGACCAATTTGCTCGAGCCAGAAGAGGTTTTCACTGCAGGGGAGTATCGCCGGCGCACGCTGGCGGTCCTGGAAGATTTGCGCCGGCGCAACCGGCGGCCCATCCTCACCGTGGGCACGGGGCTCTACCTGCGCGCCTTGCTCGAGGGTTTGGCGGATGCGCCGGAGCGCTCCGAGGAGCTGCGCGCGCGGCTCGAGGCGCGGGCCCGCAGCCGCGGCCCTACGTATCTGCATCGCCTCCTGGCCCGTCTCGACCGCACCGCGGCTCGGAGAATCGCGCCGCGAGACCAACCGAAGCTGATCCGCGCCATCGAGGTTTGCCTTCTGGCTGGCAAACCGATTACGGAGGTCCACGGAGCCGGCAGGCAGGGGCTCCTAGGCTTTGCGCCACTGAAGATTGGGCTCCTGCCGCCGCGAGCTGCGCTTTACGAGCGCATTGCGCGGCGCGTTAGAGCTATGCTGGCCCAGGGATGGCTCCTAGAGGTGAAGGGGCTTCTCGCGCGAGGTCTTCCTCGGACGGCCAAACCGTTCGAATTCATTGGCTATCAGGAGTTGTGCGCACACTGTATGGGCCAGATGAGCTTGCCAGAGGCGATCGAAGCCATCGAGCAGGCCACGCGCCACTACGCCAAGCGGCAGATCACCTGGTTTCGCAAGGAGGCGGGTGTCCGGTGGTTCAAGGGCTTCGGCGATGAGCCCGAAACGGCCGAGGCAGTTCTCGAGTACGTCGAGCGGCACCTCTCTGAGGGGGTCAAGGGGCTTCCGGCTCGCGCGCAAACCGCCGAGGGCGTATAATCCACGGTGGATGAAGTGCGGTCGACCAGAGCGCCTTGCCCCGCGCCTTCGGACACGGGCCCCGGGGAGAGAAGTTGTGGCCGACCGATCCTCCTTGGCTTTCCTCAGCGCTTCCCACGGATGAAGACCACTCGAACGACCGATACCCGCGAACGCGTGCTCCTGGTCGGCGTCGGCATAAAAAGGCCGTCGCGCGTGCCGGGGATCCCGGCGGGTGAGGTGGAACGCGAATCGCTGGCCGAGCTCGCAGAGCTGGCGCGCAGCGCCGGCGCGGAAGTGGCGGCCACCATCTTCCAGATGCGCGAGGAGCTCGATCCGGCCACGGTGATCGGGCGGGGAAAGCTCCGAGAGCTCGAAACCGAAGCACGACTGCGCCAGGCCCCGCTCGTGGTCTTTGACCTCAACCTCAGCCCGGTTGAGCAGCGCAACATCGAACGCGCGACGCATTGCCGGGTGATTGATCGTACCCAGTTGATCCTCGACATCTTCGCGAGACACGCGCGCAGCCGGGAAGGCCAGCTTCAGGTGGAACTTGCGCAGTTGAATTATTTGCTGCCACGCCTGGCCGGACGCAGCACCGAGCTCTCCCGACTCGGCGGCGGAATCGGCACGCGCGGCCCCGGTGAGCAGAAACTCGAGACGGACCGCCGGCGCATCCGCGACCGCATCCGCCGCATCGGGCACAGCATCGAGACCCTGCGTCGCCAGCGCTCGCTTCGCCGGGAGGCGCGGCAGGCTGTGCCGCTGGGCACTGTGGCTCTGGTCGGCTACACGAACGCCGGGAAATCTACGCTCTTCAATGCGCTCAGCCGCGCTCAGGTGCGCGTTTCGCCGAAAATGTTTGCTACGCTCGATCCCACCGTGCGCGCAGTGCGCCTGCCGTCGAATCGCCGCGTGCTGCTCTCGGATACGGTCGGATTCATCCGCGACCTGCCCGCGGGGTTGCTTAAAGCGTTCCGCGCCACCCTCGAAGAAGTGCAGGAGGCTCGACTGATTCTCCACGTCACCGATATCTCGAACCCTCGCCATGCCGAACAGGACGCCGAGGTGGTGAAAGTGCTCGCCGATCTGGGCGTGGAAACACAACCGCGACTGCATGTCTTCAACAAGATCGATCGCCTCGCCCCCGCCGAGGCATCTCAGCTGGTCGGACAGAACGGCGCCAATGAAAACGTGTTTGTTTCCGCGCTCGAGGGAACGGGCCTCGAAGAGCTCCTCGAGCGCACCGACCAGGCCTTGCAGGTGGACCCGCTCGTGCGCCTGGAGTTCCGCGTGCCGTTGAGCGACGGCCGCACGTTGGCGCTGGTGCACGGGCTCGGCCGCGTGCTGCGCTCGGAGGTCTCGGATACGCAGATGGTCATCGAGGCCGAATTGCCGGCATCCATCGCGCGTCGCTTAAAGCTCAATCCGGGTACGGCACCCGCCTGAGCGGTGGAACTCGTGGTTCGGGCCCCTCGTATCGATTAGCAGGAGGTGCAAGCATGGTGGGTTTTCTGCTGTGGTGCATCCTGCTGGTGCTCTGCTGGCCCATCGCTCTGCTTGCGCTGGTGGCCTACCCGTTCGTGTGGCTGCTCTTGCTACCGCTGCGCCTGATCGGGATCGCCGTGCACGGAGTTTTCGAATTGCTGCGGGTGCTCATCCTGCTCCCTGCGCGCCTTCTTGGGGGCCTGAGCCGCGCCTGAGCACGAGCCCGCTCGCCCCGAACAGTGCCCGCCCACCGGACCTTGTGGAAAACGTTGTGGAAATTGTGGCCCCCGATGAACTGGGTTCCCTACGGCCAGGCACACCTCGGTGCTCGAGAGCAATCCTCATCCGCAATATAAGTATTTTGACTTCAATGAGTTCAGGAACTATATGGGAACCTGAACTTGACCAGTTGTTGGTTTAAAGCGGCTCGAAGCACTCGGCGGATTTTGCACAGGTTTGCAGCAGGGCTTCACTGCTCATTTCGAGTGCATCTCGATTGTCCGGGTCCGGTCGAGCGCCGCGGAATCCCGCGGCGGGCGTTGACTGACACGGGGTGGGAGTCTATAGTGGGGGCGCTTGGTTGGTGGTGCGCTCCGGTCTGCGGGTTACCCATGAACCTGCCCAACAGCCTGACCATTCTGCGCATTTTCTTTATTCCCTTGCTGGTTGTTGTCCTGCTGACGCGCCAGCCCAACCTGGTTTTCTGGGGCTTCCCGATGCACTTTGAGGTCTGGGGAGTGCTGATTCTGCTGGCTGCCGCCACGACCGACTGGGCCGACGGATATTTTGCCCGGCGGCGCAGCCAGGTGACTACGCTCGGCATCCTGCTCGACCCGATTGCCGACAAGTTGCTCATCTCTGCGGCGTTCATTTCGCTCGTGGAGATGCAACTTGTTCCGGCGTGGATGGTGGTAATCATCGTGGGGCGCGAGTTCATCGTGCTGGGCTTGCGCAACATCGCTTCGGCGGAGGGCTTCACGATTCAGGCCTCGGCGCTCGCCAAGACGAAGATGGTCTTGCAGGTGCTCGCCGTCTGTGCCGTCATCCTGGGAGGCAAGTACGTGCCGTTCAAGCCTCTGGGCATCCTCCTCGTCTGGCTCGTGGTGGTGAGCGCGATCGGGTCCGCGGTGCAGTATTTCATGAAATTCTGGAGCCAGGTGGACGACCGCGTCAAACAGCGGCGCCGCCTGCGGCTCCTGGAGCGTGCGAAGAAACCTCAGGATGTCGCCACTCTGTAACGACGAGCGCCGCGCGCTGCTCGAACTGGCCCGGCGAGCCATCGTCGAAGCGGTTGGCCACGGGCGCGTCTTGGATTTCCCGCCGCCCACCGGCGCGCTTGCCCAGCCCCGGGGGGCGTTTGTCACCCTGCATCGCGGCGGTCGGCTGTGCGGCTGCATCGGGCAGCTGGGGGGCTCTCCTGAGTCGCTCGCGACAACCGTGGTTCACTCGGCCATTGGCGCGGCCCGCGAAGATCCGCGCTTCTCGCCAGTGCGCCCGGAAGAGATCGGGGAGCTCGAAATCGAAATTTCCGTCCTCTCCCCGCTCGAGGCTGCGCACCCAGAATCCGTCGAAGTGGGGCGGCACGGGATTCTCATCGCCCGGGGCTCATTCCGCGGCGTGCTTCTTCCGCAGGTAGCCGTCGAGCATCGCTTCACGCGTGAGCGCTTCCTCGAAGAGACCTGCGCCAAGGCAGGGCTTGAACCGGGTGCATGGAAAGACCCCGCCACCAGCGTGTTTGTCTTCACTGCGGAAGTTTTCTCCGAGGCGGACTTCCAAGATCGACGCCAGGTCCGTGCTGGCTAATGCCTTTGAGCTTGTCGATTCGGGCGCCCTGCCGGCCCGCAGGGGGCCCGCCAAAGGGCGGTTCACGGCACCCGACAGAGGCAAACAGAGCTCCGGCAAAAATGCTGCCGGAGCTCTTTCTTCGTTTGCGGACTGCGGGGTGAAAGCTGGAGAGGGCGACGAGCCTATTCCGTCTCGACGTAGTCCCCCGGATAGATCTCGCGCAGGCTCAGAGTGATCAGCAAAGTCGAGGCATTCGGGCTAACGCGCAGCACGATTCCTTCGCCCAGAGTTTCGCGGGGCAGCTCATCTTCCTTGTAGCTCCGCGGGGCACTGCCGAATCCGTACAGCCGGGTGGCGATGCCGGGAGTCTGGTAAGCGGACTGGTTTCGGGTACCCTGATAGCGGAAGATGCGGAAGTAGTCGCCCACCTTAACCCCCTGCGCGCTTCCCAGGTTGACGTAAACAATGGAATTCGTTCCTGCTTCTTGGGTGAAGAATCTCGTCGTCACGACCATCGCCTTGGCCTTGCCGCTGGCCGGAGCGAAGCGGTCGAACTTCGCGGCGTCATGCAAGGGGGGCGCCGGGCGTTCGACGAAGGGTAGCACAATGTCGCCGCGCTGCATGTAGTCACACGAAAAAGCTACTTCGGCGATCGAGGTATTCTGCTGGACGTTGATCACGCGCAGCCGACCGAGATCCGCATAGGTCTGGCCCATCGCTCGGAGGAGGCTCGGTTGCCCAGAGAACCACTTCACCTCCAGGGGGTCCTTTACCGGGCGCATCACCAGGAACTCATCGCCCACCTTTGCGCCCTGGGCTGAGCCTTTGTTGATGTACACCACGTCGCCTTGCTCGAAGCTGACCTTGCAGTTGGACTGCTCGCCGGAGACGAGGTAAGTATCGTAGGGCACCCTTTCAGTGGTCACCATCCCCGAGCAATAGACGTCGCTGGTCTTAGGCCCTTGCTGCGCGGCGGCCAGGGCGGTGGCCAGCAGAAAAGACAGTCCCAGGAAGCCTCGTCTCGCGCCCATAGACGATACTCCTTCTCGGTCCGTTGCTCGCGTGTGCGAGCGGCAAGCTCGATTCGACGCTAACAAACGCTCCTGGGAGCGTCAACCATCCCCCACCGCGCGCTTTACACATTGGATACCGCATGGTAGAAGCCCTGTTTCCCTGTTGGTTAGGGGAGGCGCCGCTTGCTGTTCGGCCGAGATCGCATCTGCGCCGTGGTTGCCGCGCGAACCGCAAAAGAAATGGCCCGCCAGCTCCGCCGTGCCCTGCGCTTGACGCGTACCGTCGAGCTGCGCCTCGACTGGCTGCGGGACGACCGCGAGCGACTGCTGTTCGTCGGTTGGCTGGGCAGCCATCACCCCAAGGCTACCCTGATCGGAACCTGCCGGCGGCGGCTAGCGGGGGGTCGTTTTCCGAACGACATCC
>DATFXF010000419.1:0-8588 GCA_035258565.1 Candidatus Acidiferrales bacterium
TGCTGAGGCAGAAAGAAGCACCGAGCGCGCAGACGGCGCGCCCCGCCACCTCAGCCTGAGCCGAACAGGCCAGGCGATCTCCCGGGAGGGGTTTCCATGACGCCGACGTATACCCACGAGTGGCTCTGCCAAAGCATTGTCGAGCAAACCCAGTTTGCAGTCATCTTCTCGGACCGCGACGGCGTGATTCACTTCTGGAATGCAGGCGCCAAAGCTATGTTCGGCTACACGGCCGGGGAGGCCGTGGGGCAAAGCCTGGATTTGATTGTTCCCGAGCGCCATCGAGCCCGGCACTGGGAAGGCTATCGCAGGGTGATGGCAGCCGGAGTAACGAAGTACGGCCGGGAAATGCTCGCCGTGCCGGCGGTGAGGAAGGACGGCACGCGCATTTCGATCGAGTTCACGATTGTACTCCTGCGTGCTCCGAGCGGTGAACTCCTGGGTGCCGCGGCCATCATGCAGGATGTAACAGCCCGCTGGCAGCAACAGAAGCAGCTCAAAGAACGCCTGGCGGCCCTAGAGGCTAAACTCGAACAAGTGGGCAAGCCAGCCTGACACGACACAAGCAGGTCACTCGTCATGGGGATGAAAAGGGCAATCAAGGCCCTGGTGTTCGACGCCTATGGAACGTTATTTGACGTCCATTCCGTCATCTCCACCTGTAATGAACTCTTTCCCGGTCAAGGCCCTGCGCTCAGCCAGCTGTGGCGTGCCAAACAGTTGGAGTACACCTGGCTCCGCAGCCTGATGGGGCGCTACAAAGACTTCTGGCAAGTAACCGAGTCTGCGCTCCTCTTCGCGTGCAACTCTCTCCACCTGCCCTGCCCGCCGGCCACGCGCGCTCAGCTGATGGAGACCTACCTGCATCTCGACCCTTTCCCCGAAGTCCCACGAGCGTTGGGATCCCTTTCCAACTACCCATTGGCGATTCTGTCCAACGGTTCCCCGAGAATGCTGCGAGCGGCAGTGGAGAGCTCCGGACTCAGAGGAAAGTTCACCCGAGTGATGAGCGTGGACGCAGCAAAGACTTATAAGCCCAACCCGCGAGTTTATCAGCTGGCCAAGAAGAAACTGGGCGTGGCTAAAGGCGTGATTGGTTTCGTTTCCTCCAACTGCTGGGACGTTATGGGAGCAAAGAACTTCGGCTTCTGGACCTGTTGGGTGAATCGCTCCAATGTCCCGCAGGATGAACTCGGCTTCACCCCGGATGTCGTGGCCAATAACCTCGACGAGCTGGTCGAGGCTACGAAGGCATAGCAGTCGATGAGACGGCTGCTGGGGCCTATCACTTGGCTCGCCGCGGTTTTTTGGCTGGGCAGCCTTGCCACGGGGGCAGTGCTCGACCCCCTCCGACCACCGGTCCCCGTCCGGAAGGCTGCGAGCTCCCTCGAGCAGGTTAGGCTATCCGCACGAGATGGCACCTTACTGAATGGAATCCTCTACCGCCCCGAGAAGCCGCGGCCAACGGCAATTCTTCTGGTGCACGGGTTCGCCGGCAACTTCTACAACGAATACTTCCCGTTGCTTGCTCAGGCCGCTGCCGATCAGGGGTACGCCACCCTGTCCCTGAACATGCGCGACCACGATACGGGCCCCAAGGTATCCGATTTTACTGACAACGAGGCGGACATCGCCGCCGGCACGGCTTACCTTCGGAAACTCGGCCTTTCCAGGCTGGCACTGCTGGGCCAAAGTATGGGCACGAACCGCGTGTTGTACTACCAGGCCGCAACAGCCGACCCAAGCATCGTTGCCACTATTCTCGTTTCCGGGCCGGGGAATCTCTTCGAGTGGAATGTGTGGCAGTTCGGCCGGAAAAAGGCCCAGTCGATCGTCGACGAGGCGCTCGCGAGCGAGACCGCTGGCCAGGGCAACCAGTTAAGGCTGGTTGATCTCGGGCCGCTCGGCAAAGCCTTGTACACCCCTCGCTACCTGCTCAGCTTGCGCGGGCCCAATGCCCGGTCAGACCCTTACCAGAACATTGCCAAGTTGATGAATCCGATTTTGATCGTACAAGGGAAGGCAGACAGACTGATCGAGCCCGGCATCGGCGAGCGGCTGCGGCAAGCGGCGACGCACAGTAGACGCGTGGACTCGATCTATCTCGAAGGTGCCGATCATGCCTTCAAAAACCAAGAGGCGGTTCTAGCTGAGCGCATTCTCACTTGGCTCAAAGAGGTCGCGCACTAGAGCCCGCGCGGGGGCCGGCGCTGACTTCCGACTCGACTTGGCGCCGGGGTTGTGGTACTGGAAGTTGCTCAAACTGCGCTTAACAACCATAGGCTTTTGGGCTCTACGGCGTTGTCGAGCTGATCTCGGGAGGCCTGATGAATTTTGCGCGGGTGACCGACCTGTTCACCCCCAAGGGCTACAGAATCCCTGCCTACATCTTCTCTCCCGATCATGCGCCTCGTGGCGGCGCGGTGGTGTGCCCCGGCTATGGCGGGACGAAGGAGCACGTGCTGGCGCTGGCGGCTGCTCTTGCCGAAAAGGGCCTGGCCGCGCTTTCGATTGACCTGTGCGGCCACGGCGAGAACATGACACCCATCGGCCCGGGGATGCGTGAAGAGTTTGAGGCGGCGGTCAGCTATGTGCGTCGCTTCGGGCGCGCCGGTGCCACGGGGATCAGTCTAGGCGGCCGTTTGGCGCTGATGTCATCGGCCGATTCGATGGCCGCCATATCGCCGGCCGTGGCCGCCCAGATCTCGTCTCAGGGCAAGTGGATGTTCGAGAACTTTCCCAGCCCGACAGTGCGCGAGCCGTACTCGGGCTACGTGTTGGAACTGCTCGATGCGCTTGGGCCCGTCCCTCATCACGAGCGACCCTGCTTGCTGCTTTACGCCGAACGCGACATCCCGGCGCTTCTCGACGGCGCGGCGGGATTAAAGGCGGGGCTTCCGGGCGCAGAGCTGCGGTACGTCACGAAAGACTTGCGGCCCGACGTACAACACGAGCACGGCCTGATTCGTTACCTGCCGCGCTGGTTCAATCACAGCGAGCTCAAGTTCAATCTCGAGATGCTCAATACCGTGTCGACTTGGTTGGCCGAACACTTGCAGTAGCTCTGGAGGTTCGACCGGTGCGTGCTTCTTGCGCAATCAGGGCGAGGGATAGGAGTGAGACGATGCAGTGGGAGTACTTTGACCGGATGGTGATTTTCAGCGAAACGCCGGAGGGCATGGTGAGCGGGCTGGAGACATGGATCAATGGGGCAGGCGCTGAAGGCTGGGAGCTGGCCAGTTCTACCCCGCTCATTGCTCCGAATCGGGATGGCGTGGCTTACGGTACAATTGGTGTGCACCTGGTGTTCAAGCGGCCGCTCGCTGGGGCACCAGAAGGGTAGGTGCAGCTGTGGAATTGAGGGGTCGGGCCTTGATCGAAAGCCGCTATGGCCCGCTCGGGAGTGGCGCGCAGCTTATGGTCGTCGGGGGAACGGAGTACGACATGTCCGCGCTGCTCCTCAAAATGGGACTGAATTTCGAAGATGGCCGCGGCATTGACATGCTGGAAGTGTCCTACGGGCGGTACGTCGTCCGCTACTATGACGGAGAGGATCAGCGCATTGTGGCCCACGAGTTCGACTCCAATTTCCGATTCCTCGGCGAGACACGAGCGCATATCGCTGAGTGGATCGGAGACGACGGCTACTTCGATTGGTTCCGGCATTTCCGTGTGCGGTGTCCCTCGGATCTTTGAGTCCTGCGGGGAGTGATCCGCTGTTCTGATGTTGTGCGCGGGCCGTGGCCGACCACGTGACGAACTGTGGTGCCCAGGGGGGCGTATGCCTGAGCTAAAAGGGCGGGCTTTGATGGAGAGTCGCTATGGCCCCCTGGGCAGCGGCGAGCAGGCTCTGACTGTTGCGGGCGTGAGCTATACGTTGGTGGAATTAATGTCCCAGATGGGACTGCACTTCGATGATCGGTGGGCCATTGACGCCTTGGTGCTCAGTAACGGGAACTACGGGATCCGGTACTTCGACACGCAAGACCAGCGGGTGGTTGCGCAAGAATTCGACGCCGAATTCCATCTTCTCTCTGAGACGCGTGCACATGTCGCGGAGTGGGAAGGTGAGAAGGCCTATTTTTCCCTGTTTAGCGGACATTGAAGCTAGCCCTCCGCCAGACGCCCCACCGAGCCCCTAAGCCCTGCAAAGCGCCATGACCCCAATCATCGATATTCACATCCACATCCAGCCGCTCGGTATGCTCAAGCCAACAGTGCTGGAATTCACCAAACGCACCTACCGCGATTACGCCCTTCTTGAGAAGTTCTCTTCCGACCCCCTGGCTTTCTTGAGATTCCTCGACGACACGGGTGTCGAGCGCGCCGGGCTGATTGCTTCGGTCAGCCCGGATGTCGTCGGCTACACGTCAGAGGTGAGCGACTGGAATGCGCGCTACTGCGCCGCGGCGCCGGAGCGATTGATCGCCTTTGGGTCGGTGCATCCCAAATACGTCTCGGATGCCGCGGCCGAGGTCGATCGCCTAGCCAAGCTCGGCATCCGGGCGCTGAAAGTACATCCCCCGCATCAGCTCTATGCACCGAACGCCTACCGCGACGGCCTCGGGCCTCTCGCCGCTGTTTACGAACGAGCCCAGGCTATCGGCCTGCCAGTAATGATCCATACCGGCACCTCGATTTTCCCCGGCGCGCGCAACATCTATGCCCAACCGATTCTGGCCGACGACCTCGGCGTGGACTACCCAGACTTGGTGGTCATCCTGGCGCACGGCGGCCGCCCGCTGTGGATGGACGAGGCCTTCTTCCTAGTCCGCCGACACAAGAAGATGTACATGGATATCTCCAGCATCCCGCCACAAAAGCTGCTGGAGTATTTTCCACGTTTAGAGGAGATTGCCGACAAGGTGCTCTTTGGCACCGATTGGCCCGGGCCGGGTGCGGTAGACATACGCGGGAACATCGAGAAGTTTCTGGCCTTACCGCTCGGCCAACAAGCCCAGCGAAAGATTCTCTACGAAAACGCCACGCACCTGTTCCCGTTGTCCCGGTAGTTCGCGGGGGAAACCGCCGATTTCAATTCGCACCACGCTTGCGCCAGTACCTGGCTAATCCATACCAGCACAGCTCTACTGCCGCGCCGCGCGCATAGCGGTCGGCATCCTGTTCTGACAGGCGCTGCTTCAGCTTCTCGGTAACTTGCCGCCCAAACTGAGCCGCACGTTCAGCATCGCTCTCGCCGTCCTTAAGCGACTCGCGCACAGCAACGCTCCACTCCTCCAACCGCTCCCGCAGCTCCGCCAAGTGTTCGCGGACATGGCCCGCAGAACCGAAATGGGTGAGAAAAAGCCGCCCCGGCCGCCGCGCCTCAATCTGCTTCCAGCTTCCGGCCCAGCTTTCCAGATCAATGTCGGGGGGGGGCGTGATCGGCAAGATCGTTTGCCCGTTCTCGATTCGGATTCCTGCAGTGTCGCCGACAAAGGCCAAACCAGTGGCCGCGTCGAAGTAGCTCACGTGGTGGGAGGCGTGCCCCGGCGTATAAACCACTTCCAGCTTCCGCCCGGCGATGTTCAGTGCTTCGCCTCCTGCCAGGGCACGAACATTTTCCGCCGGCACAGGCAGGAACTGGCCCCAGAGGCGATCCATTTGCTCGCCATAAAGACGGCGGGCACTCTCGAGCAACTTGGCCGGATCAATCATGTGTGGTGCGCCTCGTTCGTGCACGTAGACGCGGATCCCTGGGTTTTCCTTGACGAGTGTGCCGGTGGCGCCGGCATGGTCCAGGTGGATGTGAGTGAGCAGAATCGTGTTGAGGCCCTGAACCCCCACGCCCAGTTCGTCTAGCTTTCTTCGGAGCGTGAACAGCGCCGAAGTTGGGCCGGGATCAACGATCGCCACGTCCCCCTCGCTCTCGAGGAGACACGCTGCAATCACCTTAGGGTGTCCAAGGTATTCTACGTCGATGAGGGTTGTCTTCGGAGCGATCTCTTCCACTACCCGAGCCCCGCGCGATTCTAACCATGGTCCTCGCCGCAAGTCAATCGCGGAGCGAGCATCTCCATCCGCAACACACTTATGCTTCTCCGTGAGGAACGCTTGCTCCAAGCGTCCGATCCTTCAAGCGATCGAGGCTGTGGCGGAAGGGCCTTAGACCGATCCCTAGCAGCGCGGCGGCCACGAGATGCGCTAAGGTTCCCACGACAACCAACGAATAGTTGATCGCTCTGTCGTTGTGGAAGACAAAGTCGGTCATCATTGCCACCGCGGTTGGCCCGAGGCCAAGGCCGATGAGGTTGATCACGAAAAGGTACAAGGCTGATGCTTGGCCGCGCATGTTATTGGGCACCATTTCCTGGATTGCCGCCGCCGCGACACCCACCGGCTGGCTCATCAGGAAAACGGTGGGAATTAACAGCGTGGTGGCCAGAAACGCATTGGGCATTAAAGGAAAGAGTATTCCCGTTGCTCCCCATCCGAGTGCCGCCATTAGCCCGACACGCATGTTGGAGTCCTGACAGCCGCGCTCGGCCAGCCAGTCGGCCATTCGGCCACCCGTGACAATCCCCAGCGTCCCAAAGATGCAGACGATTGTGCCGTAAACCACGCCGGCCTGAGGGCCCGTCCAACCGTACCTGCGGATGAAGAATGTCGGGATCCATGCGGAGCTACCGAAGCTCGAAAAAGCAAGGAAGGCAAAACCGACATGGTGACAGAAGAAGGTCAACCAGTTTTGGCGCATGTAGGCCAGGACATCGCCCAAAGGCAGTTGGGCAACCTTCCCCCTCCCGTCCGCGGCGTTCATCATCCGGGCTCCCTTCCTGGTAGGTTCCCGCACCGTATAGAGAAGAAGAGCAAGCATGGCCCCTGGTAAACCCACCACGAAAAAGATCAACTGCCACGGCCGAACGGTACCCACGAGGGGTAGGTTCCAGCCAGCTTTGGCGGAAGCGAATCCAACGACTAATCCACCTAGAAGGAAGGCAATACCTGAGCCCAGGTAGAAGGCCATGGAGTACACGCTGATGGCTGTGGCCCGACTCTCCTTGGGGAAGTAATCGGAGATGAGAGAATAGGCCGACGGTGAGAGCGCAGCCTCACCGACGCCCACCCCCATGCGCAGCAGCAGGAACTGCCCGAAGCTTTTTGCCAGTCCGCACCCGGCTGTCAAGAGGCTCCAAAGCACCATGCCGGCAGCGATGATTGTGCGGCGGCTCCTAGAATCCGCGAGGCGACCAAGAGGAATGCCAAAGACGGAGTAGAAGAACGCGAAGCTGAAACCCATCAGCAGACTCATTTTCGTGTCACTGATGCCGAGATCACGTCGAATAGGTCCGACCAGCAAGTTCAGAATTTGGCGGTCGATAAACGCAAACATGTAGGCGATCGTGAGCACCGCAACCACGTACCAAGCGTAGGCACGCGCGGGATACAGCTCTTTCTCGAGAGAGGGTCTATTCGCCGACATCGAACCCCGGTCGGTGGACAAAGCGCCTTCCTATCTCTTCAAGCCCAACTTGGCACTGGACACGGCTCGCTCCAGCCCTGGTAGGGCCTAGAAACTGAAGTGTGCCGGGAGTCGTTCCTCACGGTTATACCCTCCGGGCTTCCCTTTTGCACTCACTGGCCGTGGGAGGGCTAGGCCCAGATAGGCCACGAAACCCAGTGTCCCGGGTGGAGATAAATAAGACACAGGAAGAAAGCGAGGGGGAGTAGCTCTTTCAGTACCAGCCTCCCTTTAGTTGCCCCTTAATCTAAGCGCAGCGTTAGGATGGCATCCCTTGGCTTTGCCTCCCTTTGGTCTGGGAGGGGGAACTCTCAAGTCGTGACCTGGAGGCAGAAGATGGCAGCCAACGAGATTGAGATTCTTCTGATCGAAGATAATCCAAGTGATGTCGAGCTGACACTGCACGCACTCCGCCACCACAAGCTGGTCAACCAAATTCAGGTTGCTCGCGATGGCGAGGAGGCTCTTGATTTTATCTTCTGCCGCGGGAAATTCAGCAAGCATAGGTTCAACAGACCACCCAAACTGATCCTGCTTGATTTACAGCTGCCAAAGGTGGACGGTCTAGAAGTGCTGCGGGCGATCAAAAGCGACCGACGCACGAAACACATACCCGTCGTCATCCTCACGTCGTCGCGTGAGGACCAGCATCGAATCGACAGCTATAACGTGGGCGTGAACAGCTACATTCAAAAACCGGTGGATTTCGATCAGTTCCGCGCCACCATCGAGCAACTAAGCCTCTACTGGGTTGTTGTGAACCAGCCACCGGCCGCCCAGGCTCACCGGACATAGAGCTATACGCCTCCCCTCGCCAGCCGATCGAGCAGCTTCGAAGGGCTTTGCGGCTGCCTGCACGCATCCCCAATGACGCTAGCTCCCTTGACGGTCTTCGGACAAGAACTTCGCACCGAGCCTTCCAAAAGGCTCAACGAAACACGATACTTCCTTCTTTGGAAGGGCAAGGAGCCGAAACGAAAATGAGAACTCCTATCCCTCTGGCGTGCGTTTTCATCCTCGGTTTTGCGGGCTCCGCCCTATACCGCGTCACGCTGTGGAGTCCGAAGGTTCGAGCAAGTTCCGTACCGCAGGCAGGCCTAGGCAAAGCAGCTCGCCGAAGCGAGGC
>DATFXF010000420.1:0-2983 GCA_035258565.1 Candidatus Acidiferrales bacterium
GAGGACGACGTCGAGCGTCGTGCCGCGCGGCAACTCGAGTTCCGGTCCGCGCGTGAGCAGGACAGCGCCCAATCCGACAGCCGCGCCGATCCCTGCCCCGATTCCGGCGCCTCTGCCGGTGCGCGCGGCGAGCCCGCCGACCCCTGCGCCGATGCTCGTCGTCTTCACCATCGTGCCGACATCGGAGGATTTGTCGCTATCACCCTTGATCTTGCCCTCGCTCTCGAGTGACTCGTTCCCGCCCGTGTCCAGGTTTTCCGGAGCAGCGTTGAAATTGACCAGATACCCGTTGGGAAGAATCAAGGTGTTCAGCCGGAGCATGACCTCCCCGCGACCTTTGACACGGCCAGGGCGCTTGGCCTCAATGATTTCACCCGACACGTAAGAACCCGCTGGAATCACGATGTGGCTGTCCTGAACGATCGGGAATAGCGTCTCGAGATAGACCGGGTCGCCGGGCTTGCTGTTGCGAGTGGTGATGCCATTGTGGAGCACGAGCGGGAGCTTGGTCCCCGCGGGCACGACAATGCGGCTCGGGGTCGGGCTCTCGGTGGGTCGAGCGCCGTTGGTTGGCGCAGACTGAACCTGCTGTGCCGGCGGCGGATCCTGAGGCGGCGCTTGCTGTTGGGCTCGAGCCACGGTGGGAGCGCCAGCGACGGCCAGCGAAATCACCACCATCCAGAAGGGTTTGCTTTGGACTGCTGTTCTCATTGGACCCTCCCCGACCGAGAAGCGTACTGCCGCCTACACTCGGATGCACCTTCCCGCGCCGCGAGTTTACTCCTCCGGGGGTCAGAGCGCACGAGAGAACGTTGCGTTCCTAACCCAGGGGGCAAGCCCCCAGCGCCTTTCGGCAGACCGTCAACGCATTGACATTTGACGCCGGCCGGCGTTCGAGTCATGATTCGGCACCACGACAACTAGAGAGAATAAGGAATGCGGAAGGAGGCGCGGATGGCCAAGCTGGCGCTGGTGTACGGCATGCGGCTATTCCCGGCCGAAGACCTCGGCGAAGTCGCTGAGGCAACCGTGCGGCTCAAGAGCGGCCGCACGGCCCGCATTACCATGCACCTGATCGAAGGAGGTAAGGAAGAGATTGAAGTCACGCTCCGGCAATCCATCGAGGCCTTCTTTGACATGTACCCGGAGATTTAACGCGCCAGGTGAGATGCCCTGTACCTCAGCGATTGCCGAAGGTCTCGGGATCAGCGTCGGCGGGGACGGGACCAGCGGAAAGAAGGACGACAGTTTGGCCGGTGAGCTCGAAGCGTTTGCGGCACTTGATATTGCGGCATGCGACCATCTCGTCGACGCGCACCATGTAGGAGCGCGCGTTGGCGAAGCGCTTGCGGTCCTCCCCACTCGCGCCGCGCGGTAGCTCGTTCTTCTTCACGCGCACCATCCAGCGGATCGGATAGGCGTTCTCCTGGCGGCAGTGCGGACAGACGAGGGTGAGAGTCTTCGTCTCCTGCTTCTCGGTGTAGAAGTTGCGTTCGTCCATCCTAGCTTTGCGCCGGCACCGCGCCGCCTGCCGCAGCCTCTCGAGGGAAGAGATCCTCCAGGGTGACGAATTCCCAGCCCGCATCCCGCCAGCGAGGCAACCAGTAGGCCAGCGCGTCCACAACGTGCCGGCGATCATCACCATTCGGGCCGTCGTGCAGCAGGAGGATGTCACCCGCGCGCACGCGGCGCAGGCGCTCGATCACGGGTGCGGCGGGCTGCGGCTTCCAATCGTAGGCCAGCGCCGACCACATCACCACGCTTTCGTACCCCTGCTGGCGCACGACGGAATTGAGCTGCGGCCCACGAAATCCGTACGGCGGCCGCATCCACCGGAGCACGGTTCGACTGGTAGCCTGCGCGATGGCTTCGCGACACCGCTCGAGCTCTTCGGCGATGCGCGCACGCGTCAGCCAGAAGAGGTTCGGGTGCGTATCGGTGTGGTTCCCGACGGTGTGGCCTCGTGCCGCAATCTCGCGCGTCAACTCGGGACACGCCCGCACGCATCTTCCGATCAAGAAGAAGGTTGCATGCACGCGGTGCTGGTCGAGCAGAGCCAGCAACTGCGGGGTTGCGCCAGCATTGGGACCGTCGTCGATCGTCAACGCCAGTTCGCGAGAGCCACGCGATGCTGGCACACTGCGAATCGTGGGGCCGAAAAGTTGCGCACTCGGGTGCATGGCTCCCCAGGCCGTGAGGCTTGCGCCAGCGACGGCGAGTGTCGGCAGGGTGCCCCAAGGAAGTAGCGCGACTTGGTTCAAGACGCTGAACGGTTGGCGTAGCACCACTGTTGTCGGCCTCTCGCGCGGACGAGGGCTTCGCCTTCGCGCCACGCCTAGGGTCATATTCTCGCATGTCGGGTGCATCACCGCCACTCTACCGAATGGGGTAACGAGTCAGCTGGAAGGCGCGTCTAAAGCAGATTGAAAGAGCTGGGTGTCTCGTCTGTGACCCGCAGGGGCATTCAGGTCGGAAGGTAGGGTTCGTTGTCCGGTAGGAGTCTAGCCCTAAGACTGATTAGTTCGCTGGGACTGCTATCCTTCTCGATCTCTCTAGCAGTCGCACAGGAGCCGCCGGGCGCGGCGCCCGACACAGCTGTCACGGCCAAAGCCGTGGGACTTGTGCGCACAGTGCTGGGTGTGCCGATCCTTGGCTCGACCGTGCGCCTCGTCGAAATCTCAACCGGCAAGGCCTGGGTGACCTGGACGGACGAAAATGGCAAGTTCGAGGTGCCCGGCCTGCCAGCGGGGCGCTATCGCGTGGGAGCACAGCAACTCGGCTTTGAGCCGGCCTCGGCGGAATTCACCCTTCCTGCATCTCGGACCGAGAAGCAGCCGCCGATCGAACTGACGCTGCGCATTCGGACGCTCTCGCCAGCCGAGAACCAGACGCCGCCTTCCGCGACCACCGGGCCAGGCGAGCCTTCCTCAGCAGTTCCAGAGGAAACGTTACCGAAAGGGCAGACAAGTCAACCGCCCACACA
>DATFXF010000421.1:0-10185 GCA_035258565.1 Candidatus Acidiferrales bacterium
CGTTCTCGCTGGCCACGCAGTTTGCCAATCAGCATCCGCACTGGACCGAGTCGCAGCACTGGATTCTGGGCATTCTGACCAGCCTGCTGTTTTTCTGCTCGGTGGTCTTTCACGAGTTGGCGCACAGCGTCATCGCACAGCACTACCGCATTCCGGTGGTCTCCATCACCCTTTTCGTCTTCGGCGGTGTAGCGCGCATTGGCAAGGAGCCGGGGAGCGCGAAACAGGAGTTCAACATCGCCGTGGCTGGGCCGGTCTCGAGTTACTTGTTGGCGGGAGGCTTCTGGCTATTGACGCGCGTCTTTCCCTCACGCGAGATGCTGGGGGCGCTGGCGCAATGGCTCGCGCAGATCAATGTGGCGCTCGCGACGTTTAACCTGGTTCCCGGTTTCCCACTCGATGGCGGGCGCATCCTGCGCGCGATCGTCTGGGGCATCACCGGCGACTACACCCGCGCCACGCGCTTTGCTTCGCGCGGCGGGCAACTGCTCGCTTACGTGCTGATCGTGACCGGCATTTGGCAATCCTTGACCGGCGGCTTCGTCGGCGGACTATGGCTCGCCTTCATCGGCTGGTTCTTGCTGACCGCAGCGCAGGAGAGTTACGCGCAGGTGGCCATCCGCGGCGCGCTGCGGGGCCTGCGGGCCGACGACATTATGAGCCGCGAACTGCCCACTGTCGGCCGCGACATCTCGCTCGAAGAGTACGGTCACGAAGTCCTGCGCACCGGCCGCCGCTGCCATTTGGTGGTGACCGACGGCGAGTTGATTGGATTGATGAGTGTGCACGCGCTCAACCGCGTCCCGCACGAAAACTGGGCCAGCACCTCAGTCCAAGCAACTATGATTCCTCGCGAGCAGATTCACTGGACCGCGCCCGAAGAGCCAGTGCTGTCCCTGCTCGAGCGTATGCAGAACGAGGACATCAACCAGATGCCCGTGGTGACCGCCGGGCACGTGGTGGGTCTGGTCAGCCGTGAATCCATCTTGCGCGTCGTGCAGACTCACGCGGAGGTCGGGGTCACGGGTGCCTTCGAAGGGCGCTGAGATTCGTTATTGCTGCGCCCAATACGAGCGCTGGCGCCCGCGACGCGATCCCAGTCGAGTACCTGCACTTCGACCGTGCTCCCAACCTCGAGCGTCAGCGGCCCTTCCGGCAGGAGGATGAGCGCATTCGATTCCGCCGCGGTGCGCACCAGGACCGAACACTGATTCGGCAGCGGCGTCACCCGGAAGCCTTCGGCAGCGAGCTCGAGCTGCGCCAGGATAATGTAGCGGTATCCGGGCTTTGATTTCACGGCACGGCGGAGCGTGGCGGGCACCGTGGGCAGGGCCGTCGACCGGCATCCTCCGAGACGCAGCAGCGCCGGCCGTACAAACTCGTGAAAGCCCACAAACGCGGCGGCGGGATTTCCAGGCAGCACGCACACCGGCAGGCTGTCCCAGGTGCCAAATCCGATGGGCTTGCCCGGGCGCATGGCCACTCCCGAGAAACGAAAATCGGCGCCGAGCTCGGCGAGCACGTCCTTGACGAGGTCACGCTCACCTGCTGAGGCCCCGCCGGTCGTGACGAGCAGGTCGGCGTCGCGTCGCGCGGATCGAAGCAGCTCGCCGAGCGCGGTGCGGTCGTCCGGCGCGATGCCGCGGAAGAGCCCTTCCCCGCCCAATTCGGCAATCAACGCCGTCAACGCAAAGGCATTGCTATTGCGGACCTGGCCATGGCCGGGCGCGCAGGCGATGTCCACGAGCTCGTTGCCCGTGGTGAGTACGCTCACGCGCGGCCGGCGATGCGCCAGCACTTCTGTCCGGCCAATGAAGGCAACCAGAGCCAGCTTGGCGGGCCCTAGAACCTCTCCGCGGCGCACCAGAACTTCGCCGCGACGCACATCCTCGGCAGGCGGAAAGATGAAGCTGCCCATAGGGACAGGAGCCGAAAGCAAGATCGCTTCTCGGATGCGCTCCACCCGCTCGTACGGAACGACAGCATCGGCGCCGCGCGGCACCGGCGCTCCCGTCGTGATGGCAAGAGCCGTTCCGGGCGCGAGCGAAGCCTCGCCTGCTTGTGCGAGAACCTTGCCAACCACAGGCAGCCGCACGGGGCCCTCCGGCTTGGCGGCGTCGGAGTCGGCCGCACGCAGCGCGTAGCCGTCCATCGCCGAGCGGGGGTAGGGAACCAGGTCGGCGTCGCCGACAATGTCTTCGGCGAGGACGCGGCCGAGCGCGTCAGCCAGCGCCACCGGCTCGCCTGGTAAGGCGGAGACGGCAGACAAGATGGCTTCCCGAGCTTCGTCGAAGCTCACGAGGCGCACCGGTCTAGGAGAAGTCACCATCGCTCGGCCTGCCATTATACCGCCGGGCACCTGCCGCCCAGCACAACCGGCAACGTAGGGTCGCCATCTTGCATCGGTCGAGGGCTTAGAGCAACATCGAGCGTCGCGCGTGAAACGTTACGCACAGGTGTCGGGATTCATTCTTGCGGGCGGAGCCAGTTCGCGCATGGGGCGTGACAAAGCGCTGCTCGAGATCGACGGCGAACCTTTGCTCGTGCGCACCGCGCGGCTGCTCGAACCGCTCGTTGCCGACGTGACCGTAATCGGCAGGCCTGAGCGCTACGCGGCGCTTGGCTTGCGCGCTGTGCCGGACGATACCTCTGGTCGGGGCCCCCTCGGCGGAATCGTGACCGCCCTGCGCGTCTCAGGCACCGAATGGAACCTAATCGTGGGTTGCGACCTGCCCTACTTGAATCGAGCCTGGCTCGAGTTGCTCATCACGCGTGCGCTCGCTTCACCGGCCGACGCGCTCGTGCCCGAGACTCGACGAGGGCTTGAACCCCTTTGCGCCATGTATCGCGCGCGCTCGGCCGCGGCTCTCGGCTCCGCGGTCACCCGAGGCGAGCACAAAGTCACCGACGCCGTGGCCAAACTGGCGATCGAAAAACTCGGACCCGCTGAATGGGGGCCGATTGATCCCGAGGGTGAACTCTTCAAGAACATGAATACGCCGGCGGATTACGAGGAGGTGCGGGCCCAGCTTGAAGGGAAAAGGCGCAGTTGAGCGCAGGGGGCCAGGTGGCTTGGAGGTGAGAGATATGCCACGCCGCTCAGCGAGCTGCCAAACTGGCCTGTTGCCACGTCGAGAGGGAGAGCAGCGGCAAAGGCAAGACACGCCACGTGGCTGCTCTGCCCAACCCGAGTGTCAGAGTGGACTAATCAGGGGTCAACCCGAGATACTCTTGGCCCTCCAGGATCGTAGCCAAGTTGGTAAGACGCAACAGCTCCTTTATGCGCTGGTTCAAGTTGATGAGCTTCAGCTCGCAATTTGCCGTTTTCGTGGACACGTTCAAGCTGACGAGCGTGCCGAGGCCGGCACTGTCGAGGTAGCTCACATTCGCCAGGTCCAGTACGATGCACTTGGTCTCGGGGATGAGACTGCGTGTTGTGTCCCGCAGCAAAGGGGATGTAGTGGACGTGATCTTACCCGTGCAACGCACGATCGTTTGGGTGGGCGTTTTCTCCGTAGCAAGCTGCAATCCAGGGGCGGGCACAGCGGGATTCACACCCATGACAAACCTCCTCCCGGCCAGAATGGTTTCGAGTGACGGCGGCGATAGCAACCACATTATATCAGGAAAAACTCCACGTCCCATAGACAGGCGACACTTTACTCTACCACTCTACTAACACTCTACTGGGACCGAAAGCAGGTCGATCAAGATTCGGAGTTCATGTTGAGGCGCTCTTCACCCGCATAGACAATGAAACGCTTCCCGCGCAGGAAACCTACGAGCGTCAGCCGCAGCTCGCGCGCAAGCTGCACGGCCAGGCTGGACGGCGCAGAGACGGAAGCCACCACGGGAATGCCCGCCACCGTGGCCTTCTGGATGATCTCGAATCCGCCGCGGCCGCTGACCATCAGCACGTTTTCCGAGAGCGGCAATTTCCCCTGAAGCAGCGCCCAGCCTACGACTTTGTCTACGGCGTTGTGCCGGCCGACGTCTTCGCGCAATGCGACCATTTGACCGCCTGGATCAAACAACGCCGCCGCATGCAATCCCCCGGTGCGGCCGAAAATAGCCTGGGCTTCGCGCAAGGCCTCCGGCAGGCGGCACAGCAATTCGGGGTCGAGCCGCAGGTGCGGATCGAGCGGGGGGATGCCGCGCAGGCGTACTTGCTCAATGGACGCCTTGCCGCAGATGCCACAACTCGACGCCGCGAAAAAGTTTCGCCGGGCCCGTTCCAGGTGGAGCGAGGCTTCGTCTTCGAGCTCAACCTGGACCACGTTGCCGTGGTCACGTTCGTCAGCGCCGACGGCGTGTTCGAGCTTGAGAATCTCTTCGGGGCGGCGGAGGAGCCCTTCGGTGTAGAGGAAGCCCGCGGCCAATTCGAGGTCGTGGCCGGGGGTGCGCATGGTCACGGTGAGCGGGTGCGCGCCTACGCGGATCTCCAGCGGCTCCTCGCCGACCAGATAGTCCTCGAAGCGGCGTACCTTTCCTTCTTGCCATTCCCAAACCTGGGTGAGATCGATGCTGCGCGAGCGTTGCGGCACGTCTTGCTTCTCTCGGGCGGCGCCCCCTGCGGCCGCCGGCTGGGGATCGGGAACCGCTTCCACCATGGCATTGTAACGAGCCACGCCGCTCAGAACAAACTCACCACGCTGTTCCGACAGGGACCGTACATGCAGGTTACATGCCCAGCAGGTTTACTTGGAGTTTCCTATAGCCCTTCTCCTGTGCCCAGAGGCATAGGGGAAGGCTTGCTAGCTCATCCACTTCAGGAATGGCCAGGCCGTTCTTGGTGAGGTCCACGGTGTTGATGTACGTCTTGCAAGTGTCGCACGCATCCACACGCATGTGTTTGAATTGGCCGGCCGTGTACGCGGGCAGCTTTTGAAACTCTTCCTCGCCGCAGGCGGGACAGATCACGCGGCGGTAGTCCCACTCCCCGAGGCACAGCGAACAAACCAGGGAGCGCTTGGCACCGTGGCCTTCTTCGCGCAGCACGCCCACCTGGGGCTTCCCGGTGCAGATCGGGCAGGCGGGCGGCCCAAAGCGCGGCAGCTCAATGTTGCTCAAGACGGCAAAATGTTCGGCATAAGGCTGTAGCAGCGCGCGGGCAAAAAACAGGTGGGTCTCTGGCGCGCCCTCCACCACGTGGCCCTCACTTTTCCAATAGGAGGAAAGCAAGTATTCCCAGAGGCTCCAATCCTCGCCCTTCAATTCCTCAGCGGCTTCGGACAGCGGCGACGGCGCTACCCGCGCCACCAGGGCAAGCAACTCCGGCACATGTGGCAGCACGGCGCTCAAGTCCAGGCAGTCGCCGAACGGAACGAACTCCCGGGGCACACCTCCGTTGCGCGCGGATTCGATGCCCTCGCAAATGGCTTGCTGAAAGGAGGCAATTTCCACATAGAAGGAAAGGACCTCGGAGGCAAACGGATGGATTTCGGCCAACTCTTTGGCGCGGTGGATTCTGCGTTCCCAAGTGGCCTGTTTATTTCTTGGTAGGGGCATGCCCGGTGATCCGGTCGAACCAGAGACGATGGTAATGCTTCGCCCAGCTCTCGGATACCTCGCCACGGATCACGGAAGTGAACCCGCCGCGCACAACGGCGGTTCCCATGTAGACGTGAATGATGAACCCGCCCAATGTCAGCAGAAAAGCAATCGGATGGAGCACGACCGATATGTACCGCAGGAACCTCAGGCTCCAGGGAATGTACTCGCTGAACCACAGCACCAAGCCGGTCAGCAGCAGCACGATTCCGCCCCAAAACATCAACCAAAATAGGTATTTTTGCCCAAGGTTGAAGCGGTCCACGGGTGCCCACTGCTCCCAGGTCCGTTGAGCGGTAACGGGATGCAGCTCTTCTTCTTCGTTCCGGACGTACTGTCCCAGGGTCTTTTTCCACTCAAGGTCCACCTCCGTAATCCGCATGTCCCGACCCCATAACTGGTACATGTACAGAAGCGAGGCTACGAACACGAGTCCAACCCATGGGTGGGTAGCTCGCGCCATGGGGCCGCCACCGAGCAAAGCTGCGATCCACCACATCCACGGCGACCACAGAGCTAGTCCGTTCAGAAGCAGGTACACATAGGAGAGCCCTGAAATGCAGTGCACAATGCGCTCGGTAAGGTTATAGCGGAGGATGCGACCTCCGGGAAGTACGCGTGTCTCGCCCATGTTTCGCCTCCTACTACTGGGAGGGACCGTTTTCTTGGATCCGCTTCGGCCCAAAGCGCAGATAGTGGATGAATGTGCCTACGACCCCTCCGATCATGGCCAGGCTGCCGATCCATTTCAGCGGGGTCTTCCAGAGCCGCACGGCCAAGGGGATGGTCGGGTTTTTCGGCAGGCCGTACGCTTCGGGGCGGTCGCCCAGTGCGAGCACGGTGATGACGCCTGTTCCGCCCACGCCCGGTGGATCGTAGATCGAAGCATACTCGAACCCAGCCGCGCGCAGTTGGTCCACTCGTTTCTGGGCCAGCTGAAGCATCTGGTCCTTGGCGCCAAACTGGAGGCAACTGGTCGGGCAGGCCTTGATGCACGCGGGCTCCAGGCCCACAGAAACGCGATCGACGCAAAGCGTGCACTTGTAGACTTTCTTTGTCCGGGTGTTGAACCTGGGAATGTCGAACGGGCAGCCGCTGATGCAATAGCCGCAGCCGATACAGTTCTCCTGCTGGAAGTCCACAATGCCATTGTTGTACTGCACGATGGCACCAGGCGCGGGGCAGGCCTTCAAACAGCCCGGATCGGCGCAATGCATACACTGATCTTTTCGCATCAACCAGTGCAGTCCGGCGCCATCCTCGTACTCATGGAACTTGATCAGGTTCCAGAAGTTCGAGGTGGTCTTGGGAAGGGTCTGGTAGGTGCCCACCTGCACAGTGGTTTCCGGCGGCAAGTCGTTCCATTCCTGGCACGCCACCTCGCAAGCTTTGCAGCCGATGCACGTACTCGTGTCAATCAACTTCGAGACCACCGGCGTGTTGCGTATGCCAGGCGCGGCGGTCGAGGTCGCGGAAACCGCCGTCAGCTCAAGCGTTTTCCCTGCCATGCCCCACCCCCTACACCTTCTCCAACTTCACAAGGAAACCTTTGTACTCCGGAGCCGATGAGTTGGGATCCAGGATGGAAGGCGTCACCCGATTGGCCATCGAGCCTTTCTGCTCGCCACGGCCCAGGAAGCCCCAGTGGATGGGGAAGCCGATCTGATAGATCGTCTTGCCTTCCACTCTCATGGGTTTGATGCGCTTGGTAACCATGGCCTTGCCTTCGATGGAGTCGCGCTTGGAAGTCACCCGAACTCGATCACCGTTCTTAATGCCCTTGCTGCTTGCCAGTTCCTCGGGGATCTCCACGAAGAACTCCGGCTGCAACTGGATGTTGTAGGGGTTGTTCTTGGTCCAGTAGTGGAAGTGCTCGGTAAGCCGGTAGGTGGTGCAGGCGATATCGTATCCCTCGGCAACCGTTCCCAGCTTGTCGTATGGCGTCTTGAACGGTTTAACAGCGGGATTGGTGCTCTGCTTGGGGTGGAGCGGATTGGCCACCGGCGATTCCAGGGGCTCGTAATGCTCGCTCCAGGGCCCCTCGGCAAACTGCCCGGGCACAAACAGCCGGGCCACGCCCTCAGGCAGCATGATGAAGGCACCCATTCCAGCCTCAGGCGGGCTGTCCACCTTATAATCGGGCACATCGCCGACCCACTTTTCCCCGCTCCAGACAATCCCCGGGCGCGTAGGATCCCAGGGTTTGCCCTTCGCATCGGCCGAGCAGCGGTTGTACATGACGCGGCGGTTTGCCGGCCAATTGAACGTCCACTCCGAATAGCGGCCCAGGCCGCTGGGGTCGGCGTTGTTGCGGCGCTGCGTGAGGTTGCCGGCTTCGGTGTACATGCCGATGTGCAGCCAGTCGCCGCTGAGGGTGGAACCGTCGGCGCGCGCGTCCAAGAACTTGCCCAGCTGCTGGCCGGCCTTGAGGACAATCGTCTTGGGGTCCTTCTCGTCCTTGAGGTCTTCGAGTGCCCAGCCGTTAACCTCCTTGCAGAGTTCGGCCTGCGACGGGTTGGCAGGATTCGAGTACCACCAGTTCAGGTTCAGAATCGGTTCGGGGACCTTGCCGCCCTCTTTCTGATAGAGCTCTCGCACCTTAAGGAACAGCCGACCAATGATCTCCTGGTCGGGCTTGGCCTCGCCGGGCGGGTCGACCGCCTTCCACTTCCACTGCATCCAGCGAGCCGAATTGGTAAACGTTCCATCCTTCTCGGCGAAGTTGGCCGCAGGCAGGAGAAAGACCTCCGTCTTCACTTCACTGGGCTTCTTCTGGATCTCCGCGAGGAGTTCGGGCTTCCAGAACGATGCGGTCTCCTGATCGAAGTTCTCGGCCACGACCAGCCACTTCAAATTCGCCAGTGCCGCGATGGCCTTGTTTGTGTTCGGGCCGTTGCAGACCGGGTTCATGCCGAAGCTGAAGAAACCTTCCATCTGACCGTTGTACATGTGGTCGAAGATGAACGCCCAGCTCCAGTTCTCGTAACCCGTAGCGGTTTGCGGCAGCTTGGGATGCCAGTGATAGCCGAACTCGTTCTGCTTGGTTGCATTCTTGCCGTAGTACGCCTTCATCTGGCTGATGAAGAAGCGGTCTGTGTTGCTCCAGAAGTTCATCGAGTTCGGCCGCAGCGGTTTAGGCGTCACGGCCTCGAGGTACTGCTTGAGCGACTGGTGATCCGCCTTGGGAATGGCGATGTAGCCGGGCAGGTTGTGGTAGGCCATTCCGTTATCCGTTCCGCCCTGGATATTGGCGTGCCCGCGCAGCGCGTTCAGGCCGCCCCCGGGCATCCCGATGTTCCCCAATAGGAGTTGCAGCATCGCCGCGACATGGATCAATTGCACCGAAAAACTGTGGTGCGTCCAGCCGAGCGCGTACATGATGGTTCCGACTTTGTCCGGCGGATAGGTCGAGGTGATCAGCTCCGCTGTCTTGAGGAAGTCCTCTTTCTTGCACCCGCAAATGCTCGAGACCACCTCCGGCGTATAGCGGGAATAGAAGGTCTTCATGATCTGGAAGACACAGCGTGGATGCTGCATCGTCTCATCGACCTTGGCAAACCCTTTGGCGTCCAGTTGGTAGTTCCAGCTTGACTTGTCGTACGTCTTCTTCTCCGGATTCCAGCCCGAGAAGAGCCCTTCCTGCTCGTTAAAGGAATAGTCTTCACGGACGAGGAAGGGCGCGTTCGTGAACAGCCGGACATACTCCTCCTGGATGCGGTTGTGCGTGAGCGCGTAGTTGATCACGCCGGCCAGAAAAGCGATGTCCGTGCCGGTGCGGATTTGCGTGAAGTTATCAGCTACGGCCGAGGTACGGTTGAAACGCGGATCAACGGAAACGAGCTTGGCGTTGCGGTTACGCTTCGCCTCCATGACGAAGCGGAAGCCCACCGGGTGGTTTTCGGCCGCGTTGCTCCCCATGACCAAGATCAGGTCGGAGTTGCGGATATCGGTCCAACCATTGGTCATCGCCCCGCGCCCGAAAGTGGCGGCCAAACTGGCCACCGTCGGGCCGTGTCATATTCGGGCCTGTTGTTCGAGCGGGATCATTCCGAGCCCAGCCCGGAATGCCTTCACAAGCAGATAGTTGTTCTCGTTCGAATCGGTGCAGCCGCCAATGACGCCGACGGCCGTCAGCGCGTTGATTGTCTGCCCCTTGTCGTCCTTCTCCATCAATCTGGCGTCGCGCGCGTCTTTGACCAAGCGTGCGATGCGGTTCAGCGCCCAACCCCAGGATTTTTCTTCCCAGTGGTCGCTGCCCGGCGCGCGGTACTGCACCTTCGTCAAGCGGCGGTCGTTGACGATGTTCTGCTTGAGGGTGATGCCTTTGGGGCACAGCGTGCCCTGGTTGATGGGATGGTCGGGGTCACCCTCGACATGCACCACCGACGGTTTCACGTTTCTGGACTTGTCGCCCAGGGTGTGAACGATCACGCCGCAACTTACCGCGCAGTACGGGCAGGTCGAGCGTGTCTCGGTGGTGCGCGCGATCTTCAGCTCGCGCACCTGCGCGTACGCCGGGGCCAGATCAAACCCCAACATCGACGCGGCGACGCCTCCAATCGTGCTGACTTTCAGGAAATCTCTGCGAGTGGAAATCATCGGCCGACCTCCTTTGCCGAAATAGGAGTCAAGCCA